>DATJYN010000080.1:0-46066 GCA_035499575.1 Burkholderiales bacterium | reverse complement strand
CTACCTGCGCGTCGCCACCCCGAACATCGGCAGCGACTGGCCGCTGTCGGGGAAGTTCGGCGCGGGCGCGGGGGAAGCGCACGAAGTCATCCTGACCGCGGCGAAAATCGGCGCCGACCTTGCCGGCGTGACTTTCCACGCCGGCTCGCAGTGCCGCAACCCCGAGAACTGGCGCGTCGGCATCGAGAAGGCGCGTGTGCTGTTCGACGAGATGACGAAGGCGGGCCTGCGGCCGCGCATGCTCGACGTCGGCGGCGGCTTCCCGGTGCGCCATGTCAAGCCGATCCCGTCGATCGAGGTGATCGGCGAGGTGGTGAACGAAGCACTCGAGGCGTTCCCCGCCGAAGTCCAGGTCGTCGCCGAACCGGGGCGCTACCTCGTTTCAGACGCCGGCTATTTCGTTTGCCGCGTGATGGGCACCACCACCCGCGGCGGCAAGCGGTGGATGCACTGGGACGCGGGCTTGTTCGGCGGCATCATAGAAACCACCGAGGGCCTGAAGTACAAGCTGCGCACCGACCGCTCGGGACCGGACGCGCCTTGGCATGTTGCCGGGCCGACCTGCGATTCGGTAGACGTGATCCTGCGCGACGAGCCGCTGCCTTCGGACCTGCAGGAAGGCGACTTCATCTACATCCGCAACGCCGGCGCCTACACCACTGCCTACGCCAGCGAGTTCAACGGCTTCCCGCTGCCGGAAGTCCGCGTCTTCGAGTCGCAGCGCTAGGCGCTGCCCGCCCGCTCGTACAGCACGAAATCGAAACGCATGCCGTCCGCAGCGGTGTGCGTTTCCTTTTGGCTTGCGCGCCAAGCGCTGCGGTCCCAGGCGGGGAAGCGCGTATCGCCTTCGTAGTCGCGGTCAAGTTCGGTGAGCACTAGGCCGTCGGCGAGCTGCAGTGCCGTGGCGTAGATTTCCGCGCCGCCGATCACGAACGCCGTCGGTTCGCCGGCGCATAGGGCAATTGCCGCCTCCACCGACGAAGCGACACTCGCACCCGGCGCCTCGAAGCCGGCCTTTCGACTGATGACGATGTTCTCGCGGCCGGGCAGCGCCTTGCCGAGCGAGTCCCAAGTACGCCGGCCCATGATCACGGGGTGGCCGAGCGTGAGTTTCTTGAAGTGCTTGAGGTCCTCCGGCAGGTGCCAGGGCAGCCGGCCGTTGGTGCCGATCACGCCGTTGCGCGCGACGGCCGCGACCAGATAGACCCGCGTGGCCACGCTCAATGTGCAATATTCCCGGCGAACGAAATTCCCGCCGGACTGTCGCCGACAGGTGACAGCAAACTGTCGCTGATCTGTGACATTTCGCCTGAAGTTGACGTTGTTTTGCATGCCATTATAGGTGCATGGACGCGGAGCGAACCATCTCGGCGCTGCGTTACCCGCGATCGTTCCTTGGCCTGCTGGTTGCGGCTTTCCTGCTGGTCGCGCTGCCGCTAATCGGCACGCTGCTGTATTCGGCATGGCATACGGAACGGCTGACAGAGCAAAGCCGCAGCGCGGTGTCGGGCGCTTCGGCGGCGGCGCGCGCCAGCCGGTCGGTGGTGGACCGCATCGGCTCGATCGAGCGACTGGCGCTGCAGCTCGCGGTGACGCCGGATGAGCGGCTGCGCGCCGATTTCGCGCGCGCCCACGACGGTTTTAAGCAGCTTTCGGCTGAGCTGTTGTCGCTCACGCCGAAGGACGAACCGCGAGCAGTGCTGTATCGCACCATCGCGCGGGAGCAGGCGCTCTACGACTACGTCGGCAAGGCACCGAAGGGTGCGCCGGACCCGCGCGCCGTGCGCGCGCTGACGGGCGCACTCGTCGACGACGCGTACCAGGTGCTGGCGGTCAGCTATTCCGTCGCCGACAGGGAAGTGGATCGCCTGGGCGCGAGCGCGGAAGACGTGCACCGGCGGCTGATCGTGATGGTGCTGATCGCCACCGCGCTGGCGCTGGCGGCGGCGCTGGCGTTGACGCGCCTGATCGCGCGGCCGATTGCGGAGCTCGATGCGGCGATCCGGCAGCTCGGCAGCGCCGATTTCGCGCGCCCGATCCGCGTCAGCGGGCCCGAGGACCTGCAGAGCCTGGGCGAGCGGCTCGACTGGCTGCGCCAGCGCCTGACCGAGCTGGAAGCGCAGAAGAACCGCTTCCTGCGGCATCTTTCGCATGATCTGAAGACCCCGCTCGCAGCGCTGCGCGAGGGCACCGAACTGTTGAACGACCAGGTCGCCGGACCACTCGCGCCGCCGCAGCGCCAGGTGGTCGCCATCCTGCGGGACAACAGCGTGAAGCTGCAGCGCCTGATCGAAGACCTGCTCGATTACCAGCGCGCGCTGCACGCCGCCTCCGGCCTGCAGATCGGCGCGGTGGCGCTCGACGGGCTGCTGCGGCAATGCGTGCGTTCGCACCAGCTTGCGGCACAAGCCAAGTCGCAGCGCCTGGCGCTGGAGTCGGCTTCGATCACGGTCTGGGTGGACGCGGCGAAGCTGCGCTCCGTCATCGACAACCTGGTTGGCAACGCGGTCAAGTTCACGCCGGTCGGCGGCGAGATCCGCGTGCTCGCGCGCCAGCACGACGGTTCGGCGCTGATCGATGTCTTCGACAGCGGGCCCGGCGTGCCGCTAGAGGAGCGCGAGGCGATTTTCGAGGCGTTCTTCCGCGGCCGGGCGGGCGCGTTCGGCCGCGCCGAGGGAACCGGCCTCGGCTTGGCCATCGCGCGCGAATTCACCGAGGCGCACGGCGGGCGCATCGAAGTCGTGGCGGGCGCGCGCGGCGGGCATTTTCGCGTCACCCTGCCGCTGCGCCCGGCAATTTCGCTCGCGGAGGCCGCATGAAGGCGATGGCCCTGCTCGCCGCAATTCTGCTCGCCGGCTGCGCCTCGGGCGGACCGCAGGCGGGCGAGAAGCTGGACGAATGCAGGGCCGAGGTCGCGCAACTACAGGCGCAGCTGGCGGCGGAAACCGCCGAGCGGCAGAAACAGATGCGCGCCGCCAGCCGGCGCGAAGAGGCGCTGCGACGCCAGCTCGACGCCATGAAGTCCATCGAGCGCGGCATCCTGGAGCGTGAAGACCGTTTGACCACAGAGACGAGGTAAACCATGGAAAAAAATCCGAAAAGAATCCTGCTGGTCGACGACGACAAGAGCTTGCTGCAGCTCATCTCCATGCGACTGGGCGCAGCGGGTTACGCGGTCACCACCGCCGAATCCGGCCAGGCGGCGCTGGCGGCGCTGGCGGTGTCGCCCTGCGAGCTCGTGATCACGGACCTGCGCATGGAGGGCATGGACGGGCTCGCCCTGTTCGATGCGATCCATCGCGAGGCGCCGGCGCTGCCGGTGGTGATCCTCACCGCGCACGGCACGATCCCGGAGGCGGTCGCGGCGACGCAGCGCGGCGTATTCGGCTTCCTTACCAAGCCCTTCGATCCGAAAGTGCTGCTCGACACGGTCGCCGAGGCGCTGCGCCTTTCCGGCGCCCCCGGCGGCCCGGACGCGGCCTGGCGTACCGACCTGGTGACGCGCTCGCCCGCGATGGAAGCGCTACTGGCGCAGGCGCGCCGCGTTGCGCTTTCCGACGCGGCCGTCTGCATCCTGGGTGCGAGCGGAACCGGCAAGGAGTTGCTGGCGCGCGCAATACACCGGGCCAGCCGGCGTTCGGACGCGCCTTTCGTGGCGGTGAACTGCGGCGCGATTCCGGAAGGGTTGCTCGAGTCGGAGCTGTTCGGCCACAAGAAAGGATCCTTCACTGGCGCGGTGCAGGACCGCATGGGCCTGTTCCAGGCCGCCCAGGGCGGCACGCTGTTCCTAGACGAAATCGGCGACATGCCGCCCGCGCTGCAGGTGAAGCTGCTGCGCACGCTCGAAGAGCGCGTGGTCCGCCCGGTCGGGTCCAACGACAGCATCGAAGTGGACGTGCGCGTGGTCTCCGCGACGCACCGCAAGCTGGAAGAGCGCATCGCCGCGGGCGAGTTCCGCGAAGACCTCTACTACCGGCTGAACGTGGTGAAGCTCGCGCTGCCGGCGCTCGCCGAGCGGCGCGAGGACGTCCCGCTGCTCGCCGGCCATTTCCTCGCGGATTTTGCGCGCCGTTACGACCGCCCGCGCCTGGCGATGTCCCCCGAGGCCATGGAGCTGCTGGTATCGGCGTCCTGGCCCGGCAACGTGCGCCAGCTGCTGAACGTGGTCGAGCAGGCAGTGGCGCTCTCGGCCACCGACGTGATCCCGGCTTCGCTCGTGCGCCAGGCGCTGGACGCCGGCGACTCTTCGCTCACGCCGCTGGACGAAGCGCGCCGCGCCTTCGAGCGCGACTACCTGGCGCGCATCCTAAAGATCACGGCGGGCAACGTCACGCAGGCGGCGCGGCTTGCAGGCCGCAACCGCACCGAGTTCTACCGCTTGCTCGACAGGCATGCGCTCGAGCCCGGCATGTTCAAGCCGTCGCCGCGCGCAGACAGCGAGAACCGCGCCTTATCAAGCGTTTCGCGCGCGCGCGGCTGATCGAGTCGCCAGGCGGCGACGGATATGCCGCGCCGCCGGGGTGGAATTTCGTCACGGCTTCCTTCTAAGCCACTGTCTGCAGGCGCTATTCCCATTCTGGCACGGCGATTGCAAATGATCGTGAGGGAGACGCTTGGGAGTCCCTCATGGAACAGGCAAGCACAAGGACGCATCCGATGCTCGTCGCCGCAGCGGCGGCGGTGCTGGTATTCAGCCTTCTTGGCGCCGCGGCGCTGACCGGGGTTCTGCCGGCTGGCAACACGAAATCCAGCGAGGTGGTCGCACCCGACGCGGCGGCGCAGAAAATCCCGGTTGATCATCCGGCGGCACATCTTTCGACAGCCAAGACCGCGGCTGCTCCCTGCGCCAACTGTGGCGTGATCGAGTCAGTCCACGCCGTCGAGGTCAAGGGATCGACCAGCGGCGTCGGCGCAGTCGCCGGCGGCGTTGCAGGCGGAGTGCTCGGCAACCAGTTCGGCCATGGCGGCACGCGCACGCTGCTGACGATCGGCGGCGCCGCGGGCGGCGCCTACGCGGGCAACGAGATCGAACGCAACGTCAAGAAACACACCGAGTGGCGCATTGCCGTGCGCCTGGAGGATGGCAGCCTGCGCACGCTGGCGCGCAAGGAGCAGCCGCCCTTCGCGGTCGGCGACCGCGTGCGTATCGTCGACGGTTCCGGCATCGAGCGCGTGTGAGGGCCGCAATGAGCAACGCGAAACTGAAGCACGTCAGCGACACGAGCGCCTTCTTCCGGGCGTTGGCAGGATTCGCGATCGCGGCGCTGGTCATGCTGGGCGTGGGCGGCACCATCTACCACCTGGTCGTGCCCGGCGGCTGGCTTGCGCAGCTCTTCGGCCGCAGCCTGGCCGGCGGCATGGCCGCCGCTCTGGCATTCCTGGTGATCGGCGTGTGCGCTTGGCTGCTGCGCGCCTGGATTTCGATTACCCAGCGCAACTACTACTCCGAGCTGTTCGTCTACCTGTTCGCCGGCACCGGCGCCATCTACGCGGTGCAAATCCTGATGACCAAGTAGACCCGGCTCCTCCCGATTTTCCCCCCGGCCCGTCCTCTACCCCCTAGAGAGGCGGGCCATTTTTTTGCCTGCTCGCGCTAGACGGCGATCGGCGCCTTGATGGCCGGGTGCGGTTCGTAGCCTTCCAGAGTGAAGTCCTCGTAGGCGAAGGCGAACACGTCCTTTACCGAGGGATTGAGCTTCATGCGCGGAAACGGCCTCGGCGTGCGCCCGACCTGTTCGCGCGCCTGCTCGAGGTGGTTCAGGTACAGGTGGGCGTCGCCCAGCGTCAGCACGAACTCTGCGGGCTTCAGGCCGGTGACCTGCGCCACCATCAGGGTGAGCAGCGCATAGGAAGCGATGTTGAATGGCACGCCGAGGAACAGGTCCGCGCTGCGCTGGTACATCTGGCAGGACAGCCTGCCGTTGGCGACATAGAACTGAAATAGCGCGTGGCAGGGCGGCAACGCCATGCGGTCGACGTCTGCCGGGTTCCAGGCGCTCACCAGGTGGCGGCGCGAATCCGGTTTTTTCCGGATCGATTCGATGACGTTCGCGATCTGGTCGACTTCCCCGCCCCCCGGCGTGCGCCAGTGGCGCCACTGGTAGCCGTAGACCGGGCCGAGTTCGCCGTTCTCGTCGGCCCATTCGTCCCAGATCGACACGCCGCGCTGCTGCAGCCATTGCACGTTGGTGTCGCCGCGCAGGAACCAGAGCAGCTCCAGGATGATGGATTTCAGGTGCAGTTTCTTGGTGGTGAGCAGCGGGAAGCTGCCATCCAGGTCGAAGCGCAGCTGGCGGCCGAATACCGAAAGCGTGCCGGTGCCGGTGCGGTCGGACTTGGGCGCGCCCTCCTGCAGCACTTCCGAGAGCAGGTCGAGGTACTGGCGTTCGCCGGGAACCCGGGATGCGTGCGTCATACCGCGATGGTAGCGAAAAGTTCGCGCGCGCTCTGGAAGCGGTCTTCGGGTTTTTTCGCCAGCAGGCGGTCGATGATGGTCTGGTAGCCCGCCAGCCGCTCCGGCAGCAGCGGGATCTCGCCGTGCACGTGCTGGTAGACGAGCCCCGCCGGGCCCTCGTCGCCGAACAGCTTGTGGCCGGCGATCATCTCGTAAAAAATCGCGCCGAGGCTGTACAGGTCGGAACGCGCGTCCGCCTGCCTGCCCATGCACTGCTCCGGGCTCATGTACCTCGGCGTGGCCATGACCTCGCCGTGGCGCGTCAGGTTGGTGGTCGAGTCCAGGTCCTTCGCCAGGCCGAAGTCCACGATCACTGGCCGGCCGTTGTCGCGGAACATGATGTTCTGCGGCTTCAGATCCCGGTGCACGATGTCGTGCGAATGGATCGCGTCCAGCGCCTTGGCGATCTGCGAGGTGAGGCGCAGCGCGGCGAGCGACGTCATGCCTTCCTGGATGCGCGCTGCGAGCGTGCCGCCGGACAGGTATTCCATCGCGATATAGGGATGCTCGCCGGAGAAGCCGTGGTCGTAGATGCGCGCCACGTACTCGTTCTCGAGCGAAGCGAGCAGGTCGTACTCGCGCTTGAAGCGCTGCAGGAAGGTGCCGTTGCTTCGCAGGCCTGGGTCGAGGACCTTGAGGACGAGCTGCAGCCCGTCGCGCACCCTCTCGGACAGGTAGACCTGCGCCATGCCGCCTTCGCCGATCATGCGCAGCGTGCGGTAGCCCTGGATCGACACTGCCGATCCCGGCGGCGGGGCGCCAATGCGGTTCAGCTGGATCGGCACCGTGCGCGTAAACGGGGTATGCGTGCCCGTGATCTCCTGGCGCCGAATTTCGTGCTCGAGCATCGCGTCTTCCAGCGAGCGCCCCAGGAGCTGCGGCGTCAGGCCCGTCTTGCGGACGAAATCCGCTGCGCCGGCTTTCATGGCCTGGATCGCGACGTGCGTGTCGCCGTGGTCGGCGACCAGGACCACCGGCGGCGCGCTGGCGTGCCCGCGGATCTCCGCCAGCCAGGCCAGGCCGTCGGCTCCCGCCGGATGGGCTTCGAGCAGCACGGCGTCATAGCTGGAGCGCGCCAGCTCGCCGGCAGGGTTGCCGCGCTCGCGCGGATTCCACTCGTCGACGCGGGCCTCGGGCCAGCGAGCACGCAGCATGTCAGAAAGTGTTCGGCGGATCTGGCCGGATTCGTCGACGATCAGGAAGCGCATGGGCTGGGGGTATCATGCACGGCTTGCGGAGGTAAGACTAGATGAAGCTCTTTGGCGGCGGAAAGCCGGACCATCCCCTGGCCGACCCGAAAGAGGCCAAGCGGTTGCTCGAGGCGTTGCCGGGGGACGACGCCAAGGCGGTCGACGAACTGATGCACTGGACGGAATCGGTCGCGACCGCCGAGGGCTTCAAGCCAGATGTCCGGCTGCAACTGCTTCTGCTGCTCGATGACACGGCGCAGCCGCGCTTGCGCAAGCTGGCGAAAGAATATTTCGGCGCGGCCCGGCCTTCGCGCTTCCAGGAAAACCGGCTTTGGACCGCCCTGCACAGCTACTGGAAGCAGGCCGGCCTCGCCTACGCCCGCTCGGTCGACCATTTCGTCCAGGGCACGAAAGGCGCGGAAGCCGCGAAGGCGCAATTGCCGCTGCTGCTGGTGCGCACGCTGCGCAGCTTCGCGCAGCAGATCAAGTGGATGCACATGCGCTACGGTCCCATCGACCTCGGGACCTGGGGGGTATTCAACAGCGTCTACGCCTACGCCGAAGTCCGCCAGCTGGCGCAGGCAAAAGTCGCGGCCTACCCCGGGCCCGGCGGCGAATCCACGCCGCAACTGGAATTCCTGAAAGCGGCGATGTTCAGCGCCAGCGCACCCGATGGCCTGCTGCCGCTCGAGGTGGAGCTGGCTGAGCGCCTCATCGCCGCCTTCGCGCCGCGCTTCGTGATCGGCGCGGCGCCGGCGCCCGAGTTCGTGTTCTGGACGGACCTGGCGCAGGCCATGTCGCCCGCGCGCGTTTCGCGTGCGCCGAAAGCGGGGCCCGCCCTGCGCTGTTTCGGCGCCGGCGCCGCGCTCGACGAGGCGCATGAGCACGCGGAACGCCTGATGGTCGGCGGCAAGCTGCCGACGGAACTGGGCCTGGGCGGCCTCGACGAGCCGCAGGCTGCGCTCGAAGTGCTGCGCCACCTGCACATGTACTGGTCGCCGCAGGCGCCGGAGCGCAAGACGCAACGGCACGCGGTCAAGTCGCGCCTGTCGGTCACCTACGGCTACGACGGCGTCGTCGGCGTGCTCGGCGGCGGCGGTTCGCTCAGCTTCGACAACCAGAATTCCGAGAGCTGGATCGTCGAGAACGTGAGCGCCGGAGGCTTTGGCGCAGTGGTGCCGCAGTTGAAAGGCGACTGGCTGCGCGTCGGCGCGCTGCTTGCGCTGCAGCCTGAGGGCGGCAGCAACTGGGTACTCGGTGTCGTGCGCCGGGTGAACAAGACCGCGGGCGCGCAGGCCCGCGTTGGCATCGAGACCCTGTCCAAGACGCCGGTGCTGTCGAAGTTCGCGGTCAGCGGCGCGGCGGCGTTTTCCGAGCAGGGCGTGCTGCTGAAGAACGGCGAGGCCGCGGAAGCGCGCATCGTGCTCAAGCCGGGCGTGTTCGCGCCGGCGCAGAACCTCGAGGTGGCGCGCGGCGAGCGCCACCACGTCTACATCCCGCAGGCGGTCGCCGAGCGCGGCGAGGATTACGAAATCGCCCGCTTCCGCGAGATGATCAGAGAATCCTGAGCAGGAACGCGGCGATGTCCGCGATTTCCTGCGGGCAGACCGAGTGCGGCATCGGGTATTCGCGCCATTCCACGGGGTAGCCGAGACCGACCAGTACGTCGCGCGACTGCATGGCGCGGGCCATCGGAATCATCGGGTCGAAAGTTCCGTGTGCCATGAAAACCGGAACATCGCTATTCATGGCCGCGCGTTCTATTTGCAGATTCCGTGACAAGGGCAAATAAGTTGAAAGCGCCATCACGCCGGCGAGCCGCTCGGCGTGGCGCAGCGCTGTCTGCAGCACGATCGCACCCCCTTGCGAGAATCCGGCGAGGACGATGCGGCGCGCGGGAACGCCGCGCGTTTTCTCCCTTTCCATGAGGCTTTCGATCTGCGCCTGCGAGGCGCGGATCCCGGCTTCGTCCTCGGGCCCGCCGCCGAGCTGCAGGATGTCGTACCAGGCGGGCATGCGCATGCCCATGTTGATGGTCACCGGGCGCTGCGGCGCGTTCGGGAAGACGAAGCGCACCGGCTTCGAGGCCGGCAGGCGGAGTTCCGGCACGACCGGCTCGAAGTCGCTGCCGTCCGCGCCCAGGCCGTGCAGCCAGATCACCGCGGCCGACGGATTCGGCCCGGTTTCGATTTCAATGGTTTCGAGGCTCATGGTTTTGCCTGCCGACGCGTACTGCGCACGATGTACTTGGGCCTTCGTTTGGATTCCAGGTAGATGCGGCCGATGTATTCGCCGAGGATGCCAATGCTCAACAGCTGCAGGCTGCCGACGAAAAGCGTCGCCGCGAGCAGGGAGGCATAGCCGGGCACATCGACGCCCCGTATCAGCGTGCGCAAAAGGATGTAGGCCCCGTAGGAGAAACTGACGAGCGCGCCGATCGCCCCCAGGTAAGTCCACACGCGCAAGGGCAGGGTACTGAAGCTGGTGATGCCGTCGAGCGCGAAATTCCAGAGGCGCAGGCCGGTGAACTTGGTTTGCCCGGAGGCGCGGGGCGCGCGCCGGTATTCGATGCTGCGGGTCTTGAAGCCGACCCAGGCGAACAACCCCTTCATGAAGCGCTGCTGTTCCGGCAGCTGCTTCAGTGCGTCCACCGCCACCCGGTCCATGAGGCGGAAATCGCCGACGTTCTCGGGCAGTTCGATATCCGAAAGCCTGTTGTAGATCTTGTAGAACAGGCCGGAGACGCTGCGCTTCAGGTAGGTGTCGGAAGAACGGTCGGCGCGCCGCGCCAGCACGACCTCCGCCCCGTCGCGCCATTGGGCGACCAGTTCGGCGATCAGTTCGGGAGGGTCCTGCAGGTCGGCATCCATGGGAATGACCGCGTCTCCCGCCGCGTAGTCGATACCCGCCGTCAGCGCCGCTTCCTTGCCGAAATTCCTCGACAGCCCGATGACGACAAAGCGCGGATCGCGCGCGGCGACCGCCTCCAGTTTCTCCAGCGTGCCGTCGGCGCTGCCGTCGTCCACGCAGACGATCTCGAAATCGCAGTCCGGCAGCGCGGCCAACGCCGGGCGCAGGCCTGCCTCGAATCCGGCAATGCCCTGTTCTTCGTTGTAGAAGGGCACCACCAGCGATATGCACCGGCGGCGTTGCGTCGCATCTACCACGGGAGCCTCATGGCCGGGCCTTGGAAAGGCGATGGTAATTGGCGCCGTCAAAGCTGACGGAAACGGCGGAAACCTCGGTCGGGTCGCCCAGCCGCAGCGGCGCGCCGTAGAGCGCGGTCGACTCGCTGGCGTTCGCGGGATTTTCCGGCTTGATGGGCTGGAGCCGTGGCTTGCGGATCCAGGCCCATGCCCTTTGCGGCTCAGTGATGACGCTCACGGACGGCGCAGGCAGGGAGCGAGAGGCGTGCACAAAAACCCAGATGTCCTGGTAAGTCGCATTGGGGCCGGGATCGACCGCGGCATACGCCACGTCGAATTCGCTGCCGGGAATCCGGGTCCACGACATGGCCGGATATGCAGGAACGGCGGCGTAGGCGCGCGATGCATCCGGAGCCGCGGTCACGACGCTGCGCTGCTCATACAGGCCCGCAATGTAATTCGCGGGCCAGATGGAACTGCTGGCCGGCACCGGTTCCCCAGGGCAGGAGGGAAAGGGGCAGACATTGAGCGGCGCAAGCACTACGTCCGCGTTTCGCGTTGCGCCGAGGACGGCCTGGCGCTGCGCCATGCCGGCGGCGTAGGAATCCAGTTGCCCCGTGAATATCGAGCGGACGGTGGCCAGGGTGTTGGCGGATACGGCGAATACAAGCATAAGAGGCAGCACCAGCACGATAGCAGGAGCCCGCCCGGCCCGGTTTCTCAACTTTCCCGCGCAAGCGACCAGCATGTAGGCCAGCACCGTGCCCAGCAGCAGATGAATGCTCGCGGGCAGTTTCGGGGTGTCGATCACGCGCACGTCGCTCAGGGCATGTACGACGACGATGCCTGCCGACAGGGCAACGAAGGCCAGCACTCCCGCGGCCGCCAATTCCGCCCGTGCAATGGCCCGTACGTCGCCGCGGGCCCGGGGTGTGACGGCCAGGCCCAGGAACAGGGCAAGCAGCGCGAAATGGCTGTACAAGGCGCCCAGTGCGATCGTCGACCAATCCTGGCCGGCCAGCAGCAGCTGTTCCGCCACCCTGTTCCAGGTGACGTCGCGGATGCGCTTGCGGTTGAAATTGCCGGGCGCGAGGAAAGATACAAGCAGGAAGAAACCGGTGACGCCCGCAACGAGCAGGTAGGCGCGGCGATGCGGGTGCCCGCACCGGTAAGCCATCCACGTCGCCAGGGCGGCCGCCACGAACGCGGCAATGGCGGCGTGCTCGTAACAGCCGATGGCGAAAACGGAACTGAAGATGGCGAAGGCGATATCCCGGCCCCGCAGGACCGGCAGATGCCAGATCCTGCACAGCGCGAAGATGAACATCAGCACCATGGCGTTGCCGATGCCCAGGCCCAGCGCGTCGGTGACGACGTAAAACGTGATGTTGAGCGCGGAATGCCCGGCCGCAAGCGCCACGAGCGAGACGAGCGTGAAGAACACGCGCTCCTGCAGGCGAGCGCCGGCTGCAATCTGGGAAAAAATTCCGAACAAGGCGAAGCCGTAGAGGGAGAACACGCCGAGGCAGACGGCGCCGTAGCCAGTGCGGGTCATGACGGCATCGCCCAGGAAGACCACCAGGAAATGGTGCGTATACCGCCCGCTCCAGAGCAGCCAGTGCCGTCCGACATCCTGCAGTCCGCCGCGCCAGTCGAACAGTCCGTTGGCCAGGAGGGCGCGGCCGAAATCGTCCGCGAAAGGGAATGCAAAGAACATCGCGTAGGCGAACGGCAGCAGCAGCAAGGCGAAAGCCGCGCTGTAGAGGGAGCCGAACTTCACCGCTCAGCCGCTTTTCGGCCGGAGCGCGCTCTTCGGCCGGAACGCCTTGACCAGGCTCTCGTCGGTCTCGATGTAGGGCCCGCCAATGAGGTCGATGCAATAGGGTACGGCGGCGAATACGCCATCCAGCGTTTCCTTGATCGCCTTGGGCTGGCCCGGCAGGTTGATGATCAAGGCCTGTTTCCGGATGACGGCGACCTGTCGCGACAGGATCGCGGTCGGCACGTATTTCAGGCTGACCGCGCGCATCTGTTCGCCGAAGCCGGGCATCTCCTTCTCGGCAACCGCCAGCGTGGCTTCCGGCGTGACGTCGCGCGGCGCGGGCCCGGTACCGCCGGTCGTGAGTACCAGATGGCAGCCTTTCATGTCGGCCAGTTCGACGAGCGTGGATTCGATGATCGGCCGCTCGTCCGGGATCAGGCGCTCTTCGAAATGCAGGGCAGGCGAAACCACCACCTTTCCGAGCCAATCCTTGAGCGCGGGGATGCCTTCGTCCTTGTAGACGCCGCCGGAGGCGCGGTCGCTGATGGATACGATGCCGATTCTTAGCGAGCCCCGCATTTTGCCTACCTGACCTCGAAAAATTCCAACTCGACCGCCGCCGCGCGCCGCGCGCCGCTGCCGATACAGATAATGCGGTTCAGCCACGCGTACTGCGCGACTGACGTCTCGAACCGGGGCGTCGTGCGCATGTAGTAGAGCGCGGGATCGACGTCCTCCCCTTTCGCCAGGCGCTCGATCACTTCCTTCGGGCCGTGGCGGTAGCCCTCGTTGGTCACGTAGATCAGCGCGCCGTCGGCCGTTTCCAGCGTATAGCGCGCTTCCAAGAACGCCACGCCGTCGGCGCGGATCAACTGCCAGTCGGCGCCCCCGGGCAGCACCTTGCCGGAGAGCCGGGGGCCGGTGAAGCTGCCGCCCGTGATGCCGATGATGCGCCGCCGGCCGAGCGGCGTCTCGCCCAGGTCCCGGACCGGTTCCAGGGTGACTTTTATCTTCATCAGGGGCTGCAGTTCAACCATCGCCGCTTTCCCGCAACAGCCGGAACAGTTCCCTCTGCGCGCGCGGCGGTTTCGCTTCGGCGATTTCCTTGCGCGCGTTGCGGACCAGCGTGCGCAGCACCTGGAGGTCGGCGTCGGGGTGCCCGCTCGCGTATTCGGTCAGCGCGCCGTCGTCGCCGATCAGGCGCTCGCGCCAGGATTCGAGGCGCCGCTGCTGCGCGCGGGCCGCTGCCGACTGACCTGCCACCGTGGCGAGCGCTGCGCGCACCGGCTCGGGGTCGATCTTGCGCATCAGCTTGCCGATGAACTGGACCTGGCGGCGCCTTGCCTCGTGGCTAGTGATGCGCTGGGCTTCGCGAACGGCGGCGAGCAGTTCGGGCGGAATCGCCAGCGCTTCCAGCTGCGCCGGCGCGAGCGCCACCAGCGCGGCGCCGAGTTTCTGCAGCTCTTCGACGTGCTGCTTTTTCTTCGTGCGGCTGACGAATTCAGCTTCCATCACTTGTATGATAGCGCGCCATGCCGAAGGACCATCGCTTCACCTACGCGCCCGCGCAGCTCGAGGAATTTGCGCGGACCGTGCTCGGCGCCGCAAAGCGCGCGGGCGCCTCCGCCTGCGAGTGCGAGGTTTCCGAGGGCTATGGCCTGTCGGTCACGGTGCGCAAGGACGAACCCGAGACCATCGAGCACAACCGCGACAAGGGCATAGGCGTCACGGTGTACGTCGGCGATCGGCCCAAGGCGCGCCGCGGGCATGCCAGCACTTCGGATTTCTCCGCGGCCGCGCTCGCCAGCACGGTGGAGGCCGCCGCGGCGATCGCACGCAAGACGGCGGTGGACGATTGTGCCGGTCCGCCGGACGCGGACCAACTCGCGCGCAAGCCCGAATTGCTCAAACTGGACCTCGACCTGTTTCACCCCTGGAACCTCGGCACCGAGGAAGCGATCCGTATTGCGCGGCGCACCGAGCGCGCTGCGTTCGCGTTGTCGCCGGAAATCACAAATTCCGAAGGTGCCAGCGTGTCGGCGCAGCATTCGCAGTTCGTGTTCGCCAACAGCCTCGGCTTCATGCACGGCTTTCCGACCTCGCGCCATACGCTGTCGCTCTCCGTGATCGCCGGCAAAGGGGAACGGATGCAGCGCGACGACTGGTACAGCGCCGCGCGCCAGCCGGGCAAAGTCGCCAGACCGGAGGCGTTGGGCGAGTATGCAGGCCGCCGCGCGCTTGCGCGCCTGGGCGCGCGCAAGATTGCCACCTGCCAGGTGCCCGTGTTGTTCGAGGCGCCAGCCGCCATCGGACTGATCGGCTCCTTCGTGTCCGCGGTGAGCGGCGGCAACCTGTACCGCAAGTCTTCGTTCCTCGTCGATGCGCTTGGCAAGCTGGTGTTCGCCAAGGGCATCAGCATCGAAGAGCGGCCGCACGATCCGCGCGCACTCGCGAGCACGCCGTTCGACGAGGAGGGTGTGGCGACGCGCAAGCGTACGGTGGTGCGCGACGGCGTGCTGGAAGGCTATTTCCTCGGCAGTTATTCGGCGCGCAAGCTCGGCTTGAAGAGCACCGGCAGTGCGGGCGGCAACCACAACCTGGTGGTCAGTTCCAACGGCCCGGACCTTCCCGGCATGCTGAAGAATCTGGGGCGCGGGCTGTTCGTCACCGACATGCTCGGGCACGGCACCAACCTGCTCACCGGCGACTACTCGCGCGGCGCCGCGGGCTACTGGGTAGAGAACGGCGAGATCGCCTATCCGGTGGAGGAAATCACCGTTGCCGGAAACCTGAAGGACATGTTCCGGGGCATCGCCGCGGTCGGCAGCGATGTGCTGGTGCGCGGCGCCTATCGCTGCGGCTCGATCCTGGTCGACAATATGACCATTGCCGGAAACTGACCATGGCCAAGACCCTGTTGATTGAAATTGCCTCCGACGTGATCTGCCCCTGGTGCTACATCGGCAAGCGGCGCCTCGAGAAGGCGCTCGAATCCCTCAAAGGCGAAGTCGAGGCGCGCATCGAGTGGCTGCCGTTCCAGCTAAACCCGGACATGCCGGCAGGCGGCGTGGCGCGCGCCGACTACCGGCGCGCCAAATTCGGCTCGGTGGAGAAAGGCCGCGCGCTGGACGCGCGCGTCGCGCGGGAGGGCGCGGGCGAGGGCATCGCGTTCGCTTTCGACAGGATGCAGCGCACGCCCAATACCATTGCCGCGCACCGGCTGGTCGACCTCGCGCAGAAGCAAGGCAAGGGCGATGCCGTCGTGAACGCTCTGTTCCGCGCCTACTTCGAGGAGGCTCGCGATATTGGAGATCCCGCCGTCCTGGACGGCATCGCCAAAGGCGCGGGCGTGAGCGGCTGGCCGGCGGACGCGGGCGCGGAGGAAGTCATGGAAAAGGAAGAGCGCGTGCGCGACCTCGGCATCAGCGGCGTGCCGACCTTCATCTTCAACCGGGAATCCGGCTTGTCCGGCGCCTACCCGCCGGAAACGCTCGCGCAGGCTATCCGGGAAGCGGCTACTTCGTAAAGTCGAGGCGCGCCTCGACCAGCACGCCGTAGATCCGGATCGGCCCGCGGCGCGGCAGTTCCAGCTGCGGCAGCGGCTCGGCGTCGAGGTCGAGGTTTTCGACCGAGAGCGCGCCCATCACCGCTTCCGACATCACGAATTCGCCGGCGCGCGCGCGATTGACCATGCACTGCGCGAGGCTGACGCTGTCGCCGAAGGCGACGCGGCGCTCGAGGCCCTTCGGCCCCGCGACCCCTAGCACCGCTTCGCCCAGGTGCAGTCCCTGCGCCGCCGCGGCGCGCAAGCCGTAGGCGGCGCGCCATTTTTCCGCGAGCGCCGGAAAATCGGCCTGGATGCGCTGCGCCGCGCGCACCGCCTGCTGCGCCGTCTGCAGGGGACTGCCGCGCGTGAAAGCCGACAGCAGCATTTCGTGCTGCGTAGTCACTGCTTCGCCGCCGTGCGCCGCGACGATGCCCGCGGCGAAGGTGAAGAACTCGTTGGCGAGGAACAGCACCAGGCTGGGATCGAGAGCCTCCGACATGCGCGCCAGGCCGCGCAATTCCGTGCCGAGGAGGACCGCCTGGCGGCGGTCCGTCGCCGGCGAGAAGCCGACCGTGGTCTGCTGGTGTAGCGGCACTGCGCCCATGCGTTTTCTCCGGGTTGTATCGATCCCAGAGTACGATTTGCAAGAAAGCGTCAGGGAGGAACTATTGCCTCTTTGTCCTGCGGGAAGATGGGCGGCGCTGCCTTGCTGACCGGCGGCGCCGTGAAATAATTCTCAAAGCAGGGTGCAGAGCGCGACGATGAACACCACCAGCGCGCCGGCGGCGAAGAACGACAGCGATGCGTCCGAGATCTGCGGCAGGTCGGGGTCGCGCGCCACCGGCTCCGGATGGTGTTCGTCGTGCTGTTCCTCGGTGCCGTGGGCAGGCTTGCCGACCTTTTCATTGAACGCGAAGAAAAAATCGTTCGCCACCTTGTTGGCGGCGGCATCGACCAGGCGCGAGCCGATCTGCGCGAGCTTGCCGCCGACGTTGGCCTTGACCTTGTAGGAGAGCTTCGTGTCGTGCCCGACGGTCGCCAGGCTGACGTCGGCGCTGCCTTTCGCAAAACCCGCCACGCCGCCCTGTCCCTCGAAGGCGATCGAATACGAATTTGGCGCGGCGATGTTGGACAGCGTCATCTTGCCCTTGAACTTGGCGCTCACGGGGCCGACGCGCGCAGTCATCAGCACCACGTACTCATTGTCGCCCGAGCGTTCGATCGACTCGCAGCCGGGCACGCATTCCTTCAGGATCGCAGGGTCGTTCAGCGCGGCCCAGGTCGCCGCTTGCGTTGCGTGGATCAACTGTTCGCCGGTCATTTCCATGCGCGTTTCTCCATTGCCGCGCGCGGCGCTTCTTCCGAGAGCGCGTGCGCGAGATCTATCAGGCTCTTGAGATTATGCACCGGCAGGAAGCGGTCGACGTGCGGCAGCATCGCGCGCACGCCCGCGGGCCGGGCCTCGAACTTGTCGTAGCGCAGTAGCGGGTTCAGCCAGATCAGCTGGCTGCACGATTTGTGCAGCCGCTGCATCTCTTCCGATAGCCCTTCGCCCGCCTCGCGGTCCAGGCCGTCCGAGACCAGCAGCAGGCAGGCGTTCTGCCCGAGCACGCGCCGGCCCCAGCGCCAGTTGAACTCGCGCAGGCTCGAGCCAATGCGCGTGCCGCCGGACCAGTCCTTGATTGCTTCGGCGACGCGCGCCATGGCCACGTCGACATCGCGGTGGCGCAACTGGCGCGTGATGTTGGTCAGGCGCGTGCCGAACACGAACACCGAAACGCGGTCGCGGTCGTTGGTGAGGGCGTGCAGGAAGTGCAGGAACATGCGCGCGTAAGGGTTCATCGAACCCGAGATGTCGCACAGCACCACCAGCGGCGGGTGGATCTCGATCGGCGCCGCGTGCACCAGCGGGATCACGTCGCCGCCGTCGCGCAGGGATTTCCGCAGCGTGGCCCGAAGATTTATGCTTTTGCCGCTGTTGGAAATTTTCTTTCTTCTTATTCGAACCAGGGGCAGCGGCAGGCGAAGCCCGCGCAGCATCTTCTTGGCCTCCGCCAGCTCGGCGGCCGACATGGTGTCGAAATCCATGCGCTGTAGCACTTCCTTCGAGGAGAACGTGAGCCGTGCGTCGAGCTCGATTTTCTGCTCCTCGCGCGCCTGCTCGGCCTTCTTCTGGTTGAAGAGCGCGTCCGAGAGGCGCTGGCTCTGCTCCTGCTCGGGCTTGCCGGCGCGGCCGTAGGTCTTGGGCAGCAGCGCGTTCATCATCTTTTCGACCAGCTTCGGGTCGCGCCAGAAAATGCGGAAGGCCTGGTCGAAAATCGGCCGCTGCTCTTCCTTGGAGAGGAACACCGCCGACATGGTCCAGTACCAGTCGTCGCGCCTGTTGCAGTCCGCGAGTTGCAGCGCCTGGACGCAATCCACCACGCGGTCGGGCCCCAGGCGCAGGCCCGCGCCGCGCAGCAGGCGCGCGAAGTGCATGACGTTCGAGGCGAGCGCGTTCCGCGTCCCGCCGATGTCGATGGTGGGGAGCAGGCTCAGGCTTCGGTCCGCTTCTCGGCCGGCACGCCGAGCGGCGACTTGCGGGCCAGTTTCTCCACCGCCCGGGACGCCACGACGGCATGCTCGGAGAAGTAGCGCTCGTGGTTGCGCTCCACGTCCTCGAGGCGGTATGCGTAGTTGACCATCAGGCCCGCGGAGCGCGACATGCCGGATGCGGAGGTGTCGCCCAGCCAGTTCAGCCGCTCCAGGGCCGCGCCGTTGCCGAGGTGGAAGCGCGCCACCGGGTCGAGCGGCTCGGCGCCCTGCTTGGCATGCAGGAGATACCAGCCGCATAGCCGCATCAGCAGCTTCTGCAGGTCCTCGTCGGCATCGCCGGTGTGCCAGCCCGCTTCCTCGATTCTCGCCAGCAGCGCGTGGCGGCGCTCCGCGTTGGGGCCGATCGAGAGGGTGACTCGCGTATCGGGTGCGGCCAGCCAGCGCCGGAAGCCGGGGATCGGCGACAGCGTGGCGAAGGTTTTCAGGTGCGGGAACTCGCGCTTGAGTTCCTCCGCCACCTGCTTGATCAGCAGGTTGCCGAAGGAAGTGCCGCGCAGGCCTTCCTGGCAGTTGGTGATCGAATAGAAGATCGCGCAGTCGGCCCGTTCGGGCGCGGCCACGGGCGCGGCGACGTCCAGCAGCGGCTGCACCTGCGCGCTCATGCCGCGCGTCAGCGCGACCTCGATGAAGATCAGCGGCTCGTCGCGCAGCTGCGGATGGAAGAACGCGAAGCAGCGCCGGTCAGCCTCCAGCCGCCGACGCAGGTCGCGCCAGCCCTGGATCGCGTGCACCGCCTCGTATTCGATCAGCTTTTCCAGCACGATCGCCGGCGTGCGCCAGTCGATGCGCTCCAGGCGCAGGAAGCCGCGGTTGAACCAGGAGCGGAACAGGTGCAGGAAATCGGCATCGATCCCGGCCCATTCCGGATGCTGCTTCAGGGTGCGCAGCAGCTCGCGGCGCATCGCCACCAGCGTTTCGGTGCCGCCGGGGGCCATGTTCAGCCGCCGGAACAGCTCCTGCCGCGCGGCATCGATGACTTCCTGAAGCGCGATCAGGTTGCGCGGCGTCGGTTCGTAGCGATACGCCTCCGCCGCCTTGCCGACGGCCTCGGGCGAGGGCGCGAATTCCCGTGCCAGGATGTCGAAGAACTCCTCGCGGCCGCGTTCGTCGAGCGCTTGCCAGGCTGCTAGCGCCTCGCGCGCAAGCGCGGCGCCGGAAACCTCGCCCCGCTCGCCGAGCAGCGCCTCGCAGAGCGACACCAGGTGCTGCGTGCGCTGGCCGACGCCCGGGCGCGTGCGGCCCAGCAGGCGGCGCAGGAACGACGCGGCGCTCATGCCGGTCAGGCCGCCGCTGCGGCGGCCTTCGATTCGACCACCAGGCGCCCGGCCTCCTCGCCGGCGATGCGCTCGATGTCGTCCTGGTACTTGAGCAGCACGCCCAGCGTGTTGTTGACCGTTTCCGGGTCGAGGGTGATCCGGTCGAGCGCCACCAGGCAGTTCGCCCAGTCGATGGTTTCCGCCACGCCAGGTAACTTGAACAGGTCCACGCCGCGCAGGCGCTGCACGAAGGCGACGACTTCCTTCGACAGCGCGTTTGCAGCCTTCGGCGCCTTGCGCCGGAGGATTTCCAGCTCGCGCACCGCATCGGGATAGTCGACCCAGTGGTAGAAACAACGGCGCTTCACCGCGTCGTGGATCTCGCGGGTGCGGTTGGAGGTGATCACCACGACGGGCGGCTCGGCGGCCTTGAGCGTGCCGATCTCCGGGATCGTGATCTGCCAGTCGGACAGGACTTCCAGCAGGTAGGCCTCGAAGGGCTCGTCGGTGCGGTCCAGCTCGTCGATCAGCAGCACCGGCGCGGCGCCCTTTTTGCCTTCCAGCGCGCGCGCGAGCGGGCGCTTGACGAGGAACTCGCCCGAAAAGATGTTCTGCGAAATCTTTTCCTTGGATTTCTCGCCCGCGGCTTCCGCCATGCGGATCTCGATCATCTGGCGCGAGTAATTCCACTCGTAGGCCGCCTGCGCGATGTCCAGGCCCTCGTAGCACTGCAGGCGGATCAGCTCGCGGCCGAGGGAATCGGCGATGACCTTGGCGATCTCGGTCTTGCCTACGCCTGCCTCGCCCTCGAGGAACAGCGGCCGTTGCATCGCGAGCGAAAGGTACAGCGCGGTCGCGAGGCTGCGGTCGGCGACGTAATCGGCCGAGCCGAGCAGCTGGTGGGTTTCATCGATCGACTTCGGGAGCGGGCGCGGCATGGACCTGGAGAATTGCCAAAGGGGGGATTATCGCTGAAAAAAAAGCCCGTCTGGGGTAGGGGAGATCGCTCTCCCCAGCCCCAGACGGGCTCCCTTCCCTCTTCCCCCTCGGAAAACCTAAAGGCTTGAAGCGCGGCTTCTGGCGCTCCTTTACTTGAGCGCAGCCTCCACGGCGCGCCTGGCCATGACGGTGACGATGTGCGCCCGGTACTCGGCGCTTGCGTGCAGGTCGGTATTCAGGCCGTCGGCCTTCTGCTTGATGCCGGCGACTGAAGACGGGTCGAACTTCGCGGCCAGCGCCTTTTCCATGTCGGCTTGGCGGAACACGGCCGGGCCGGCGCCCGTGACCGCGACGCGCACCGTGCCGCCGAAATCGGCGACGAAGACGCCGACGATGGCAAAGCGCGAGGCCGGATTCTTGAATTTCATGTAGGCGGCGCGCTTCGGCACCTGGAACGTTACCGAGGTGATGATCTCGCCGGGCTTGAGCGCGGTCTCGAACATGCCCTTGAAGAATTTGTCGGCTTCGTGCTTGCCCTTGTTGGTGGTGATGGTGGCGTTCAGCGCGAGCGCCGCCGCCGGGTAGTCCGCCGCCGGGTCGTTGTTGGCGATCGAGCCGCCGCAGGTGCCCATCGAGCGCACCTGCCGGTCGCCGATCATGCCGGCGAGCGCGGCAAGGGCCGGGATCGCCTTCTTTGCGTCGGCCGAATGGGCGACCTCCGCGTGGCGCGCCATCGCGCCGATGGTCACCGTCTTGCCATCGGATTTGATGCCGGCGAGGTCCTTGATGGTGCCGAGGTCGATGATGTCCGAGGGCGACGCGAGGCGCAGCTTCATCGCCTGGACGAGCGACTGGCCCCCGGCAAGCAGCTTGGCTTCGCCTTTCGCCAGCGCCGCGGCGGCATCGACGCTGGACGGGCGGTGGTATTTGAACGCGTGCATGTGGCGGTTCTCCTCAGGCTGCTTTCTTGTTCTTCAGCGTCTGCCAGACCGCCAGCGGCGTCGCCGGCATCGGCATGTCCTTCACGCCGAGCGCGTCGGTGATCGCATTGATGAATGCGGCCGGCGCGCCGATCGCGCCCGCTTCGCCGCAGCCCTTCACGCCGAGCGGGTTGTGGCTGCAGGGGGTTTCGCGCGTGTCCACCTGATAGGAGGGCACGTCGCTCGCGCGCGGCATGCAGTAGTCCATGAACGAGCCGGTCAGCAACTGGCCAGTCGCGTCGTCGTAGCGGCAGCCCTCGAGCAGCGCCTGGCCGATGCCCTGCGTCAGGCCGCCGTGCACCTGTCCCTCGACGATCATCGGGTTGATGATCTTGCCGAAATCGTCCACCGCGGTGAATTTCTCGATTTTCACCATGCCAGTCTCCGGATCCACTTCGACTTCGCAGACGTAGGTGCCGGCGGGGAAGGTGAAGTTGGCGGGGTCGTAGAACGCGTTTTCGTTCAGGCCGGGCTCGAGCTTGTCGTGCGGATAGTTGTGCGGCACGTAGGCGGCGAACGCCACCTCGCCGAACATCTTTTTCTTGTCGGTGCCCGCGACCTTGTAGACGCCCTTGTCGAATTCGACGTCGGCTTCGGCGGCTTCCATCAGGTGGGCGGCAATTTTCTTGCCCTTGGCAATGACCTTGTCGAGCGCCTTGACGATCGCGGTGCCGCCCACGGCGATCGAACGCGAGCCGTAGGTGCCCATGCCGAACAGCACCTTCGAGGTGTCCCCGTGCACGATGTCGACGCTCTCGATGGGCAGGCCGAGGCGGTCGGCGACCACCTGCGCGAAGGTCGTTTCATGGCCCTGGCCGTGCGAGTGCGAGCCGGTGAACACGGTCACGCTGCCGGTCGGATGGACGCGCACCTCGCCCGCCTCGAACAGGCCGGCGCGCGCGCCGAGCGAGCCGGCGACCGCCGAAGGCGCGATGCCGCAAGCCTCGATGTAGGCCGCGTAACCCAAGCCGCGCAGTTTGCCTTTCGCTTCGGACGCCTTTTTCCTGGCGGCATAACCCGCGACATCCGCAAGCTTCTGGGCCGCATCCATGGTCGCGTTGTAGTCGCCCACGTCGTAGAGCAGCGCCACCGGCGTCTGGTACGGGAACTGCGTGATGAAATTGCGCCGGCGGATCTCGGCCGGGTCGAGCCTCATCTCGCGCGCCGCGGTCTCGACCAGGCGTTCGACCACATAAGTCGCTTCGGGGCGGCCCGCACCGCGGTAGGCGTCCACGGGCACGGTGTTGGTGAATACCGCCGTCACCTCGCAGTGGATTACCGGCGTCTTGTATTGGCCCGCCAGCAGCGTCGCGTACAGGATCGTCGGCACGCAGGAAGCGAAGGTCGACAGGTACGCACCGACGTTCGCCGTGGTCTTTACGCGCATGCCGAGGAAGTGGCCGTCCTTGTCCATCGCCAGTTCGGCAACGGTGCGGTGGTCGCGGCCGTGCGCGTCCGACATGAATGCTTCGGAACGGTCGGAGGTCCATTTCACCGGGCGGTTGACCTGCTTGGCCGCCCAGGTCACGGCGACATCCTCCGCGTACAGGTAGATCTTCGAACCAAAACCGCCGCCGACGTCGCCGGCGACCACGCGCACCTTGTGTTCGGGCAGGCCCATGACGAACGCGGTCATCAGCAGCCGCTCGACGTGCGGGTTCTGGCTGGCCACATAGAGCGTGTAGCTGTCGTCGGCGCGCGAGTACGCGCCGATCGCGCAGCGCGGCTCGATCGCGTTCGGGATCAGCCGGTTATTGATGAATTCGAGCTTCGTCACGTGCGCGGCCTTGGCGAAGGCAGCGTCGGCCACGCCCTTGTCACCGATCGCCCACACGTAGCAGGTGTTGTCGGGTGCGACGTCGTGCAGCTGCGGCGCGCCCTTGGCGCGCGCCTTGGCGCCGTCGACCACCGCAGGCAGTACTTCGTAATCGACCTCGACCAGTTCGGCGGCGTCGCGCGCCTGCGCCTGCGTCTCGGCGATGACGATGGCGACCTGGTCGCCGACGTAGCGCACCTTGCCCTGCGCGAGGCAGGGATGCGGCGGTTCCTTCATCGGCTGGCCGTTGACGTCGGTGATCAGCCAGCCGCAGGGCAGCCCGCCCAGCTTGGCGGCGGCGAAATCCTCACCCGTGTAGGCCGCGATGAATCCCGGAGCAGCCTTTGCCTTCGCGACCGATATTTTCTTCAGGCTGGCGTGCGCATGCGGGGAGCGGACAAACGCGGCATGGCACTGCCGCGGCAGGTCGACGTCGTCGGTGTACTGGCCCACGCCAGTAAGGAAGCGGTAATCCTCTTTGCGCTCGACCCGAGCGCCGATCAGCGGTGCACCCATGAATGAACGCCTCCTGTCGCCTGCTATTTGCCTGCCGCCATGGCCCGGGCGCCGGCGCCGATGGCCTTGACGATGTTGTGGTAGCCCGTGCAGCGGCACAGGTTTCCTTCCAGCGCCTCGCGGATTTCCTGCTCGGACGGGTTCGGGTGGCCCTTCGCGAAATCGATCGCGTTCATCACCATGCCCGGGGTGCAGAAGCCGCATTGCAGTCCGTGGTGTTCCTTGAAGGCCGCCTGCATCGGGTGCAGCGTGCCGTCGCCCTTCGCGACGCCCTCGATAGTGGTAATGTCCGCGCCCTCGGCCTGCATTGCCAGGATGGAACAGGACTTCACCGCCTTGCCGTTCATGCTTACCGTACAGGCGCCGCATTGCGCGGTGTCACAGCCCACGTGCGTGCCCGTGAGGCGCAGCGACTCGCGGATGAATGTCACGAGCAGCGTGCGCTCTTCGACTTCCGCCGATGCGGGCTTGCCGTTGACCTTCAGGGAAACTTTCACCGCCATGCTGCCTCCTTCGGGATGATCGCCACGACCTGCGCGCGTCAGGGGAGGAGCATCGTAGCCAAGGGTTACCGCGGCGGCAATGTTGCGCCGCAGTATCGGAGGCCAGTCAGGGTGTCGACAGCTTGCCGAAAGGACTTCGACAAGCGATCCCCCTAGCCTATATAGTTCCCATGATTCTTCAAAGACTTGCCGTTGCAGTCTTCGTCCTCGCTTCAGCTTTCGTATCCACGACTGCGGCAGCGCGGGACCTTTCGCTCGCCGAAGCCGAGCGGCTGCTTGGCGAACACAACCGCGAGCTGACCGCCGCGCGCCGCGCCGTCGAATCGGCAGGCGCGGAGCGCGAGATTGCGGCGGTGCGGCCGAATCCGACCTTGTCCTTCAATTCGAGCAGCATCAGCTCCAGCCCCGGCACGGGCCCCGGGGCGCTCTACCAAAAGCGCATTGATTCCATCCTGCGCATCGATCAGCCGTTCGAGCGCGGCGGCAAGCGCGAGCTGCGCATGGACGCCGCTGAAGGCCTCGAGCGCGCCGCTCGCGGCGATTCGCTCGATGCGCTGCGCATCCAGCTGGTCGCGCTGCGCAACGCCTATTACGACCTGAAGCAGGCCGAGGAGAAGGTCGCGGTGCTGGCGGAGACCGCGCAGTTGTTCGGGCGCACGCTCGCGGCGGCGCAGGTGCGGCTCAAGGCGGGCGACCTCGCGGCCGCCGACGTGTCGAAGGTGCAGGTGGACCATGAACGCGCGCAAAACGACGCGCGCACGGCGCAGGCCGACCAGGTGCGCGCGCAGCTGGCGCTCGGCTACCTGATCGGCGACGAGCGCGGTGCGCCGACCCTGCGCGCCTCGGACCCCTGGCCGGCCATCGAGCGCCCCGACGCCGCTGCGGTCGAGCGCGCCATCGGCCAGGCGGTCGAAACCCGTCCCGATGTCGCCGCCGCGAAGGCGCGCGTCGCGGCAGCGGAAAAGCTGCGCGACCTCGCCCGGAGCCAGCAGACGCGCGACATTACTCTGGGCGCGCAGTACGAGCACTATCCCAGCAACAGCCCGAACGATTCCATCGGCTTCGGCATTTCGCTGCCGCTGTTCACCGGCAACGACTTCTCCGGCGACATCCGCCGCGCCGAAGTCGACCGCTATTCGGCGCTCGACGCACTCGAACGTGCGCGCGCAATAGCGGGCGCCGATGTCCGCCGCGCCGCCTCGGACCTCGCGGCGACTGCCGAGCGCCTGGACCGTTACGACTCCTCGCTGCTCGAGGCGGCGCAACGCACCGCGCAGGCGGTGGAATTCGCCTTCCAGCGCGGCGCCACCTCGGTGCTGGAGGTGCTGGATGCGCGGCGCACGCTGCGCGCGGTGCGCCTGGAGGCGCTCGCCGCGCGTACCGACTACGCCAAGGCGCTCGCCGCATGGCGCGCCAGCCTGACCACCGTGGATTTGCGCGGGGAAAAATGAACAAGCTTCCCGCGGTTGTCTTGCTCGTCCTGCTGGCAGGCTGCGGCGATTCGGTGCAGAAGAGCGCCGTGCCGCAGGCGCGTGTCGAAGGCCAGTCGGTGATTTTTCCGGCAGGCAGCCCGCAGACCGCGGTGCTGATATCCGAAAAAGTCGAGCCGCGCCGCGAGGCGGTGCTGCGCTTCAACGGCCGCCTGGTCTGGGACGAGGACCGCACGGTGCGCGTGTTCAGCCCCCTGGGCGGGCGCGTGCAGGCGATCGCGGTTCGCTTGGGGGATGCGGTGCGGGCGGGACAGACGCTGGCCGTGGTGGCCGCGCCGGACCTGGGGACGGCGCAATCCGAGGCGCGCAGGGCCGAGCAGGACGACGCGCTCGCGCAGAAGAGCCTCGCGCGCATCGCCGAACTGACGGAAGCGGGCGTGGCGCCCGCCAAGGACCTGCAGGCGGCCCAGGCGGATGCCGCGCGCGCCGCTGCGGAGCGTGCGCGCACTGCAAGCAGGCTCAAGCTCTACGGCGCGACTTCGGGCCAGGTGGACCAGCGCTTTGTGCTCGCGTCGCCTATCGCGGGCGTGGTCGTGGAGCGCAATATCAACCCCGGCCAGGAAGTGCGGCCGGACTCGCAGGCCGACAAGGGGCTGTTCGTCGTCTCCGACCCGACCCGGCTCTGGTTCGTGCTCGACGTCGCGGAGGGCGACATCGGCGCCGTCAAGGCGGGCGCCGAGGTGCAAATCGGCGCCACCATGCTGGGCGAGGACACGATCACCGGCAAGGTTACCAACATTGCGGATTTCGTCGATCCGCAGACGCGTACCGTGAAGGTGCGCGGCACGATCCTGAATCCCGGCCGGCGCGTGAAGGCCGAAATGTTCGTGACTGCCGAACTCAAGCTGCCCTCGGTGCACGGTTTCATCGTGCCGACCAAGGCTGTCTACCTGCGCGGCGAGCAGAGCTACGTGTTCGTGGATGCGGGTGGTGGGCGCTACCTGAGAAAACCGGTGCGTCTCGGGCCCACGAGCAAGGGGCAACAGGTAGTTCTGGAAGGCCTGGGGGCGGACGAAAAGGTGGTGGTCGACGGCGCGCTGCTGCTCGAGCGGCTGCTCGCTTCAAGAGACTAGCTTGATCAAGCGCATCGTTTCGTTTGCGCTTTACCAGCCGCTTTTCATCGTGCTGGGGATGATCCTGTTCGTCGGCACGGGCGTGATCGCCTTCAATCGCCTGCCGGTGGAGGCCTTTCCGGACGTCACCGATACGCAGGTCACGGTGATCTCGCTCTACCCGGGGCGCGCTGCGGAGGAGGTCGAGAAGCAGGTCACGGTGCCCCTGGAAGTGGCGCTCTCGGGCCTGCCGGGCGCGGTGCGCATGTTCGTGCACACGCAGTTCGGGCTTTCGTTCCTGATCATCACCTTCGATGACGGCGTCAACGGCTACTTTGCGCGCCAGCAGGTCGTCGAGCGCCTGCGCGAGGTGGACCTGCCGGACGGCGCCCGATCTCAGCTGGCGCCGTTCTCGACGGCGATCGGCGAGATCTACCGCTACCGGCTGAAGGGCGACCACGTGTCGGCGCGGGAGTTGCGCACCTACGAGGACTGGGTCGTGGAGCGCGCCCTGCGCCAGGTGCCCGGCGTCGCCGACATCACCACGCTGGGCGGCCTGATCAAGCAATACGAGGTGCGTCCGGATACGGCGCGCATGCGCGACTACAAGGTCACGCTGGAGCAGTTGACGCAGGCGATCCAGCGAGGCAACCAGAACGCCGGCGGCAGCTACGTCGAGCAGGGCCGTCAGCAGTACCTGATCCGCGGCATCGGGCTTTTCCAGGGGCCGGAGGACATCGGCAACGCGGTGGTCGCCGAGCGCAGCGGCACACCGGTCCTGGTGAGGGACATTGCGAAAGTCGAGATCGGTGCGGTGCCGCGCCAAGGCGTCGCCGGCGAGGACGACGAGGACGACATCGTGACCGGCGTGGTGCTCATGCGCCGCGGCGAGAATCCATCCGACGTGCTGAAGCGCGTGCGCGCACGCATCGACGTCCTGAATACCACCGGGTTGCCGCCCGGCGTAAAGATCGTACCGATCTACGACCGCACCTGGCTGATTGGCAAGACGCTGAAGACGGTGTTCACCAACCTGCTGGAGGGCGCGCTGCTGGTGTCGTTCGTTCTGTGGTTGTTCCTCGGCAACCTGCGCGCGGCGGCGATCGTGGCGGTGACGATCCCGCTCGCGCTACTGGCGACCTTCCTCGGCCTGACCTGGATCGGCATCCCGGCCAACCTGCTGTCGCTCGGGGCGATGGACTTCGGCATCATCGTCGACGGCGCGGTGATCGTCGTGGAAAACGTGTTCCGCCACCTCTCGGAGGCGAACAAGGTCGAAAAGCACATGACCGACGAGAAGCGCCGGCACCTGATCCTGCACGCGGCCGTCGAGGTCGGGCGGCCGACGCTGTTCTCGATGCTGATCATCATCGCCGCTCACATCCCCATCTTCACCCTGCAGCGGCACGAAGGCCGCATCTTCGCGCCGATGGCCTACTCGGTGGTCTCGGCCCTTGTCGGCGCGCTGATCCTATCGCTAACGCTGGTGCCGCTGCTGTGCTCGGTGATGCTGAAGCGCAACCTGCCTGAGAAGGAGAATTTCATTGTCCGCGCGGCGAAGGGCTGGTACGAGCCGGCGCTCGCCTGGGCCCTGCGCCGCAAGAAGACGGTGCTCGGAGTTGCCGTCGCCGCGCTCGCAGGCAGCCTTGCGCTGGTGCCCAGCCTTGGCAGCGAGTTCCTGCCCGAACTCAACGAGGGCGCAGTCTGGGTGAATGTCAACCTGCCGACGAGCGTTTCCGTATCGGAGGCGCAAAGCATGGTCAGGAAAGTGCGCATGGCGATCCGCAAGTTTCCCGAAGTGCAGCAAGTCAATTCCAAGGTGGGCAGGCCCGAGGACGGCACCGATCCGAAGCTCATCAACATGGCGGAGTTCCTGGTCGACCTGAAGCCGGAGAGCGAGTGGAAGCGCGGAGTCGACAAGCCGGGGCTGCTGCGCGAGATCGAGACGGAAATCAACCGGACGCCCGGCCTGACGGTCTCCCTGTCGCAACCGATCCGCGACAACGTGCTGGAGTCCATCTCGCAGATCGACGGGCAGATCGTGGTCAAGGTGTTTGGCGACGACCTTGACGTGCTGCGCGACAAGGCGCTCGAGGTGCTCAAGCAGGTACAGGATGTGCCAGGCGTAGCGCGCGCTTTCGTCGACCGGCTGGGCGAACTGCCCCAGATCCAGGTCAGGATCGACCGTGCGCGCGCCGCGCGTTACGGCGTCAACGTCGGCGACGTCCAGGACGTGATCGAAACGGCGCTCGGCGGCAAGCAGGTGACGCAGATGTGGGAGGGCGAGCAGCGCTTCGGCGTGGCGGTGCGGCTGCAGGAATCCGAGCGCACGCTCACGCGCATGCAAGGTCTGCTGGTGGCGACGCCGGACGGCGCCTACGTACCGCTGTCGGAGCTGGCGACGTTCCGCACGGTCGACGGTTTGATGAACATCGCGCGCGAAAACGGCAGGCGCGTATTCGCTATCGGGGTTTTCATCCGCGGCCGCGACATGGGCAGCGTGGTCGCCGACATGCAGGCCAACGTGAAGAAGAACGTGGCGCTGCCCGCGGGCTACAGCGTGAGCTGGTCCGGCGAATTCGAGAACCAGGAGCGCGCCATGGCGCGCCTGTCGGTGATCGTGCCGATCTCGATCCTGATCATTTTCCTGCTGCTGTTCGACGCCTTCAAGTCCTTCCGCAACTCCCTCCTGATCATCATGAACATTCCGTTCTCGGTGATCGGCGGCATACTCGCGCTCTGGATCACCGGCATCTATCTCTCGGTGTCCGCGGCAATCGGCTTCATCGCGCTGTTCGGCCAGGCGGTGCTGAACGGCGTGGTGATGGTGACGCTGTTCAACGAGCTGAAGAACCACGGCATGACCGCGGAAGAGGCCGTGGTCAAGGGCGCGCTGATGCGATTGCGCACGGTGTTGATGACCGCGCTGCTCGCCTCGCTCGGCCTCCTGCCGATGGCGCTGTCGACCGGGATCGGCGCCGAGACGCAGAAGCCGCTGGCGGTGGTCGTGATCGGCGGCCTCGTAACGGCGACGCTGCTGGTGCTGTTCGTGATGCCGGTGCTCTATGTCCTGCTATCGCGCCTGAAAGGGCGCAAGCGCGAGCACGCGTCGAACGAACCCGCCGGCGGCTGAGCGGGAAGCTCTAAACCAGACGCAGCCCGACGGCGCGCCCCTGCCCGAAATTCTTGTGGAGGAAATTCAGCACGGGCTCGAGGTTGTCGAACGGATGGTACGCAGCCGACAGCGCATCGAGCTCCCTTGCGAGCGTGCTCTTGGCAAAAACGATATCCGAAGCAAGGGCGGCATCCAGGTCCGAATGCCCGTCGCCGGCAAAAACGACGCGCTGGCGGCGGTAGGGCAGGAGGTGCCTAGCCTTCGCGTTCGCCGAGCGCGCGCATGCGGGATCGGCATGCGGAAACGACGGGATCAGCCGCTCGCCTGAGAATTCGAGATCGTTGGCGATCACCGGCACGCCTTCGATGCCGTTGTTGCGGAGCATGTGACGGATCAGCGGCGCGAAGCTGTCGCTCACGATGATGACGTCGACCCGCCGCGACCCCGCCCAATCGACGATGGCCGGAAACGCCGGATCCACGCGCACCTGGAGCAGGTATTCGAAGAGTTCGCCGCGGGACACGCGCAGGTTGCCGACCTGCCGGCTCAGGCATTCCTGCGCCGACAGGTGCCCGTCCTGCCAGTCGTTTTCCCAGTCGCGCCAGGCCTCGTCCGGCGAGAATCTCTCGATGATCCGGTCGAGGACGTCGTCCGAGGTCAGGGTGTTGTCGAAATCGAAGAACAGGACCGGCTTGGGCGGGACGCTAGGCATGCTGTTGTACCTTCGCCGGGGATCCCGGCAGGAGATTCGCGAGGGAATCGCAGAACGCCTGCAGGCGGTCCGCCACGACGGAGCGCTCCAGGTCGACCGTCACCAGGTGGTAGGAGTTCTTGAGCAGCACCAGCTCGCGGCGCACCGAACCGACGCGCCTGCGGATGAATTCGGCGTTGCTCGGGCCGGTCATGTCGTCGTTCTCGGCCTGCACCAGCAGCACCGGGCTGGTCACCGCGGGCAGCTGGCGCTTGCAGCGCGCTACCAGGGGCCGCATCTCGCAGAACAGGCGCACGGGGAAATGCGCGTAGCCGAGCGAAGCCGCGTCCGCGCTTTCGCGCAGCGAGGCCCTGCCGTACTGGCCCGCCATCTTGCCGCGCAGGGCCTCGTCCTTCAGGCCGAAAGGCGCGCTTTCGCGGAAGTACGAGAAATATTTGATCGGGGTGTAGTTCACCAGCGGGATCAGCTTGTGGTACCAGGGCACGTTCCAGCCGTCGTAGAACAGCGTCGGCGACAGGCAGACGACGCCGGACACGTCGTCCGGATGCTCTGCCGCGAGCATCAGCGCCAATACCGCGCCGAGCGACAGACCGCCGACGACCAGGGGCATGTCGCGCGCGCGCGCTTCGCGGCGCGCGTCGAGGAAGGCCTCCTTCGCCGAGGCGTGCAACTGCCGCCACGTGGTGCGCGCGAGAATGCCGAGCGGCTGGCCGTGGTTCGCGAGCCGCGGCACGCGCACCGAGTGCCCGCCGCGATGCCGCAGGTGGTAGGCCACGTAGCCCAGCTCCGTGGGAGTGCCCGTAAGGCCGTGCAGCAGCAGCACCATGCAGCCGCCGTCGGCGGACAGGGAGATTCCCCGGTCGGGGATTTCGATCCGCTTCTGTCGCCCGATCCAGCCCCACTCGATTGCCATGGTCGTCGTTACCCTCAAGAATTAACTATGGAATTCAGGGACCGCCAGATAGTATTGCCGGTCAATCGGCGCCCATTGTGTCCATGCCAGCTATCGCAATGCTGTCGCCTGCCTGTCGGAGACCTTGCAGATGCTAATCGAATCCCTGGCCGGCCGCATCCGCGAAACGATGCCGAGGAAACTCGTCGCGCCCCCGCGCGCAAGGTTTGCGAAAGCCCCGCGACAGTGCGGCGATAGCTGGCATGGACACAATGGCGGCCCATCAGCCTCCGCATCCCTGCGGCAGCGCCTGAAATCCAAACATCATTCCTGGAGATCGCGATGAACAGCGTGCCCGCCGGACGTTCCTTTGGGCAGATTGTCGAGGAAGAACGCGCGCTACTCGACAAGGAGGCCCGCTACTGCTCGCACGGCGACACCGTGCACTACGCGGCGCGGCCTAAATTCTTCGCGCACTGCAAGGGCAGCTACCTCTACGACCTGCACGGCACTGAATTCCTCGACCTGCAGATGTGGTATTCCGCGGTGAATCTCGGCTACGCCAATCCAGTGGTGACCGACGCCATGCGCGCGCAGATGGAAACATTGCCGCAGCTCGCCTGCCAGTACCTGCATCGCGAAAAGATCGAGCTCGCCCAGATGATCTGCGAAAGCATCGAGCGCGGGTTCGGCATGAAGGGCCGCGTGCACTTCAACGTGGGCGGCGCGCAGGCCGTGGAGGATGCGCTGAAGCTGGTGCGCAAGGCCACCGGGCGGCAGCGCATGCTCGCCTTCCAGGGCGGCTACCACGGGCGCACGCTCGGGGCATCGGCGATCACTTCCTCCTACCGTTACCGCGAGGCATTCGGCGAATTCGCCGACCGCGCCGAATTCATCCCGTATCCCTATGTTTTCCGTTCGCCGTTCCGCGGCGACGCGCAGAAAACCGCGGATCACTGCATTGCCGAGTTCGAGCGGCTGTTCGAACACGAGTACACCGGCGCCTGGAATCCGAAGACCGGGCGCTCGGAGTTCGGCGCGCTGTTCGCCGAGGCAGTGCAGGGAACCGGCGGCTACATCGTTCCGCCGAAGGACTACTTCAAGCGCCTCGCCGCGATCTGCCGCGAGCGCGGCATCCTGCTGGTAGACGACGAGATCCAGATGGGCTTCCACCGCACGGGCAGGATGTGGGCGATGGAGCATTTCGACGTGCAACCCGACATCATCGTGTTCGGCAAGGCGCTCACCAACGGCATGAACCCGCTGTCCGGCATCTGGGCGCGCGAGGAGCTCATCAATCCCTCCGTGTTCGGGCCGGGCTCCACGCATTCGACCTTTTCCTCCAACACGCTCGGTACGGCGACGGGACTCGCGGTCATGAAGGCATTCGCCGCCGGCGACTATGAGGCGGTGGTCAAGCGAAAGGGAGCCTATTTCCTCGGCAAGCTAGGCGCCCTGCAGCGCGCGCACGCGGAGATCGGCGACATCGACGGGCTCGGCCTCGCGCTGCGCATGGAAATGTGCGAAGCAGACGGCTACACGCCCAGCCGGCAGCTTGCGGATCGCATGTTCCAGATCGGCCTGCAGGGCGACCTGGACGTCGCAGCGCGGCGCATGGGGCTTATCCTGGACATCGGCGGCTACTACAAGAATGTGATCACCCTGGCGCCCTCCCTCGAGATCACGTACGCGGAGATCGACCTTGCGGCGCTCGCGCTCGAAGAAGTCCTTTCCCGCGCGAAGAAATCGCTGCAGGCCTAGTTTCCCCCTTCGGGCGGTCCGCGCCTGTCAGGACCGCGCAAGCTGCAGCTAAGCTGGCCGAAAGGCTCGTGGCACAGACTTGCGCCCTTGCCGATGACTTCCCTTGGAATGAGAATCCCGCTGACGCTGGTTGCCGCCCTGGCGCTTTCGCTGGGCATGTTCGGCGCTGGCGCGCTGTGGTCCGTCCGCACGCGGACTTCGAGCGAACCGCCGACCGCGGCCGCGTCGCCGAAGGCGCGCGACATGCTGCGCTTCGCGCCGGGCGCGCCGCAGTTGTCGATGCTGAAGGTCATGCAAGCGCCGCTCATGGCGGTGCCGCTGGCCGAGCCGCTGAACGCGCGCATCGCCTACGACGAGAGCCGCACGACGCGCAGCAGTTCCCCGGTTGCCGGACGCATCGTCGAGCTGCGCAAGCAGATCGGCGACCCGGTTGCCGCCGGGGAGGTGCTCGCGGTGGTGGACGCGCCCGACCTGGGCGCGGCGGGCGCGGACCTGGCGAAGGCGCGCGCCGACGAGCGGCGCAAGGACCTCGCGCTGGTACGCGCGCGCGAGCTGTTCGCCGGCCAGGTGCTGGCGCGCAAGGATCTGGAAGCCGCCGAAGCCGATCTTGCGCAAGCCCGCGCGGAATCGGCGCGCGCGGCGCTCAGGCTCGCCAATCTGAACCCCGGCAACTCCCGCCTCGACGGCCAGCGCCTCAAGCTCGTGGCGCCGTTTGCCGGCTATGTCACCGAGCGCCACGCCAATCCGGGAATGGAAGTGCGCCCGGATCTTGCCGACCCGCTGTTCGTCGTCACCGACCTTCGCCGCCTGCAGGTGGTGATCGACCTGCCGGAATCGACGCTTACCAAGGTAACGCTGCACCAGCCGGTGGCGGTGGAGGTCGACGCGTTTCCAGGCAAGACGTTCCGCGGCAACATCGAACGCATCTCGCCGGTTGTGGATCCGGTATTGCGCCGCATCCAGGCGCGGGCGATCGTTGCGAATGCCGAGGGCTGGCTGCACCCGGAGATGTACGCGCGCGTCACGCTGCTCCCGGACGAGGACCGCAATGCGGTACGCGTGCCCAACGGGGCGCTGATCACCGAGGGCGTGCAGCATTTCGTCTTCGTCGAGCGCGAGCCCGGCGTGCTGGTGCGCCGCAAGGTGGAACTGGCGCAGCAGGATCGGGAATACAGCTACCTTGCCGGAGGCCTCGCACAAAACGAGCGCATCGTCACCAGCGGCGCGTTGCTGCTGCAGTCCGAGCTAGCGACGGGGCAGTAAGTGCTCGAGCGGTTCGTCACTTTCGCGCTCGGCCAGCGCGTCTTTGTGTTCGTCCTGACCGCGGCGTTGGCGGGCTTCGGCCTGCGGGCGCTGGAGAACCTGCCGATCGAGGCTTTTCCGGACGTGCAGGACGTACAGGTGCAGGTGGTCACGCAGTACCTGGGCCAGGCACCCGAGGAAGTCGAGCGCGCCATCAGCCTGCCGATCGAGCGCGAGATGTCCGGCGTGCCGCGCCTGACCCAGTTGCGCTCGGTATCGATCACCGGCCTGTCGGTCGTCACGCTGACCTTTGCCGACCGCACGGACGACTACTTCGCGCGCCAGCAGGTGCTGGAAAAGCTGCAGACGGTCAACCTGCCGCCGGGCGTGCAGCCCGCGCTCGGACCGCTCACCACCGCAGTGGGCGAGATCTATCGCTACGTGATCGAGGCGCCGCAGCAGATGCCGCCCTATGAAGTGCGCGCGATCCAGGACTGGGTGGTGCGCCCGATGCTGCGCATGGTGCCCGGCGTCGCCGACGTCGTGAGCTTCGGCGGCTCGGTCAAGGAATACCAGGTCAACGCCGATCCCTATGAGCTCAAGAAATATGGCGTGACGCTGGACCAGCTGTCGCAGGCGGTGGGCGCGAACGGCGCCAACGCCGGCGGCGGCCTGCTGAGGCGCGGCGACGAGGCCCTGGTGGTGCGTTCGATCGGGCTGTACGGGAACATCGAAGATATCCGCGGCACGGTGATCACCTCGCGCGGCGGCCGGCCGGTGCTGGTGAGCGACGTCGCCGAGGTCGAGATTGGACCGCGTCCGCTGTCGGGTGCGGTCGCCTTCAACCACCGCGACAGCATCGTCGAGGGCATCGTGCAGATGACCAAGGGCAACGATGCCGCCAAGGTGGTCGCCGACCTGAAGCAGCGCCTAACCGAGGTGGCGAAGAAACTCCCCGCCGGCGTCGCCCTGAGGCCGATCTACGAGCGCACCCAGTTGATCCACCGCACGGTTGAGACGGTGGCGGAAAACCTCGCGCTCGGCGCTCTGCTGGTGATCGCGATCCTGGTGATTTTTCTGCAGAACTGGCGCGCCGCCCTGATCGTCGGCGGCGTGATCCCGCTCGCGCTGCTCGGTGCGTTCATCCTGATGGACGCGCGTGGCGTGTCGGCCAACCTGATATCGCTTGGCGCGGTGGACTTCGGCATCATCATCGACAGCGCAGTGGTGCTGGTCGAGGCGCTGATGGTGAGGCTCGCGGTCGAGTCCGCAAACCGCGACTACGCGCACCGCATGGCCGCGCTGCGCCATACCGTGGTCGAACTCGGCCACCCGATCCTGTTCTCCAAGGCGATCATCATCGTCGCCTTCCTGCCGATCTTCACCTTCCAGCGCGTCGAGGGGAAGATCTTCTCCCCGGTGGCGCTGACGCTGTCCTTTGCGCTTGCCACGGCGCTGTTGCTCACGCTTACCCTGGTACCCGCGCTGCTATCCCTTGCGGTGGGCAAGAGCAGCATGGCGGAAACGCATTCGGCGTGGCTCGCGCGCCTGCAGGGACGCTATCGCGACGTGCTGACGCGCGTTTTCTCCGGTTCGCGCCGCGTGCTGGGGGCGTCACTTGCGCTGCTTGTGCTGGCGCTTGCCGGCGCGCCGCTGCTCGGCACGGAATTCCTGCCCAAGCTCGATGAAGGCAACATCTGGCTAACCATCACGCTGCCTTCGGCCACGGCGCTGGAGCGCACGCGGGAGGTGGAGCGCGAGGTGCGCGCGATCCTGCTCTCCTACCCGGAGGTGAAGGCGGTGATTGCACAGGTCGGGCGGCCGGACGACGGCACCGACCCGAAAGGCCCCAACAACCTGGAAGTGCTGGCCGACCTAAAGCCGCGCAGCGAGTGGCGCTTCGCCAGCAAGGACGAACTGGTCGCCGACATGGCGGCGCGCATTCACACGATCCCGGGCCTGCCGACCAATTTTTCCCAGGTGATCCAGGACAACGTCGAAGAAGCGCTCTCGGGCGCGAAAGGCGAGATCGTGGTCAAGGTCTTCGGGCCGGAGCTGGCGATCCTGGAGGACCTCTCGGGGCGCGTGGTCGATACGCTTGCCGGTATTCGCGGCGCGACGGACGTCGCCGCGCTCAAGATCGGCGGCCAGAGCGAGGTCGACATCCAGCTCGACCGCCGGCGCCTCGCGCGCCTCGGCATCAGCGTCAACGACGCCAATGCGATGGTGCAGACTGCCCTGGCCGGCACCGCGGTCAATGCCTTCTATGAGGGCGAGCGCCGCTTCGACGTCACCGTGCGCATCGCCCAGCCGTTCCGCGACGCGGTGGACGACATCGCCGGCCTGCAGATCGCGCTGCCCGGTGGCGCGGGGACCGTAAGCCTGTCTGAAATCGCGCTAGTCGAAGTGCGGCAGGGCGCGGCGCGCATCACGCGCGAATCGGGCGGGCGCTCGGTGGCGATCAAGGTCAATCTGCGCGACCGCGACCAGGGCGGTTTCGTCGCCGAGGCGCAGGACAAAGTCGCTGCGGCTGTGCCGTTGCCCCCGGGCTACACGATGACCTGGGGCGGGCAGTTCGAGAACCAGCAGCGGGCGGTCAAGCGCCTGCGGGTCATCATCCCGGTGTCGGCGCTGCTGATTTTCTCGCTGCTCTTCTGGGCGTTCCGTTCGGTGCGCCAGTCCATGCTTGTGCTGGCAATGGTGCCGTTCACGCTGGTGGGCGGCATCGCCTCTCTGGGCCTTGCGGGCCTGCACCTGTCGGTCTCCGCCGCGGTCGGCTTCATCGCCGTGGCAGGCATTTCGGTGCAAAACGGCGTGATCATGGTCGAGCACATTGTTGAGCGGCTTCGCGGCGGCGCCGAATTCTCGGTGGCGGTCGTGGAAGGCGCGGTGGCGCGCCTGCGGCCAATCCTGATGACCGCCCTGATGGCCGGCCTCGGCCTGTTGCCGGCGGCGCTGTCGCACGGGATCGGCTCGGAGACGCAGCGACCATTTGCCGTCGTCATCGTCGGCGGCATCGTGAGCGGCACCCTGTTCACGCTGCTGCTGCTGCCCATGCTGTTCCTGCATTTCGGCCGCGAGGTCCGCGGGGGCGAGACCGATCCGGCGGCGAGCAGCGCAACCTGAGGTGGATTTCGAAACAACCAGCCGTTGCAAGTCCGGCGCAAGCTTTGGGAAAGGTGTCAGTAAGCTTGACTGCGCAACATATAACCTGTAGCAGCGCGGTCGGGGATCCTCCTCCTCCCCCCCGGCCGAGGTCTCTTGGGCCCGCCTAAAGCGGGCCCCTTCTTTTGAAGGGGCCGGCTCCTGCGTCGGGGCCCCTTCTTTTTCGGAGTTGTATGATTGGTCGTGTGAGGATACTGATCGTCGAGGACGACGCGGCGCTGGCAAGCGGAATCGCGCGCATTCTCGAGGGCGAAGGCCATGCCATCGACGTCATGGCCAGGGGCGAAGAGGCCGTGCTCGGCGCCCGCCAGGAGCGCTTCGACATGATCATCCTGGACGTCGGCCTGCCCGGCATCGACGGCTTCGAGGTGCTGCGGCGCCTGCGTGCGGCCGGCGACCGGACTCCCGTTCTAGTGCTGACCGCGCGGGATGCGCTGGACGACCGGGTCCACGGCCTGGACCTGGGCGCCGACGACTACATGGCCAAGCCCTTTGCAATGCCCGAACTGGCCGCGCGCGTGCGCGCGCTGGTGCGCCGCTCGCAGGCGCAGACGGGGCCCAAAATCGTGCATGGGCCGCTGGTGCTCGACACGCTCGCGCGGCGAGCCCAGCTCGGCGGGACTCCGCTGGATCTTGCCGCGCGAGAGTGGGCGGTGCTGGAGGTGCTGCTTGCGCGCGTCGAGAAGATCGTCTCCAAGGAAAGCATCATCCAGTCGGTGGCCAACTGGGGCGAGGAACTGACGCCGAATGCGATTGAAGTCTATGTTTCGCGCCTGCGCGCCAAGCTCGACCCGGCGGGGGTGAGAATCCGCACGGTGCGCGGATTCGGCTACATGCTGGAAGAGTTCAAAGAGGGCAAAGCTGGCCAGTAGCCTGCGCGGCCGCCTGCTGAAGGCGCTGCTGCCGTCGGTTGCGGCGCTGTTGACGGTGGGGGCGGTCGGGCAGTATTTCCTGGCCCTTGGGCCCGCGACCGATGCCTACGACCAGGCCCTGATGGATGTCGCCATCGCGCTGGGCGAGCGCATTCGCGCGGCGAACGGCGCAGTGGACTTCGACCTTCCCGGCGCTGCCGAACAGGTGCTGCGCACCGACAAGTACGACATCATTTTCTACGCCGTGCGCCGTCCCGACGGCTCCACGCTGGCCGGCGACGCCGGGCTGCCGCCGGTGCCGACATCACAGGAGCCGGAGGACGGCGTCATCGCCTACGACGGAGAATATCGCGACGAGCCGATCCGCCTGGTGGCCATGCTGGTGCCCTGCGGCGGGCAGATCTGCGTGGTTCAGGTCGCGGAGACGATCAACAAGCGCATCAACCTGGCGCGCGACATCGTGGTTTCCAGCCTGGTGCCCGAGCTGGTCATCGCCCTGATCACGCTCGCGATCGTGTGGGTCGGCGTCAAGCGCGGCCTCGCGCCGCTCGAGGATCTTTCAGCGGAAATCCGCGCGCGCTCTCCGCGCGACCTGCGGCCGATCGATCCCGCGCAGGCGCCGGAAGAAGCGCGCCCGCTGGTGAGCGCGCTAAACCAGCTCTTCGATCAGGTCGCCGCCTCGAGCAGCAACCAGCAGCGCTTCCTGGCCAATGCGGCGCACCAGCTCAGGACGCCGCTGGCCGGCCTGCAGGCGCACACCGAAATCGCGCTCTCGCAGGGTGTGCCGGAAGAAAACCGCGCGCAGCTCGAGCAAGTGCGCCGCGCCACGATCCGCACCGCGCGCCTCGCCAACCAGCTGCTCGCGCTGGCGCGTGCCGAGCCCGGCGGCTTCCGGCCGGACGCCTTTGCGGACGCGAACCTGCGCACTGTGGTGGAAGATGCCGCCGACGAATGGGTGCACCGCGCGCTGGCGAAAGAAATCGACCTCGGCTTCGAGCTCTCGGATGCCCGGCTGTTGGGCGACGCGGTGCTGTTGCGCGAGGCGCTCGGCAACCTGGTCCACAACGCGCTCGAGTACAGCCCGCCGGGCGGGCGCGTCACGATCCGGACGGGCACGCGGAACGAAAGGCCATACCTGGAGGTCGAAGATGATGGTCCGGGTATTCCGCCCGCGGAGCGCGAGCAGGTGCTGGAGCGCTTCTACCGCATCACCGGCACCGCCGGCACGGGCAGCGGCCTCGGCCTGTCGATCGTGCGGGAGATTGCGTCCGCGCACGGCGCGCAGCTCGAGATCGGCTCGGGCGAGCAGGGCCGCGGCTGCAAAGTTGGGTTAACATTTCCGCATGGATAGCGTCGACATCGAAGTGCTGCGCAGCGCCGAGGCTTGGCGCAAGGCGGGCCATCGCGTCACTTTCGGCACCATCGTGCGCACCTGGGGCTCGGCGCCGCGTCCGGTCGGGGCACTGGTGGTGATCCGCAACGACGGCCAGGTCGTGGGCTCGGTGTCCGGCGGCTGCGTCGAGGATGACCTGATCGAGAAAGTGAAGAAAGGGGAGGCCACGGCTCGCGGCAGTGACGGCCAGGGCCTTCCGAAACTGATCACCTACGGCGTGACCAACGAGGAAGCGACGCGCTGGGGCCTGCCCTGCGGCGGCACGCTGGAACTTGTGATGGAACCGGTGACCGAGAAGAGCGCGTTCGGCGAGCTGCTGGAAACGATCTCCAAGCAGCAGCTCGTGCGCCGGCGCCTGGAAATGGACAGCGGCCAGGTCACCATGAAGCCGGGCAGCGGCGACGATGCGCTCGAATTCGACGGCAAGGTTTTGACGACCGTGCACGGGCCGCGCTGGCGCCTGTTCCTCATCGGCGCGGGACAACTTACCCGCTATCTTGCCGAGATGGCGCGCATGCTCGACTACCAGGTACTGGTGATCGATCCGCGCGAGGAATATGCCGACGGCTGGGACGTGAAGGGCGTGCCGCTCGACCGCGGCATGCCCGACGACGTGCTCGCCGTGGCCAATCTCGACGGCCATACCGCGGTGGTCGCGCTGACGCACGATCCGAAGATCGACGACCTCGCGCTGATGGAGGCGCTCAAGTCACCGGCCTTCTACGTCGGGGCGATCGGCTCGAAGAAGAACAACGACGCCCGACGCCTGCGCCTGAGGGAATTCGAGCTCTCCGACGGCGAAATCGCGCGCCTGCACGGCCCAGTGGGCTTGTACCTCGGATCCAAGACGCCGCCCGAGATCGCTGTGGCAATCCTTGCCGAATTGACCGCCGTGCGCCACGGCGTGAGCGAGCCGAGCTGGGCGGCCAAGCCCGCCCGCCGCTTCGACCCGTCGGCCTGCGAAGTTCCGGCCGCGGGATCCGCGGCGACCGCCTCCAAAACTTGAATTTCGTCGGTGTCCTGCTCGCCGCGGGCAGCGCGACGCGGTTCGGCTCCGACAAGCTGCAGCATGTGCTGCCGCACGGCGTGCCGATCGCGGTGCAGGCGGCACGCCACCTGATCGCCGAAGTGCCGCGCGTGATCGCGGTGCTGCGCCCCGGCACCCAGGGCCTGGAAGCCGCGCTGCGCGCGGAAGGCTGCGAGGTCGAGCTCTGCGAGCGCGCCACCGAGGGCATGGGCGCCAGCCTGGCTTGCGCCGTGCGCGCCGCGGGCGCGGCGGACGGCTACCTCGTCGCGCTCGGCGACATGCCGTTCATCCGCTCCAGCACCGTCGCCGCGGTGCGCGACGCGATGGCCGGCGGCGCGGCGCTGGCGGCGCCGTACTTTCGCGCCCGCCGGGGCCACCCGGTCGGCATCGCGGGCCGCTTTCGCGCGCAGCTGGAGAACCTGGCGGGAGACGAGGGCGCGAAGAAGCTGCTGGCCGAACACGCGGACGAACTGATGAAGGTTCCGGTCGGGGACCCCGGGGCGATTCGCGATATCGACGCCCCGGGAGACCTCGCCCCGCCTATCGTCGTATAGTTAGCGGTTCCGATGGAAACCGCGCAACGGGCCGTGCTGTTCGTCGACGTCACGGACAGCACCAAAATCTACGAATCGCTTGGCGACACGGTGGCGCTGGCGCTGATCAACGGCGTGTTTGCGCGCCTGGAAAAGATCGTCGCCAAGTACGATGGCTCGGTGGTGAAATCGCTCGGCGACGGCATCATCTGCGTGTTCGAGGATCCGGACAACGCGTTCCGCGCCGCCAGCGAGATCCAGACCACGGTGCACTCGGCAGCGCAGGGCACGACCAACCGCCTGCAGCTCAAGATCGGCTTCACTTACGGTTCGGTAATCCTGTCCAAGGGCGACGTGTTCGGCGACACCATGAACGTCTGCGCGCGCCTGGTGGTGCTCGCCAACCCGGAGCAGATCCTGACCTCCGCGCAGACCGTGGACGCGCTCTCGCCCGGGCTGCGCTCGCGCTGCCGGGCGCTGTTCCCGACGCGCATCAAGGGCAAGGCCGAGGAAGTGGCGGTGAGCGAGGTCATGTGGCGCTACGACCCGGCGGTCACCGAGACCAACCTCGCGCGCGCGGATTTCGCCAAGGCCGTGCAACTGTCGTTGAAGTTGATATATCGAGGCAACATCTTCATCGTCAACCGCAGCCGGCCGACGCTGCAGATGGGGCGCGACGAGGGCAACGACATCGTCATCGTGAGCCTGTTCGCCTCGCGCATCCACGCGCGCGTGCACACGCGCGAAGGCCACTTCGTGCTCACCGACCTGTCGAGCAACGGCACTTTCCTGATGGTCGACGAACATTCCAGCGAAGTGCACCTGCGGCGCGAAGAGGCGGTGCTGGGCGGCCGAGGCTGGATCGGCCTGGGCAAGAACGCCACCACGCATGGCGACCACTCGGTGCGTTTCAGCCTGCAGCAGGAAAACGTCTGACGGGTGGCAGGGGAGGGCGCTGGTAAAATTGCCCTATCCCCCAAAGCCCGCCCCGGATTTTCCGAGCATGTTCGCAACCAAGTCGCTAGAGCAATCCGACCCGGAAATCTGCAGCGCCATCCGCAAGGAGGCCGGCCGCCAGGAGGACCACGTCGAGCTGATCGCCTCGGAGAACTACGTCAGCCCCGCGGTGCTGGCCGCGCAGGGATCGCTGCTCACCAACAAGTACGCCGAGGGTTATCCCGGCAAGCGCTACTACGGCGGCTGTGAGTTCGTCGACATCGCCGAGACAGTCGCCATCGAGCGCGCGAAGAGGCTGTTCGGCGCGCCCTGGGCCAACGTGCAGCCGCACTCGGGCTCGCAGGCCAACCAGGCGGTGTATGCCGCGGCGCTCAAGCCCGGCGACACGATCCTCGGGCTTTCGCTCGCTCAGGGCGGTCATCTGACGCACGGATCGCCGGTCAACCTGTCGGGGAAGCTCTACAAGGTGGTCTCCTACGGGCTGGATGCGAACGAACTCATCGACTACGAGGCCGCCGAACGGCTCGCACTCGAGCACCGGCCGAAAATGATCGTCACCGGGGCTTCCGCCTATTCGCGCGTCATCGACTGGCAGCGCTTTCGCGCCATCGCCGACAAGTGCGGCGCGCTGCTGATGTCCGACATGGCGCACTACGCGGGACTGGTGGTGGCCGGGTTGTACCCGTCGCCGGTCGGCGTGGCCGATTTCGTCACCACCACCACGCACAAGACGCTGCGCGGGCCGCGCGGCGGCCTGATCCTCGGCAAGCCGGAGCAGGAGAAGGCCGTCAACTCGGCGATCTTCCCCGGCATCCAGGGCGGCCCGCTGATGCACGTGATCGCCGCCAAGGCGGTGGCGCTTGGTGAAGCGCTCAAGCCGGAATTCAGGCAATACCAGGCGAGCGTGCTGGAGAACGCGCGCGTCATGGCGGCGGCGCTGGCCAGGCGCGGCCTGCGCGTCGTCTCCGGCGGCACCGACAGCCACATGTTCCTGGTGGACTTGCGCGCGAAGAACGTGACCGGCAAGGACGCCGAGGACGCGCTCGGCCGCGCGCACATGACGGTGAACAAGAACGCCATCCCGAACGACCCGCAGAAACCGACGGTCACCTCGGGCATCCGCATCGGCTCGCCCGCGATGACCACGCGCGGTTTCGGCGCCGGCGAAGCGGATCGGGTCGCCAACCTGATCGCCGACGTGCTGGAAGACCCGCACGGCGAACTCACGCAGCAGCGCGTGACGCGCGAGGTGAAGGCGATGTGCGCGAAATTCCCGGTCTACGTCTGAGCCGCGATGCGCTGCCCGTTCTGCTCGAACGAAGATACGCAGGTAGTCGACACGCGCTCGAACCCGGACACCAACGTCATCCGCCGGCGCCGCAAGTGCCCGAAATGCGACAAGCGCTTCACCACCTACGAGCGCGTCGAGCTGCGCATGCCGCGGCTGGTGAAGAAAGGCGGCAGCCGCACCGACTTCGACCGCGGCAAGCTGATCGGCAGCATGACGCTGGCGCTGCGCAAGCGCCCGGTGGCCACCGAGGACGTCGACGCGGCCGTCGACCGCGTCGAGGAAAAGCTGCGCGCGATGGGCGAGCGCGAGATTCCCACCAGCCGCGTCGGCGACCTGGTGATGCGCGAGCTGGCGAAGCTAGACAAGATCGGCTACATCCGCTTCGCTTCGGTGTACCGCAGCTTCGAGACGCCGGACGACTTCCGCGAGGCGGTACAGGAAGTCAAGACCAAGAAACGCCGTAAGTGAGAACCCCTTCGTGACCTTCACGGCGTTCGACCGCGCGATGATGGCGCGCGCGCTCGAACTCGCGGCGAAGGGCATGTTCACGGCCGCGCCGAACCCGCGCGTCGGTTGCGTCGTGACGCAGGGCGAGGCGGTAGTGGGCGAGGGCTGGCACGAAAAGGCGGGCGGCCCGCACGCCGAAGTCGTCGCCATCGGGGAGGCGGGTGCGAAAACGGCGGGCGCGACCGCCTACGTGACCCTCGAGCCCTGCAATCACCGGGGCCGCACGCCTCCTTGCGTGGATCTGATTCTCGCGAAAAAAATAAGGCGCGTCGTCGCGGCCACGCTTGACCCGAATCCGCAGGCGGCGCACGGCGGCGACAAGCTCGCCGCGGCCGGCGTCCGCTTCGAGCACGGCCTCATGGAAGCGGAAGCGAGGGAGATGAATATCGGCTTCGTCTCGCGCATGACGCGCGGCCGGCCGTGGGTGCGCATGAAGATCGCGGCGACGCTGGATGGGCGCACGGCGCTGGGCGAAGGTCCCTATGCGGGCAAATCGCAATGGATCACCGGCCTGGAGGCGAGGCAGGACGGGCATCGCTGGCGCGCTCGCGCCTGTGCCGTCCTGACGGGCTACGGCACGATCAAGACCGACAACCCGCGCCTTACCGTGCGCGACGTCGAGACCTCGCGCCAGCCGCTGCGCGTGGTGGTCGACAGCCGGCTGCAGACGCCGGAGAGCGCCAGGATACTGGAGGGCGGCAACGTGCTGGTGTTTTCCTCGGTGCCTGGAAAACTCAAGGGCGCGGAGATCGTCGCGCTGCCGAATCCCGGCGGCAAGGTGGACTTGCCGAAAATGCTCGCGGAACTGGCCCGCCGGGGCGTCAACGAACTGCACGTCGAATCCGGCTCGCGGCTGAACGGCTCGCTGGTACGCGAGGGCTGCGTCGACGAATTCCTGCTTTACCTCAATCCGAGCTTCCTCGGCGACACGGCGCTTGGCATGCTCGAGCTGCCGGGGTTTTCGTCTCTCGACGAAAGAACAAAAGTGAAACTCACGTCGCTCGACCGCGTCGGCGATGACATCCGCATCATCGCGAGGGCCTGATGTTCACCGGCATCGTCCAGGCCGTCGGCCGCATCGAGAAACTGAAGCCCCTGCAAATATCCAGCGGCCGCCTGCTGCTCGCGGACGTGCGCATCGGCGACTCCGTTTGCGTGCAAGGCTGCTGCCTGACGGTGGTGAAGAAGGCAAAGAGCCGGCTCTGGTTCGATGTTTCCAAGGAAACCCTGCGCGTCACCGCGGGCCTCGACCGTCCGGGCCGCGTGAACCTCGAGAAATCCCTCGGCCTCGGCGACAAACTCGGCGGCCATCTCGTCACCGGCCACGTGGACGGCGTCGCGCGGCTGATCGGG
>DATJYN010000079.1:0-11677 GCA_035499575.1 Burkholderiales bacterium | reverse complement strand
CACGCTGTAGTAGGCCTCCGTAACCCGCTCGCTGCCATAGTTCAGCCGGCCGTCGCCGAGGAAGAAGCCAAGGCCGCCATCGACGAGGTAATCGCGATGGGCGCGGGACAACCCGTTCAGGTAGACCGCGACGCCCGCGCTATCTTGCGGCCGTCCCCAGCCCGAACCCTTCACCAGGGCGCCGGTCGCGAGCGAACGGTCGATCTCGGTGTACATGAAGGTCTCGGTCCTGCCGTCGCTCCAGCCTGCCCGCGCGTAGGCGCCGACCGCGTCCGTGAGCTCGACCTGCGTGCTCAGCCCGAAGCCGTACTTCGACTGCGTCCTGCGTACCTGGGTGAGATCCGGCACCGATCCCGTCGCGGAACCGAGCGCGATGGCATCGTTGTAGGCGCCCGCATCGACCCGGTTGTGAAATGCGAGGGCGCGCGCAATGGCGGAATGCCCGGCAAGCCGGTAAGGCAGTTCGAACTCCGCGACATCGCCGTAGTGCTGAGTGATTTTGCCGTCCAGGCGCAGGCCGTTCGATTCCACGGGCACGAGGAAGCGGCCTGCGCGCGCCTGCCAGCCCGCCGTCATGTACTCGAGCGCGACGCCCCGGGTGTAGCCGCGCGCATCGGCCGGGAAGTCCCAGGCGCCGTAGGTCAGCGATGCCCAGTTCATGAACTGGGTGCGCGCATCGCGGCTGTAGTCCATCGCGTCGAATACGTCCAGAACGGAAACGATGCCGGCAGTCAGCACTACGCGCTCGCTCGCGTAGTTCGTCTTGATCTGGTTCTGCCCGGATTCTTCCGCTTCGTATTCGCCGCCCAGGTTCCAGGTATGCCGCAGGAAAAAACGCGCGGTGTAGCCCTTGAGGTCCGGTCCCGCGCCGCGCTGCATCTCGCCGTTGGTGAATCCGCCGAGGCCATGCAAGCCCGAAAACGGCACTCCCTGGATAATCTCGGGATTCAGGTAGACCTCGGTGGCATCGCCGAGGCGCGCGGCGATATACACCGTGCCGGTGAACGTATAGCTGGATTCGCGGCTGGTACGCAGGCTGTTGGCCCCGCTGTAGGGGGCGTCAAACGCGGACTTGTACTGTCTCAGGTAGGTGGACTGCGCGTGCAACTCGAACGGCGACTCCTCCTGCGCAATCGCTTGCATGGAGCAGAGGAGAAAACTGATCGCAATTGCTGATACTTTCAACACCGGCAAAATATAGCAAACAAATCATTACGGCCCGAAGGCAAAACCAACCCCATGGACCTGCTTAGCGACCCGCAGAACTGGATCGCGTTCGCGACGCTCACCGCGCTGGAACTGGTGCTCGGCATCGATAACGTGATCTTCATCTCGATCCTGGTAGACAAACTGCCGCCGGCCCAACGCGAACGCGCACGCCGCATCGGCCTGGCGATGGCAATGTTCATGCGCGTCGGACTGCTGCTGGTGCTGGCCTGGATCATCGGCCTGACCGCACCGCTGTTCAGCCTGCTCGGCCAAGCGCTTTCCGGCCGCGACCTGATCCTCATCGGCGGCGGACTATTCCTGCTCTGGAAGAGCGTGAAGGAAATTCACCAGCTGCTCGAAGGCGAGGAAGGCGCGGCCTCGGCCGGGGTGCGCGCGACTTTCGGCGCGGTGGTGCTGCAGATCATGGTGGTGGATATCGTGTTTTCGCTCGATTCGATCATCACCGCGGTCGGCATGGTGCGGCAGGTCGAGATCATGATTGCCGCGGTCGTCGCCTCGGTCGCCCTGATGATGCTGTTCGCCGGCGCGATCGGCCGCTTCGTCTCGGCGCACCCGACCATCAAGATGCTGGCGCTCGCGTTCCTTGTGGTGGTCGGCGTGGTGCTGATCGCCGCCGGCTTCCAGCACGAAGTGCCGAAGGGCTACGTCTACTTCGCCATGGCGTTTTCGGTCGGCGTCGAACTGCTCAACATCCGCATGCGCAAGCGCAAGCGCGCGGCCAAACCCGTTCACCTGCATGAAGCCTACGTCCGGGAGGAAGACCGGCCGGAGGACCGGCGCTAGCGCCGTTCGTAGGCCGCGGCAAAGAAGCCGTCCGTGCCGTGCCGGTGCGGCCAGAGCCGCAGGCGCTCGCCGGTGTCGAGCGGAATGCGCTGCGTCGCCAGAAGTTCGGCGCAGGATAGGACCTTGAACTCCGGGTGCCCGGCGGCGAAAGCATCGGCGATAACTTCATTTTCGTCCGGCAGGATGCTGCAGGTCGCGTAGACCAGCCTGCCGCCGGGCTTGAGCAGCTTGGCGGCGGCATTCAGGATGCGCGCCTGCTTCGCACCAAGTTCTTCCACTGCGACGGCGTCGTGGCGCCATTTCAGGTCGGGATTGCGCCTTAGCGTGCCAAAGCCGCTGCAGGGGGCGTCCACCAGCACGCGGTCGATCTTGCCGGCCAGCCGCTTGGCGCGGACGTCGGCTTCGCTCGCGAGCGCGATGGGATGCACGTTCGAGATCCCGGCGCGCGCCGCGCGCGGCGCGAGCTCGCGCAGGCGCTTGCCCGAGACGTCCATGGCGTAGAGGCGGCCCGTGCCGTGCATCAGCATCGACAGCGCGAGCGTTTTCCCACCCGCGCCGGCGCAGAAGTCCACTACCATCTCGCCGCGCCGGGGCGCAAGCAGGTAGGCGAGCAGCTGGCTGCCTTCGTCCTGGACCTCCACCGCGCCCGCGAGAAAAAGCGGGTGGCGGTTGACGGCGGGTTTGCCTTTTAGCCGAATGCCGGCCGGCGACAGTTCGGTGAGCGCGCCTTCGAGCCCTAACTGGGCCAGCGCTTCGGCGCGCGTCAGCTTTGCAAGGTTAACCCGCAGGTCAAGCGGCGCGGTACCCAGCAACCCTTGCGCTATAGCCGCTGATTCCTGCTCGCCGTAAGCGGCAAGCAGGCGCTCCCACAGCCAGTCCGGCAGGTCGGCCCGCATCGCGGCCGGCAGGTCGCGGCCAGCAAATGCCTTCACCTGCGCTACCAGGCTTGCATCATGTTCCAGCACCCTTCCGGAGATCCCGAACACGCGCACCAGGGCGGTAACAGCCAGGTCGCGCGGCGCGGCGCTGCCTGCCGCCGCCTCGAGCGAGCGCTTGCGCCGCAAGACCGCGAACACGGTTTCCGCGACGAAGGCGCGATCCTGCTGGCCAAGATTGCGATGGCTGCGGAAATAGGCGGACATTGCCTGGTCGGCGGGACGCGCGAACTGCAGGATTTCCGCGAGCGCCTTTTCCGCGTGGATGAGCAGCGCGGGTGTCGGCTTAACGGCGGGTACTCACTGCGTGGTGATCCTGGTCGCGACCTGGTCCAGGCGGTTGCCGCTCTTGTCGATGACCAGCACGCGCACCGGGATGAAGTTCCGGTCCGACGCCAGCCAGACCTCGGTCACCTTGTCCTCGGGCTTCTCCCTGCGCTTGACGAGTTTCAGCGCATCGAACTCGCCGGCCGGTGTCTTGACCTTCTCGCGCCCAGCGACCTCATAGGTGTAGGTCGTCGCCTGCTTGCCGTTGTGGACGCTGTAGGTCACCGCCCCCTTTGGCTGGAAAAAGGCGAACCCCCAGAGCAGGCTGAGCAGGTCCTGCCGCAGCGGGGTGGGCGTTTTCGCCGACGGATCGAATTCGGCCACTTGCGCTTCGCGCCCGGAGCGCTTGTCCTCGTACTTCACGGGGCGCAACCCGTCCGCGACGACCGCGCCCTGGCTGGAACGCGTGGCGTCGCCGCGCAAAGAGAACACGCCTTTGCCCTTCAAGGTTTCCGTCAGCCGGTAGGTCTTGCCGTCATGCTCCAGCCGGTCGGTCGCCTCGGCCATGGCGAGGTCGTTGCGCGAAACCTGATAGCCGACTTCAACCACGCGAGGAGGCGCTGCCGCGGCCGAAGCCGCGAGGCTAAGTGCGATCGGAATAAACAGTTTGCGCATCACCGTCCTTAACGTTGACTCGTCCATTGTCGACGACGAGATTGCCATCCAGAAACCAGCGCAGCGCGCGAGGGTAAACGACATGTTCCTGCCTGAGAACCCGCGCTGCCAGCACATCCGGGGTATCGCCACGAAGCACGGGTACGGCCGCCTGGATCACGATCGGGCCCGTGTCGAGTTCCGGCGTCACGAAATGCACGCTGCAACCATGCACTTTGACACCGGCTGCCAGCGCGCGTTCATGCGTATGCAGGCCCGTAAACGAGGGCAGCAGCGACGGATGGACGTTCAGCATCCGCCCGGCGAAGCGCTTGACATACCCGGCGGTGACGATACGCATGAATCCGGCAAGCGCCACGAGCTTCGGCGCAAACCGATCGATCTCTCCGGCCAGCACCTCTTCGAAGGCTTCACGCGTCGGGAAGTCGCCGTGCTTCACGACCCTGGTCGGAATGCCGCGTTTCGCCGCAATGTCGAGCCCGCCGGCGCCGGCGACGTTGCTGACGACCGCCGACACCGGTATGCCGGCCTCGAGGATCGCCTGCAGGTTGCTGCCCCGGCCGGAGATGAGGACGACGACCGACATGGTCAGCGCGCGGGAACCTTGAAAAGGTAGACCTCGTTGCGCAGGTCGCCGATCCAGACGCCCTCCGTCGCCGAGGGAACCCAGTCGCCGACGCCGAACTGGTACGACACCACGCGCGAACCGGGCCGCAGTTCAGCGCGGATCTTCGGCAGCAGCCTGGCGTTCATCTCGGGGAACAAGTAGAGCGCCAGCACCGAGGCCTCGGAAAAGTCCGTCTGGAACAGGTCCTGCATCACGAAACGCACGCGCCCGTCCACGCCGGCTGAGCGCGCCGCCGCGTTCGCTTCGTCGATGCGCCGCGGGTCGAGGTCGATGCCGACGCCGCGTGCGCCGAACAGTCGTGCGGCGGAAATCACGATACGGCCGTCGCCGCAGCCCAGGTCGTAGACCATGTCGCTTTGCCGAACGTCGGCCAGGCGCAGCATCGCGTCGACCACAGGTTGCGGCGTGGAAACGTACGGCGCATCCAGCTTGACGCCCGGCGTGGAACAGCCCGCGGCGACCGACCCGGCAGCGGCCAGGCCGCCGATCAGGAATTCGCGGCGCTTCATTTCCCTCCGCCCACCATGTCCTCGGCCCGCACCCAGCGGTCGAAATCCTCCGCCTTGACGTAGCCGAGCGCGGCGGCGGCAGCACGCAGCGTGCTGCCCTCCTTGTGGGCTTTCTTGGCGATTTCCGCGGCGCGGTCGTAGCCGATGTGCGGCGCGAGCGCGGTCACCAGCATCAGCGAGCGCTCGACCAGGTCGCCGATGCGCGCCCGGTTCGGCTCGATGCCGCGCACGCAATGCTCCTCGAAACTCGTCATGCCGTCGGCGAGCAGGCGCGCGCTCTGCAGGAAATTGTGGATGATCAGCGGCTTGTAGACATTCAGTTCGAAGTGGCCCGACGCGCCGCCGATATTCAGGGCGACGTCGTTGCCGAATACCTGCGCGCAGAGCATCGTCAGGGCTTCGGCCTGCGTCGGGTTCACCTTTCCCGGCATGATCGAGCTGCCGGGTTCGTTTTCCGGCAGCGAAATTTCGCCTATTCCAGAGCGCGGCCCTGAGGCTAGCAGGCGCAGGTCGTTGGCGATCTTGCTCAGCGAGGCGGCCAGCGTCTTCAGGGCGCCGTGGGCGAACACCAGCGCCTCGTGTCCCGCGAGCGCCGCGAACTTGTTCGGCGCAGGCTCGAACGGCAGGCCGGACATGCGCGCAATCTCCGCTGCCATGCGCGCGCTGAATTCAGGATGAGTGTTCAGGCCGGTGCCGACCGCGGTGCCGCCGATGGCAAGGCGGTAGAGGCCGGGCAGCGCCACCTCGATCGCGCGGCGCGACTGCTCGAGCTGCGCGACGTAGCCGGAAAATTCCTGCCCCAGCGTGAGCGGCGTCGCATCCTGCAAGTGCGTGCGCCCGATCTTGACGATCGCCTCGAACGCCTTGCGCTTCGCTTCCAGCGCCCCCGCCAGCCGGTCGAGCGCCGGGATCACGTCCTTGGCGAGCGCGCGCGCCGCGGCGACGTGCATCGCCGTCGGGAACACGTCGTTGGACGACTGGCCGAGATTCAGGTCGTCGTTCGGGTGCAGCAGGCGCTTCGGCCCGCGCTCGCCGCCGAGCAGTTCGGAGGCGCGGTTGGCCAGCACTTCGTTGGCGTTCATGTTCGACTGCGTGCCGGATCCGGTCTGCCAGACCACCAGCGGGAATTCCTCGTCGTGGCGCCCGGCGAGCACTTCGTCGGCTGCGCGTGCGATCGCTTCCGCCTTCTTTGCATCGAGCAGCCCCAGCGAGGTGTTGACGCGCGCGGCCGAACGCTTGACCAGCGCCAGCGCATGCACCACCGCCAGCGGCATGCGCTCGCCCGAAATACGGAAGAACCTTCGGCTGCGCTCGGTCTGCGCGCCCCACAGGCGCTCAGCCGGCACCTCGATCGGGCCGAAGGAATCCTTCTCGGTGCGCGTGCCGGCCACGGTGGGCGCTGCCGCGCGGCTACTTTTTCAGCAGGCTCCTGAGCATCCAGGCGTTCTTTTCATGGATGTTCAGGCGCTGCGTGAGCAGGTCGAGCGTCGGCTGGTCGTTGGCGGCCTCGGCCAGCGGCAGCACCGAGCGCGCGGTGCGCGCCACCGCTTCCTGCCCGGCGATCAGCTCCGCCACCATCCTTTCCGCCTTCGGTACGCCGACCGCCTCCTTGATCGTCGCGAGCTTCATGTGCTGCGCATAGCTGCCCGGGGCATAGTGGCCGAGCGCCCGGATGCGCTCGGCGATCGGGTCGATCGCGTTCCAGGTTTCGGTGTACTGGTCCATGAACATCAGGTGCAGGGTCTGGAACATCGGCCCTTCGACGTTCCAGTGGAAGCCGTGCGTCTTGAGGTACAGCACGTAGGTGTCGGCGAGCAGCCGCGACAAGCCGTTCGCAATGGCTGATCGGTGCTTGGCGGAAATTCCGGTGTCGATTGTGCTTGCCATCGTGAGTTCCCTTCTTATGGTAGGTCAAAAACCAGGACTTCCGCTGCGGCACCTTTCTCGAGCGCGATCTCGGCGACGCCGGTCAGCTTGGCCGCGTCGCCGGCCTCGAGCGGCGCGCCGTTCACGCTCAGCTTGCCGCGCACGAGGTGCACGTAGGCCTTGCGCCCGTGCGCGAGCGCCTGTGCCGCACGTTCGGCGCCATCGAACAGCCCTGCGTAGATGCGCGCATCCTGGTGGATTGTCACCGAACCGTCGGCACCGTCGGGCGAGGCCACCAGCCGAAGCCGGCCGCGCTTGCTGCCAGCGTCGAAATGCTTCTGCTCGTAGCCCGGCGCGATGCCGCGTACGTCGGGCTCGATCCAGATCTGCAGGAAGTGCGTGACGGTGCCTTTGGCGTCGTTGAATTCGCTGTGCCGTACTCCGCTGCCGGCGCTCATGCGCTGCACGTCCCCCGGCACGATGGTGGAACCGGTGCCCATCGAGTCCCTGTGGGCGAGGGCGCCTTCCAGCACGTAGCTGACGATCTCCATATCGCGGTGGCCGTGCGTGCCGAAGCCGGTGCCCGGCTGGATGCGGTCCTCGTTGATCACGCGCAGCGCGCTGTAGCCCATGTGCGCGGAATCGTGGTAGTCGGCGAAAGAGAACGAGTGCCAGGAGTCCAGCCAGCCGTGCTCGGCGTGGCCGCGTTCGCTGCCGCGTCGGATTTCGATCATGCGGGCGCGCCTACTGTCCCGGCGCCGCGCTCGCGTCGCCGGCCTGCTGCGCGGCGATTTCGGCGTGCACCTTGGCCATGTCGAGCGTCTTCGCCTGCGTCAATACCTGCTCGAGCGCCTGCCCGGGCAACGCGCCCGCCTGCTGGAACAGGATCACTTTCTCGCGGAACACCATCAGCGTCGGGATCGAGCGGATATTGAAAGCACCGGCAAGCTCCTGCTGCTCGTCGGAATTCACCTTCGCGAACACGACGTCCGGATGCACTTCGGAGGCTTTCTCGAACACCGGCGCAAAACCGCGGCAGGGACCGCACCACGGCGCCCAGAAATCCACAATGACGATCGGGTTGTCGGCAACCGTTTTTTCGAAGTTGTCCTTGGTCAGATCCATCGTCGCCATTGCGAATTCCCTTCGTTTTCGCTGGAAAGTGCCAGTGTATATTGGGCCGCATTGCATGGCTTCAAGTTGACATGGCGCACGTCGGCTCCTATGTGGGCAGATTCGCGCCCTCGCCCACCGGCGCGCTGCATTTTGGCTCGCTGGTGGCCGCGCTCGCGAGCTGGCTCGACGCCCGCCATGCCGGCGGGAGGTGGCTCCTGCGCATGGAAGACCTCGACCGGCCGAGGGTCGTCGCCGGCGCGGCGGACGCGATCCTGCGCCAGTTGGAAGCGTTGGGCCTGGCGTGGGATGGGCCGGTCGTCCGACAAAGCACACGGCGTGATCTTTACGAGGACGCAATCCGGAAACTGAAGGCCCACAACTATCCCTGTGCCTGCACGCGCAAGGAACTCGAGGATTCCGCACTGGCGATCGACGGCTCGCGCATCTACCCGGGCACTTGCCGCGGCGGGCTCGCTCCAGGCAAAGCCGCGAGGGCGATACGGGTTCGCACCCCAATCGAGCCGATCCGCTTCACGGACCGCGTGCAAGGCGAGCTGTCGCAATCGCTTGAAAAAGATATCGGCGATTTTGTCGTGCGGCGCGCCGATGGCCTGCACGCCTACCAGCTGGCGGTGGTCGTGGACGATGCCGCGCAAGGGATCACGGACGTGGTGCGCGGCGCTGACCTGCTTGACTCGACGCCGCGCCAGATCTACCTGCAGCGGCTGCTTGGCTTCGCCAGCCCGCGCTACCTGCACGTTCCGGTGGCGGTGAACGCAGCGGGCGAGAAGCTTGCCAAGCAGACACGTGCATCGGACGCCGTGCCGGCGGACCTGCCGAAAGCCCTGCGGTTTCTCGGCCTGCCGCCGCCAGGAGACATTTCGCCGGCGGACCTTCTTGCATGGGCGACTGAATATTGGGACGCAGCCCGCGTGCCGCGCGCCCGCGCGGTCGCGTCCGGACGCTAGGCCGCTTTTCGCTGCGGTACGACCACGGTCGCGAGCGAGCCCAGCACGAAGGCGAGCGCGGCATATTCGGTCCAGCCAGGGCTTTCCCCGAGGAACAGCATGCCGCTGAACACACCCACCACGGGAATGATCAGCATGCAGAGCGAGAACACGGTCACCGACACGCTGGTCGAGAGCTTGATCCAGGCCCAGTGGGCCCACGCGAAGGCAAGCAGCACGTTGTAGGTCGCGCCCAGCGCGGACATCAGGCCGACGTTAGCCAGTTTGCTGAAGTCCTCGAATAGCAGCGCGCCGATGTAGATCGGCACTCCGCCGATCAGCATGAGCCAGGCGGTGAATCCCGCCACGGGGGCGCGCACCGGGTATTTCTTCTGCAGGATGGTGCCGATCGCCCAGGTCAGCGCGGCGCACAGGACCAGCAGTGCGCCGCGCGGCGCGCCCTGGATGCGGTGGAATTCGTCCCAGACCAGCAGCGCCATGCCGGCCATGCCGAGTGCCAGGCCCGCCAGCTTGCGCGTGGTCAGCCGCTCGCCCAGCAGCAGTACCGAGAGCGGGATCGCCCAGGCCGGCATGGTGTAGGCGAGGATCGCCGCGCGGCCAGACGGCAGCAGCTTCAGCCCGAACACCACCAGCACGTTCCAGCAGGTGATGTTGAAGAAGGCGACCAGCGCGAGGCGCTTCCACTGGTCGCGCGGGATGGCGAGGGGCTGGCCGCTGGCGCGCAGGAACGCGAACAGCACGCCCGAACCCAATCCCAGGCACAGGGTGCGGAAGGTGAAGGGCGCTATGTCCGCGATCGCCACCTTCATCGCCGTCCAGTTGAAGCCCCAGACCACGGTCAGGCCGGCGAGTACCCACCATAGCCGCGACGGCAAGTGCTCCTGTTGTTTCATACGCTCGTCCAAGATTTCCGCCCCAAATTTGTGCGAAACATCAATAACTTATGGTGCACTGCAAAAAGACATTGACTTTAAAGGTTTATGGCACTAAATTGGCATTGCTGCGGCGCACAAAGCGCCCCCAAAAGATTCCTTAACCGACACTTTAGGAGATTCACATGTACGTTACACCCGAGCAAATCCAGGCCACGACCAAGGCCAACATGGACGCGATGCTGTCGCTGGCGACCTCGCAGTTCGCCGCCTTCGAGAAGTTCGCGAGCCTGAACGCCAACGCCGTCAAGGCGGCGTTCGAAGACTCCATCGCCAACGCCCGCGCCCTGGCCGGCGCCAAGGACGTGCAGGAGATCGTCAACCTGCAGAGCACCTTCGCGCAGCCCGCGATCGAGAAGGCGATTGCCTACTCGAAGAGCATATACGAAGTGGCGACCCAGACCGGCACCGAGTTCACCAAGTCGACCGAGCGCCGCGTCACCGAGTGGAACGAGAACTTCGTTTCCCTGCTCGACAAGGCCGCCAAGAACGCCCCGGCCGGTTCCGATGTCGCCGTAAGCGCAGTCAAGCAGATGCTCGCCGCCGCCAACTCGGCCTATGACAACTTCAACAAGGTTGCCAAGCAGGCGACCGAGATCGCGGAAGCGAACGTTGCCGCCGCGTCCGAGACGGTGAAAGGCCTGACCAAGAGCAAGAAAGCCGCCTAAGTTCGTGTAGGTAAACTGCACGGCAGCCACAAAAACCCCGCTTCGGCGGGGTTTTTTATTTTGTGGCCCCCCCAAGCAGTTCGACGCCGCGCCGCAGGTCGGCCATCGCCGGTTCGACCTCGGCCGGGGCTCCGCGCACGCCCAGCTCGATGTGGCGGCGCGTACCGCCCTCGCCCATGCTGGGCAGGCTGAAGGCCTTGAGGCCCTTGTACTTGGCGTTGATCTCCTCCATCAGCGGCGCGATGGTGGACTCAGGCAGGTAGATGATCATCGAAGCCTCCGCCCAGCGGTCGCGGTCGAAGAGCTGGCGGTAGCGGGTATCCAGCACCCACTCCAGCATCGGCCAGGCCATCTGCGGAAACCCCGGCACGAACCAGTGCTCGCGCAGCGTAAAGCCGGGAATGCGGTTGAAGGGGTTGGGGATGATCTCGGCACCCTCCGGGAATTCACCCATCTTCAGGCGCTGCGGCGTCGTCTCCCCGCCGAAGCGGCCGCGGATCTCGCGCTCCGCTTCGGGGTGCAGCGCGAGGCCCGTACCCAGCGCCGCGGCCGCGCACTGGCGCGTGTGGTCGTCGGGAGTAGCACCGATGCCGCCGAAGGAAAACACCACGTCGCCCGAGGCGAACGTACGCTTGAGCGCCGCGGTCAGGCGTTCCGGGTCGTCGCCGTGGTACTCGCACCAAGCCAGGCGCAGGCCGCGAGCGGCCAGCGCCTGGATGATGAAGGACAGGTGCTTGTCCTGGCGCTTGCCGACCAGGATCTCGTCACCGACGACCAGCGCGCCGAATGCCATGCCGGCATTCTAGCGAGCGTCAGGCCGCTTTCTTCGCCCAACGCTGCAGATCTTCGAAACTGCCGATGCGCTCGCCGTTGATGAAAACCTGCGGCACGGTACCCTGGCCGGTGATTGCGCCGACGATGCGGCTGCGGTTCCTGTGGCCGAGGGAAACCTCCGCGTAGTCGTAGCCGAGTTCCTGCAGCAGCGTCTTCGCCCGAGCGCAGTAGCCGCAGCCCTCGCGCGTGAGGATCGCCACCTGGTCGGGTTTCTTCGCTTTCGGCGCGACGTAGGCCAGCATGGTGTCGGCATCCGAGACTTCGAA
>DATJYN010000078.1:0-19634 GCA_035499575.1 Burkholderiales bacterium | reverse complement strand
CAGGAATTGCAACTCGCCGAAGCGGATCTCAAGACGGGGCGTCTGGACGGCCAGACGCCAGGAGATCTCGCGTTTTCGGCGCACCTCACCGGCAAGCGGCCGGAAGTCGACTTGCGCGCGCAAGCGGCGGGCGCGCTGCATTTCAATCTAGGCCGAGAGGAATTCGGCTTCGACAAATTCAGCGCGCAGTTGAAAGGTCGCCTGGACCAGGACTCGCTGACGGCCGAGTTTTCGGCTCCCAAGGTGGAGGTCACGCCTGCAAAGGCTTCGGGCACCGACGTGAACGCGTCGATTCTGCTGAAGGGCCCGCAGCGCAACGTGGACGCGAAGCTGCGGATCGCCGCCGTGGAAGGCAGCGCCACCGCGCTGACGGTCCCGAAGATCCTGCTCGAACTGGATGCGGCGGCTTCAGGCGCAGCGATCAAGGCGAAGCTGCAGGCCTCGATCAAGGCAAATCTCGCCAAGCAGGATCTGGACGCCGACATCGCCGGCAAGCTGGACGATTCGGACCTGAAGGCAAAAATCCAGTTGAGCAATTTCGCTCCGATGAAGGCCTCGTTTGACGTTGCCGTCGACCGCCTCAACATCGACCGCTACGCGCCGCCCGACCGCAAGGAGGCGAAGTCGGATGAGCGCATCGATCTTTCGGCCCTGAAGGGCAGGACGGTGAGCGGCAAGCTGGCGATCGGCGCGCTGACGGCGAGGCGCGCCAAGCTGGAAAACGTCAAGGCGGAGGTGAAGCTGGCTGACGGCAAGCTCGAAGTCGCGCCACATACGGCGAACCTATACGGCGGCACGCTTGCGGGCGACTTGTCGGCCGATGCCAACGGCAACCGCATCCATGTCAAGGAGGTGGCGCAAAACATCGCCATCGGCGCCCTGCTGAAGGACGTGGCGCAGAAGGACGTGCTTGAAGGCCGCGGCAACGTCACGCTGGACGTGCAGACTGCCGGCGGCACGGTGACTGCGCTCAGGAAAGCGCTGGCGGGCAACGCGCACGTGGAAATGAGGGATGGCGCGATCAAGGGAATCAATCTTGCCGATAGTGCGCGCAACGCGAAGGCGGCGCTCGGCATGAAGCAGCAGAAGGCCGACGGCGCGCAAAAAACCGATTTCTCCGCTGCGAGCGCGAGCTTCAAGATCACCAACGGCGTGGCGCATAACGACGACCTGAAAGCCGCCTCGCCGTTCCTGCGCCTGGCCGGCGCCGGAAATCTCGATATCGGCAACAACATGGTCGATTACCTGGCCAAGGCTACGCTGGCCGCAACGGCCAAAGGGCAGGGCGGGCGCGATGCTTCGCAGCTCACCGGCGTGACCATCCCGGTCAAGCTCACGGGCGCGCTCGACGATCCGCAATGGCACGTGGACTACTCGGCCCTGCTGGGCAGCGCGGCGGGCGGTGCCGTGGGTGGGGTCACCGACACGGTCAAGAAGGGCGCGGGCGGCGTCAAGGACGCGGTGCGCAGCCTCTTCAAGCGCTAGATTCTCGATTCCTCCACCGCATGGCAGGCTGCGGCGCTGCCCGCACGCTGGATCAACGCCGGCCGTTCGGCCCGGCAACGCTCGTTGGCGTGCGGGCAACGCGGATGAAACGCGCAGCCCGCAGGCGGCGAGAGGGGATTCGGTACCTCCCCAGCGACCGGCGTGCGCTGCCGGCCGCTCATTTCCAGATCGGGCACGGCATCCAGCAGCATGCGCGTGTAGGGGTGCCTGGGCCTGGCGAACAATTCCTGCGCGTCCGCAAGTTCAACCAGCCGGCCGAGGTACATCACGCCGATGCGGTCCGCGACATGAGAGACGACGGCGAGATTGTGCGATATGAAAAGGTAGGTAAGCCCAAGCTGGGCTTGCAGGTCGCTCATCAGGTTGAGGATCTGCGCCTGCACCGATACATCCAGTGCCGAGGTCGGCTCGTCGCAGACCAGGAATTCGGGCCGTCCCGAGAGGGCGCGCGCGATCGAGATGCGCTGGCGCTGGCCGCCGGAGAATTCATGCGGATACTTGTCGCCGTCTTCCGGTGAAAGGCCGACCTGCCTCAGCAGTTCGGCGACACGGGACGCGATATCCGCCTCATCGGAAGCGAGCCCAAGGACGCGGATCGGCTCGGCGACGATGTCGCGTACGCGCCAGCGTGGATTCAGGCTGGCATAGGGATCCTGGAAAATCATCTGCATGCGGCGGCGCAGCCGCGCAGTCTCCGCACGAGCTTGCGGATCGCTGATATCCACGCCGTCGAATTCGATGCGGCCGCGCGAGGGGGGATACAGGCCGACGATGAGGCGCGCGAGGGTGGATTTGCCGCAGCCAGACTCGCCGACCAGCGCCAGGGTCTCGCCGCGGCGCGCGTCGAATGACACGTCGTCCACGGCATGCAGTAGCTGCCGCGGTGCGCCTTCGAGGACGCGGTTCAGCCAGGGCCGCGAGACGTCGAAGTCCCGTCCGACGCCTTCAAGCCTGAGCAGGGGCAGGCGCCCCCGCCCCTCACGCGGCGGGGCGCCGGTCGTCATAGAGCCAGCAGGCAGTGAGATTTGCGCCGACCGGAACGGGCTCCGGGCGTTCGCGTGCGCACCGGTCGAAGCTCTTGCCGCAACGCGGATGGAAAGCGCAGCCCGAGGGCATGGCGTTCAGGCGCGGCATTGCGCCCTCGATCTGCACCAGGCGCGAACTGTGCTTGCCGGCGCCGGCACCGATTTTTGGAATGGCACCCATCAGGCCAACGGTATAGGGATGGCGCGCGCCGCGGACCACCTCCCGCACCGGGCCGATTTCCGCGATGCGCCCGGCGTAGAGGACCGCGACGCGGTCCGCGGTTTCGGCGATGACCCCCATGTCGTGCGTGATGAGCATTACGGCCGTGCCGCGCTCGCGCGCCAGCCGTTTCAGCAGCTGGATGATCTGCGCCTGGATGGAGACGTCGAGCGCGGTGGTGGGCTCGTCGGCGACGATCAGCCGCGGTTCGGCGCACAGGGCCAGCGCGATGACCACCCGCTGGCGCATGCCGCCGGAAAACTGGTGGGGGTAGTGGTCGATGCGTGCCTCGGGCGCGGGAATGCCGACCTCGGAGAGCAACGCCAGCGCGCGCGCACGCGCCTCGGCGGCGTCCGCCGGCAGGTGGGTGCGGATCGTTTCCACCAGCTGCTCGCCGACCGTGTAAAGCGGATTGAGCGAGGTCAACGGGTCCTGGAAGATGGCGCCGATGCGCCGGCCGCGGATGCGGCGCATTCTTTCGCCATCTAGCTGGTCGATACGCTCGCCTTCGAGGCGCACCTCGCCGGCGGCGATGCGGCCGGGCGGCTCCAGCAGCCCGATGATCGCGTTTCCGGTAAGCGACTTGCCTGCGCCCGACTCGCCCACGACGCCGAGTACTTCCCCTGGCGCGATCGAGAACGAAACGCCATCCACGGCGACCAGCGTGCCGCGCCGCGTCGGGAACTCGATGCGCAAATCCTTGACTTCCAGAACGGGCACCGCGTTCATCGAAGCTTGGGGTTCAGCGCGTCGCGCAGCCAGTCGCCGAGCAGGTTGACCGAGAGCACCAGCGTCACCAGCGCGATGCCGGGGAACAGGGTGATCCACCATTCTCCGGACAGCAGAAACTCATTGCCGATGCGGATCAGCGTGCCGAGCGATGGCCGCGTCGGCGGCACGCCGACGCCGAGGAACGACAGCGTGGCTTCCGTGATGATGGCAGTAGCGATGTGGATAGTGGCGATCACCAGTACCGGGCCCATGACGTTCGGCAGCACGTGGTGCAGCAGGATGGCAAGCGGACGGCGCCCGATGACGCGCGCCGCCTGGACATATTCCTTGCCTTTTTCCACCAGCGTCGAGCCGCGCACCGTGCGTGCGTATTGCACCCAGCCCGACACCCCGATCGACATGATCAGCACCGGGACGGCGATCTCGTCATGTGAGCTCGCCGGCAGGATCACCCGCGCGACTCCGTCCACCAGCAGCGCGATCAGGATCGCCGGAAAGGAGAGCTGGACGTCGGCGATGCGCATGATCATGGCATCAACGCGGCCGCCGAAATAGCCCGAGACCAGGCCCAGCGTGACGCCGAGCGCGAGCGCAAACAGCACCGACGCCACTCCGACCCCGAGCGAAATGCGCGCGCCGTAGAGGATGGTGGAGAGCAGGTCGCGGCCCTGGTCGTCGGTGCCGAGCAGGTGGCCACGGCCGCCCTGCGCAATCCAGGCGGGCGGCGCGAACGCCGCGTTCAAATCCAGCGATGCGGCGTCGAACGGGTTGGTGGGCGCTATCCAGGGCGCCAGCAGCGCGCCGCCAACGCAGAGGAGCGTCAGCGCTGCCGCGACGATGGTGACCGGAGACCTGCGGAAGCTATACGCGAGGTCGTGGTTCCAGAAGCTCCGGAAACTCACTTCAGGGGGAGCGATTCCTCGACCAGCGCCGCCAGATATCCGGCGCCAAGAGGTATGACCTCGTCGTTGAAGTCGTAGCCGGGGTTGTGCAGGAAACAATTATTCGGTCCACCGCCCTGGCCGAGGAACACGTAGGCGCCCGGACGCGCCTGCAGCATGTAGGAGAAATCCTCGCCGCCCATGGTCGGCTCGGCGTCGGTGAGCACGTTTTGCCTGCCAAACACGCGCTCGCCCACCTTTGCAGCAAACATCGCTTCGCGTTCGGTGTTGATGGTGGAAGGGTAGCCGAGTTTATATTCGACGTCTGCGCTGCCGCCCATGGCCCCGGAAATGCCGGTGACGATTTCCTTGATGCGCGCCTGGGCCATGACGCGCGTCTCGGCACGGAACGTGCGCACGGTGCCGATCAGCTTGACGAAATCCGGGATCACGTTGAAGACGTTGGTCTGGCTGGTTTCCATCGAGGCGACCGTCACCACGATCGAGTCGAGCGGGCTGACGTTGCGGCTGGCGATGGTCTGCAATGCGGAGATGATCTGCGCGGTCGTCACCACCGGATCCACGGTCAGGTGCGGCATCGCGGCGTGGCCGCCCTTGCCGCGCACCGTGATGACGATCTCGTCGGTCGCAGCCATCACCGGCCCCGGGCGTACCGCCATCTGCCCGGGCGGCAGGCCTGGCCAGTTGTGCACGGCGTAGATCTCGTTGGCCGGGAAGCGGTCGAACAAGCCTTCTTCCACCATCACCTTCCCGCCGCCACCGCCTTCTTCCGCCGGCTGGAAGATCAGGTAAGCCGTGCCGTCGAAGTTCCGCGTTGCCGCGAGGTAGCGCGCAGCGCCGAGCAGCATGGTGGTGTGGCCGTCGTGCCCGCAGGCGTGCATGCGCCCGGCGTGCTTGGACTTGTGCGGGATGTTGCTGGTCTCGTGCATCGGCAGGCAGTCCATGTCGGCGCGTAGGCCGACGGCGCGGCCGCTGGCGCTCTTGCTGCCCTTGATCACCCCCACCAGGCCGGTTTTCGCCAGGCCGCGGTGCACTTCGATGCCCCAGGATTCGAGCTGCTCGGCGACCAACTGCGAGGTGCGGTTTTCCTGGAAGGCGAGCTCGGGGTGCGCATGGATGTCGCGCCGGATTGCGCGCAGGTCGGCGTGATAGCCGCGGATTTTTTCGACGGGGGAGCTGAATTTCTCGGCGGGTGCGTTCATGGGCTTCCTCGGAAGACGGTGATTTCAGCCTGCGGCAACAGCCCTGTCTATCCGCAGGCGCGGGTCTACCGCATAGTAAAGCAAGTCGACCACCAGGTTGATGACGACGAAGAAAAGCGCGATCAGGCAGAGGTAGGCCGCCATCACCGGCACATCGGCAAAGCCGACCGCCTGGATGAACAGCAGGCCCATGCCGGGCCATTGGAACACCGTCTCGGTGATGATGGCGAAGGCGATGATCGCGCCCAGCTGCAGTCCCGTAATGGTGATGACCGGCACCAGCGTGTTCTTCAGAGCATGGCCGAAATGCACGGCGCGATCGGAGATCCCGCGCGCGCGCGCGAATTTGATGTAGTCGGTGCGCAGCACTTCCAGCATTTCCGAGCGCACCAGCCGCTGGATCAGGGTCATCTGGAACAGGCCCAGCGTGATCGCGGGCAGGATCAGCGACTTCAGACCCGAGGCGGTGAGCAGGCCGGTGCTCCACCAGCCCAGCGCCACCGTGTCGCCGCGGCCGAACGAGGGCAGCCAGCCGAGCAGGACCGCGAATACGAGGATCAGCAGGATGCCGATCAGGAACGTGGGCAGCGAAACGCCGACCAGTGAAACCGCGAGCATCAGCTGCGATAGCCAGGAATTGCGCCTGAGCGCGGTATACACGCCCATCGAGACGCCGCCGATCAGGGCGATCAGGGCGGCAACCGCCGACAGTTCCAGCGTCGCGGGCAGCCGCTCGGCGATCAGTTTCGAGACCGGCTGCGCCTGGCGCAGGCTCAGACCAAAATCGCCCTGCAGCGCCCGGCCGACGAACTGCGCGTACTGGACGTAGAACGGCTGGTCAAGGCCGAGCAGCTTGGTGACCCGCGCCCGGTCTTCCGGGGTCGCATCCTGGCCGAGCATGAACAGCACCGGGTCGCCGACAAAACGGAACAGCGAAAACGCGATCAGGCCGACCGCGAGCATGACGATTACAGCCTGGGCCAAGCGGCGGAGAATGAAGGCGAGCATGCGTACCCATACCTTGCCATAGAATCGGCCGAAGCTCCCCTTATGGCGGAATTCGCGCGAAAACTGGTTTCCTGGCAACGCCGTCACGGGCGGCATGGCCTGCCCTGGCAGGGTACGCGCGATCCGTATCGCGTCTGGCTTTCGGAAATCATGCTGCAGCAGACGCAGGTGACGGCGGTTATTCCGTACTACGAGCGCTTCCTTGCGCGGTTCCCCAATGTTGGCGCGCTGGCATCGGCCTCGGAGGAGGAAGTGCTCGAACTCTGGAGCGGTCTCGGGTACTACGCGCGCGGCCGGAACCTGCGAAGCGCGGCGCAGATCGTCGCGAGCCGAGGTTCGTTTCCCGATACGCCGGAGGGCCTGCGCCAGTTGCCCGGGGTCGGCCGCTCCACCGCGGCGGCCATCGCGGCCTTCGCCTACGGGCGGCGCGCGGCAATCCTGGACGGCAATGTAAAGCGCGTGCTGGCGCGCTGCTACGGCGTAGAGGGCGAACACGCGCAGTGGGCGATGGCGGAGAAACTACTGCCCGTGCGCGGCATCGAGAGCTATACGCAAGCGCTGATGGATCTGGGTGCGACGGTGTGCACGCGCGCGAAGCCGGCCTGCGGGCGCTGCCCGGTGGCCGGCCAATGCGCGGCACTACGCGAAGGCCGCATCGCCGAGCTTCCGGCGCCGCGCAAGCGCAAGGTCCTGCCATTGCGGTCCACGACCTGGCTGGTGCTGCTGCACCGGGGTGCGGTGCTGCTTGAGCGGCGGCCGAGCAGGGGGATCTGGGGCGGGCTGTGGGTATTTCCAGACGGCCCCGCGGGAGACTACCGGGCCTTCTGCAGGAAGAATTTTTCCGTCGATATCGGCAAGCCGCAGAAAATGCCCCTGATCGAGCATGGCTTCACGCATTTCCGCCTGGACGTTCATCCGGTTCGCTGCGTGGTGCGAAGGATCCTGCCGCGCGCGGCAGCGCCCGGGCGGATCTGGCTGGACATCGAAGATGCTCGGCGCGCGGCCGTGCCGGCGCCCGTGCGCACGCTGCTGTCAGACCCTCTACTGGCCCTCCATGGCGATCAGGCGCTCTAGCGCTTCCAGGCGCGGCACGCCGTCCAATTCGAGCAGTTGCTGCTTGACTTGCCCCGGCAGCGGCAACACTTCGGCGAGCCGCGCCCCGACCCAGGCGCTGGACTCGAAGCGGAACGGCTGCGCGAAGAGGCGCTCGCCATGTTCCGCGGCAATGCGCTCCAGCAACTGACGGCAGGCGGCCAGGCGCCCGGGAACCGGCGCATCCCGTTCTTCAGGCAATAGCTCGACGCTGGCGCGGGCGAGGCCATCGGCTTGCAGCCGCCGCTCGATGATGCGGAAGCGCTCCGCACCCTGGGCGACGATCTGCAGCAGGCCGAGCTGCTGCATGTCCCAATGCACGATGCGCGCTAGGCAACCGACGTCCTCGGGCGTCGCCGGCGTGCCCACCTCCGAGCCCTCGCGGATCCGGCACACGCCGAACGGCGCAGCGTCGCGCAGGCAGGCCTTGCCCATTTCCAGGTAGCGCTGTTCGAACAGGCGCAGCGGCAGCAGGCCGCCGGGGAACAGCACGGTGCCGAGCGGGAAAAGCGGGAGGTCCTTCACCCGCCGGCTGTCTGCGAGGATTGCGCAGACAATCCGCGATGGCGCACAAGCACGCGCCAATCGGCGCCGAAAGAGCGCGCCAGCTGCTCGGCCAGGTACACCGAGCGGTGGCGCCCGCCGGTACAGCCGATGGCTACGGTGAGGTAGTTGCGGTTGTCGCGCCGCACTTCCGGCAGCCAGCGGCCGAGGAAGCTGCGCAGGTCCTCCAGGAACGCGCGCACCTTTTCGTCGCGCTCGAGGAATTCGACGACCGGCGCGTCCTGCCCGGTGAGCTGCGCGAGGCCGGGCTGGTAGTGCGGGTTGGGGAGCATGCGCGCGTCCACCACCCAGTCGGCGTCGAGCGGGAGGCCGTCGCGGAAGGCGAAGGACTCGAACAACAGGGTCAGCGACCCGCCGCCCAGGCCGAGCAGATCCTTGATCCAGTTGCGCAGTACCTTGGGCTGCAGGCTGCTCGTGTCGATGTGGTGCCCGAGTTCCGAAACGCCGGCGAGCAGCGCACGCTCGCGTTCGATGGCTTCGCTCAGCGTGAGGTTCGCCCCTGCCAGCGGGTGGCTGCGGCGAGTCTCGGCGAAGCGGCGCAGCAGCGTGTCGGCGCTTGCCTCCAGGAACAGCACCGAGGTTTCTGCACCCAGCGCCTTGAGTGCGGCGAGGTGCTCCGGCAGCGAAGACAGCGCGACGCTGCGCGCATCCACGCTGACCGCAATGCGGTCATGGCCGCCGTCGTAGAGGAATTTCACTACGTCGAGCAGCAGCGTCGCCGGCAGGTTGTCGACGCAGTAGTAGCCGCTGTCCTCGAGCACATCGAGGGCGATGCTCTTGCCCGAGCCCGACAGGCCGCTGACCAGGACGAGCTGCACGCTAGTTGTCGTCCTCCATGGCCTGCTTTTGCCGCTCCAGGAACTCGACGGCGGAATCCTTGCCGCGTATCTGCAGGATGTAGTTGCGCACCGCGGCTTCGAGCAGCACCGCCAGGTTGCGGCCCGCGGCGACGGGGATGACGACCTTCCGCACGGTGACGCCGAGGATGTCTTCGGACAGTTCCGACAGCGGCAGGCGCTCTACGTTGTCGCGTGCGCTGCCCTGGGCGGGTTTCTCGAGGTGGGCAATCAGTTTGAGCTTCATCTTCGGGCGCACCGCCGTTTCGCCGTAGATCGCGCGGATATTGATCAGGCCGAGGCCGCGCACCTCGAGGAAATCCTTCAGCAGCGGCGGGCAGCGGCCTTCCAGCGTGGTCGCGGCGATGCGGGAAATTTCCACCACGTCGTCGGCTACCAGGCCCTGGCCGCGGCTGATGAGTTCGAGCGCGAGCTCGCTCTTGCCGACGCCGGAATCGCCGGTGATCAGCACACCGACGCCGAGCACGTCCATCAGCACGCCGTGGCGCTCGGTAGCGTCCGCGAGACGCTTTGCGAGGTAATTGGTGAGCTTCTCGATGACCCGCGCCGCCGGTAGCGGCGAGGTGAACAGCGGCGTTCCGCTGCGGTCCGCGCCGGCCAGCAGCTGCGGCGGTGGCGGCAAGCCGTCTGCGCAGATCACCGCTGCGGGCGCGGCGGCGAACAGGCGTGCGGCGTGTCCGGCGACGTCGCCAGACTCGTAGGAACCGATGACCTGAACGCTATTGGGGTGGGTGAGGTTGAGGTGGCCGATCAGCGCCGCGGCAGCGGCCGATTCGCGGCGTACCGAGGTCCGGCCTTCGCGCCCGGCCACCCAGGCTAGCGAAAGCGACTCGCGGTTGTCCTCATGCAGCTGCGCGACGTCGACCTGAAGCATCCGGCTGCCATGCGGAGATGGTCTGGTGCAGGGCCGCGGCGTCGGCGGCGCCAGCCAGCGCCTCGCGCAGTTCGCGGTCGCTGAACATCTGTGCTAGCTCGGACAGGATTTCGAGGTGCTTCTCGGTAGCGTGTTCCGGCACCAGCAGGGCGAACACCAGGTTCACCGGCTTGCCGTCGGGCGCGTCGAATGGCACCGGCTGCGACAGGCGTACGAACGCGCCGAGAGCGTCTTTGAGGCCCTTGATGCGTCCGTGGGGAATGGCCACGCCCTGGCCAAGGCCGGTCGATCCGAGCCGCTCGCGGGCGAACAGGTTGTCGAACACGATGCCGCGCGCGATGCCGTGCTGGTTTTCGAACAGCAGTCCGACCTGCTCGAACAACCGCTTCTTGCTCGAGGCGGCGAGGTCCGGGAGGACGTTGGCGACGGGGAGGAGCTTTGCGACCAGGCTCATCAGGCAGATGCGCGGTAAAGGCTCGGAGGGCGCGGATTATAGCCCGCGGGGGAGAGGGGCGCCTTCACAGGCTCTTGCGCTGGTTGACCGGTGGAATCTGCAATGATTCCCGGTACTTGGCGATGGTGCGGCGGGCCACCACGATGCCCTGCTCGCCAAGAATCTGTGCGATGCGCGAATCCGAAAGCGGCGCCTTGGCGTTCTCGGCAGCGACCAGCTGCTTGATCAGGGCGCGGATCGCGGTTGAGGAGGCGGCGCCGCCGGAGTCGGTCGCCACGTGGCTACCGAAGAAGTACTTCAGCTCGTAGGTGCCGCGCGGTGTGGCCATGTATTTCTGGGTGGTCACGCGCGAAATGGTGCTCTCGTGCACGCCAAGCGCGTCGGCGATCTCGCGCAACACCATCGGGCGCATGGCGACGTCGCCGTGCTCGAGGAAATTGCGCTGCCGGTCGACGATCGCCTGCGATACGCGCAGGATGGTGTCGAAGCGTTGCTGCACGTTCTTGATCAGCCAGCGCGCCTCCTGCAGCTGCGAGGCAAGCGCGTTGCCGCCGCTGCCGCGCGGCCGCGCTGCGAGCTGGGCGTAGAGACGGTTGACGCGCAGGCGCGGCATCGCCTCCTGGTTCAGGCTGGCGCGCCACACGCTGCGCACCTTGCGCACGATCACGTCCGGTATCACGTAGCGCGTCTCGATGCGCGCAAACGAGGCACCCGGCCGCGGGTTCAGGCCGCGAATCAACTGCTGCGCCATGCGCAGGGCGTCGTCGTCGGCGCCGGTGAGGCTCTTCAGGCGCGCATAGTCGCGCCCCGCGAGCAATTCGAGATGCTGCTCGGCGACCGCGAGCGCCAGTGCGCAGACCGGCTCCGGCGCCGCGCGTTCCTTGCGCAGCGCGCGGATCTGCAGCGCGAGGCACTCGCTCGGCGTGCGTGCGCCCACGCCCGCCGGCTCCATGTTCTGAAGGTGATGCAGCGCGATTGCCAGCTCCTCGAGGCCAACCTCGGCCTCGGGCGGCATCAGCGCGGCGATTTCTTCCAGCGGCTGCGTCAGGTAGCCGTCCTCGTCGAGTGCATCGACCAGCAGCCCGACCAGGGCGCGGTCGCGTGCGCCGAGGTTGCTCAGTGCAAGTTCGCTGTTCAGGTGGTCGCGCAGCGTCGGCAGGTCGGGCGCTGCCTGCGTGCGATCGCCCTCGTCGTCGTTGCCTCCGTCATCGTTGCCGCGCCACGGCGCCGCGTAGTCTGCCGGCAGGTCGGCCTGCCGCTCGGCAGCCTGCGCGTCTGCGCGCTCCGCCGCGCGTTCCTCGCGCGCGTCCGCAGGCTCCTCGGACGACGCGCGCATCGGTTCCTCCCTGACGGCGCCCGCGGCGGTGCCCGCCGCGTCCGTCTCGCCGTCTTCGCGCTCGAGGATCGGGTTCTCCATCAGCAGGCGCTCGATTTCCTGGTTCAGCTCGATCGTCGAGAGCTGCAGCAGCCGGATCGATTGCTGCAGCTGCGGCGTCAGCGTCAGGTGCTGCGACAGGCGGAACTGCAGGGTGGGTTTCATCAAGGTCGAAGCCAGACGCTACATGCGGAAGTGCTCGCCGAGGTAGACGCGACGCACATTGTCGTTCACGACAATTTCGTCCGGCCGCCCCGAGGCGAGTACCGCGCCTTCGGTGATGATGTAGGCGCGGTCGCAGATGCCGAGTGTCTCGCGCACGTTGTGGTCGGTGATCAGCACGCCGATGCCGCGCGCCTTCAGGTAGCCGATGATCTGCTGGATGTCGCGCACTGCAAGCGGGTCGACGCCGGCGAACGGCTCGTCTAGCAGGATGAAGACGGGCTTGGTGCCGAGCGCGCGCGCGATCTCCAGGCGGCGGCGCTCGCCGCCCGACAGCGACAGCGCGGCATGCTTGCGCAGGTGGGAAATGTTCAGGTCGGCAAGCAGTTCGGCTAGTCGCGGCTGCACCTCGTCGGGCAGCAGGCCCTGCAATTCCAGCACCGCCTGCACGTTTTCCTCGACCGAGAGCTTGCGGAAGACCGAGTTTTCCTGCGGCAGGTAGGAAATGCCGAGCCGGGCGCGGCGGTGGATCGGCAACTGCGTCAGCTCGCGCCCGTCGAGGTGGATTCGGCCTGCGTCGGCCGGCACCAGCCCGACGATCATGTAGAAGCAGGTGGTCTTGCCCGCGCCGTTCGGGCCCAGAAGCCCGACGACTTCGCCGCTCGACACTTCCAGCGATACGCCATCGACGACCGCACGCGACTTGAAGCTCTTGCGCAGGCTTTCCGCGCGCAGGATGCTCATTTCGCTTCTGGCTTGGTTTTGGGTTGGATGACCGCCTTGACCCGTCCCTCAGGGGAGGTCGGCGCGGCGCCTTTCGCGGCGCTCACTGAGAAGAAATCGGTACGCTGGTCGACGAAGATGTATTCGCCGATAACGACGTCCTGGTCGCGCGTGACGCGCGCTTTATCGAACAGTTCCACGCGCTCGTTGCGATTGTCGATTTCGACGCGCAGCGCCTCGCCGTCGGTCCAGACGCCTTCTTTGCCGCCTTTCGGGTCGCCTTTCTGGCGGAAGCGCACCGGGTTGCCGTAGGCTGTTGCGAACTGGAACCCGTCGGCGTCCTGGCGCACCACGATGCGGTCGGCGCGCACCACCATCGTCCCGTTGGTGAGCACCACGTTGCCCTCGAAGATGCTCATGCGCCGGGCGTCGTCCGAGCTCATCTTGTTGGATTCGATGTTGGTCGGCTTGTCCCTGTCGGCCTTTTCGGCGAGCGCGGGTGCGCACAGGGTCGGCAAGAGCAGCGCCAGCGTCAGCCATCGAAATCGTTCAGTCATCTCTTTTCTTCGGTTCGAATCTTCCGCGCACCCGTGCGCGCAGGTACATCTGCTGCGAATCGTTGTAGTACTCCATGCCGCGAGCGGTAAGCACGCGATCCGCCTCCGTGATCTCGACGTCACGGTCGGTCCGGATCACCGACTGCGCGCGCGCCAATTGCAGGAAGCTTGTTCGCATGCGCAATTCGGGATGTTCGGCGCTGGCATCTCGCACCACGAGCACGTTGTCGTAGAGGAATATCTCCTCGCCGTCCTGCGATACCGCGCCGCGGTCTGCGGTCACCGTCATGCGCGGTTCGTTCGGCTTTGTCTGCACCACGCGCGGCGTTACCAAATCGGTCGATTCGTCGTCAGGGTAATGTATCATTTTGAGCGCAACGAGCGTGGATTCCACCTTGCCATCCGCGTTGAAGCGCGTGTGGTTCAGCTTGTCGATGATGTAGTCCGGGTCGTGCCGCCGCAGCGACGGGTGCACGCCTTCATCCTCGCGCACGGTCCGCTCCAGCCAGAACGTCAGTCCCGCCAGCGCGAGCATTAGCATCAGAGGGAACAGACGCGTGGTGGAATGCGTCAACTGTGCCGCCTCAGGCCAGATAGGGGGCGAGGGCGGCCTCGAGCCGGCCTTGGGCGCTCAGCAGGTACTCGCAGGCCTCGCGCGCCGCGCCGCCGCCGCCCGGCGCACGCGTCACGTAGTGCGCGCAGGCGCGCACCCGCTCGTGTGCTTGCGCCGGTGCGCAGGCAAAACCGCAACGCCGCATGACCGGCAGGTCGATCACCTCGTCGCCCATGAATCCGGTTTCGTCGGCCGGAATGCGCAGTCCGGCGGCGAGCGCTTCGAAGGCGGCCCGCTTGTCGTCGATACCCTGCAGGACGTGCGCGATGCCGAGCTCGCCCGCGCGCGCCGAAACGGCCGGCGAGCTGCGGCCGCTGAGCAGGGCGACTGCGGTGCCGGTCTGCATCAGCAGCTTGAGGCCGTGGCCGTCGAGAACGTGGAAGACCTTCAGTGCCTCGCCCGCCGGGCCATACCAAAGCCTGCCGTCGGTCAATACGCCGTCGACATCGAAAAGCATCAGGCGGACGCGTTTGGCGCGTTCCCGCGCGCCGCTGGCATGCTCGCTCACGTCAGATTACTTTGGCGCGGAACAGGTCGTGCATGTTGAGCGCGCCGACCAGCTCGCCGCGCGCGTCAACTACCAGGAGTTGGTTGACTTTGTGGGTCTCCATGACTTGGACGGCCTCGGCCGCCAGTGCCTCGGGCCGGATGCTGCGCGGCCCGGTCGACATCACCTCGCCCACGCGCACCGAGCCGAGATCGCTGATCCGCGCCAATGCGCGCCGCAGGTCGCCGTCGGTGAAGATGCCGCACACCTTGCCGGTGCCGTCGAGCACTGCCGTCATGCCGATGCGGCCGCGCGACATTTCCAGGATCGCCTCCTTGAGGGTTGCGCTTTCGGGCACCTTCGGCACGTCTGCGCCGCTGCGCATTACGTCGGATACGTGCGTGAGCAGCCTGCGGCCGAGTGCGCCGCCGGGATGTGAGAGCGCGAAATCGCCAGCGGAAAAGCCGCGCGCATCGAGCAGCGCCACCGCAAGCGCGTCGCCCAGCGCGAGCGCCGCCGTGGTGCTCGCGGTCGGCGCGAGATTGAGCGGGCAGGCTTCCTGGGCGACGCCGGCATCCAGAAACACGTCCGCCTCGCGGGCGAGCGAGGATTGCGCGTTGCCGGCAATGGCGATCAGCCTGGCGCCCTGCCGCCTTACGAGGGGCAGGATCTGCAGCAGTTCATCGCTCTCGCCCGAGTAGGAGATGCCGATGAAGATATCGTCGCGCTGGATCATGCCGAGATCGCCATGGCTGGCCTCGGCCGAATGCACGAAATACGCCGGCGTGCCGGTGCTCGACAAGGTAGAGGCGATCTTCCGCGCGATATGGCCGGACTTGCCGATGCCGCTCACGATGACGCGGCCCTTGCAGGCAAGCACTAGGGAAACCGCCGCGAGAAATCGCTCGTCAAGCCGGGCGATCAGCGCGCGCACCGCGTCTGCTTCGATCGCGAGTACCCGGCGCCCGAGCTCGAGCGCAGAGCCGGTTGCGTCCTTCGGTATCATGACGCTGGAGTATAGCCCAAGCCCTTCATTTTCCAGAGCAATGGACATCGCCGAACCCTCGCTGCAACCCATCCTGATCCTGCTCGCGGCGGCGGTTCTGGCGGTGGTCGCCTGCAGGTTGCTGGCGTTGCCGCCCATCATCGGCTACCTGATGGTCGGACTCGCGCTTGGCCCGAAGGCGCTGGGGGTCGTCGCTGGCGGCGCCGTGACGCAGCACCTCGCCGAAATCGGCGTGGTGTTCCTGATGTTCTCGATCGGCCTGGAGTTCAGCCTGCCGAAACTGCGCGTGATGCGGCGCGAGGTGTTCGGCCTGGGCTCGGCGCAGGTTTCGATCTCGATCGCAGCCTGCGCCGCGATTGCGCTGCTGGCCGGCGCCGGCTGGCAAGCAGGCCTCGCGATCGGCGGCGTGGTGGCGATGTCCTCGACAGCCGTGGTCACCAAGTTGCTCGCGGAGCGCATGGAACTCGACAGCGCGCACGGCCGCGCGATCATCGGGGTGCTGCTGTTCCAGGACTTGGCGTTGGTGCCGTTGCTGATCCTGGTCCCGGTGCTCGCGCAGCCGGCCGCCGGGATCGGCCTGGCGATTGCTCTCGCGCTCGCCAAGGCGGCCTTCGTGCTGGCGGTCCTGCTGCTCATCGGCCCGCGCGTGATGCGCGCCTGGTTCGGCCTGGTCGCGCGCCGCAAGTCCGCCGAGCTTTTCATGCTCAATGTGCTGCTCGTGATACTCGCGATGGCCTTCGTGACCGCGCTCGCGGGGCTGTCGCTTGCGCTGGGTGCGTTCCTCGCCGGGATGCTGATCTCGGAAACCGAGTACCGCTATCGCGTCGAGGATGAAATCAAGCCGTTCCGCGACGTGCTGCTCGGACTGTTTTTCGTCACGGTCGGCATGATGCTCGACTTCAGTCTGGTGATGGAGCGGGGCTGGCTGGTGCTTGCACTGCTCGTGCTTCTGGTCGCGTTCAAGTTCGCGCTGATTGGCGCGCTGTCGCGCGCGTTCGGCGTTTCGCCGGGCGCCGCCCTACGCACCGCACTGGCGCTGGCGCAGGGCGGCGAGTTCGGCTTCGTGTTGCTGTCGCAAGCCGGTGCCGCCGGCGTGGTGAGCGATCGTATCAGCCAGCCGCTGCTCGCGGCGATGGTGCTTTCGATGATGGCGACCCCGTTCATGATCGGCGCCAGCAACCGCATCGTGCTGCGGTTCGCGCGATCCGAATGGATGCTGCGGTCCCTGGAGATGCACCGTGTCGCAGTGCAGACGCTGGAGACCGAGCGCCACGTGATCATCCTCGGCTACGGCCGCAACGGGCAGCACATCGCACGCCTGCTGGATGCGGAAAAGACTCGCTACATCGCACTCGATCTTGACCCGGAACGGGTGCGCGAAGCGGCGCTGGCGGGCGAAACGGTGGTGTTCGCCGACAGCTCGCGCCGCGAGGCATTGATCGCAGCCGGCGTGTTGCGGGCGGCGGCCGTCGTGGTTACCTTTGCCGAGTCGGCCGAGGCGGTGCGGGCGATCGCTCACGTGCATTCGCTCAATCCCGCCGTGCCGGTCATCGCGCGCGCGCGGGAAGAGGCCGATATCGCGCGGCTGACCGCTGCCGGCGCGTCCGAAATCGTGCCTGAAGCGCTCGAATCAGGCTTGATGCTGGCGTCCCACACGCTGGTGTGGGTGGGCGTACCACTGAATCGCGTGGTACGGCGCGTGCGCGCGGTACGCGACGAGCAGTATGGCCTGCTGCGGGGACTGTTCCATGGCGCCAGCGACGAGATCGAGGCCGCGGACGCGGTTCAAGCCCGCCTGCATGCGGTGACCCTGGCCGGCAACGCGCGCGCCCTCGGGAGACCGCTCGATATACGGACGCTGGAGGGAATCGGCGTGCAGGTGAGAGCGGTGCGCCGGCCGGGTTCAGGCCTGAGGCTGACACCGCAGGAAGCCGGCATCCTCGAGTCGGGCGACGTCATCGTGCTGCTCGGTGTTCCAGAGTCGCTTGCCGCCGCCGAATTCCAGCTGCTGCAGGGCTGAGCCGTGAGGCGTGAGTGAAGCAGGGCATGACCAGCCGCTCCATAGAGGAGGTGCTTGGCCTTCGATTCGAGCGCCCCTCGCCGTGGGTGCGCGCCGCGCTTGCATGTGCGCTGGCGGCGCTTTGGCTGCTCGGGCGCCGCTATGCGGGGATTACCCACGACGCGACTCTTTACGTAGCGCAAGGCCTGCACAGGCTGGACGCCAGTTCGCTCAGCGGGGATTTCTTCTTCGCTCACGGATCGCAGGACGACTACACCGTCTTCCCTCGCCTCTATGCGCCGCTGATCGATATTTTTGGCGCCGGTCCGGCGGCGATGCTGGTTACCGTCGCGGGACAAGCGGCCTTCTTCGCCGCGGCGGCGGCGCTTGTTTTCCGCATGGGCTCGGGCCATGTGCGCTGGTGGTCGCTGGCCTTGCTCGCCGCCATCTCGGGATACTACGGCGGCGACGGCACCTTCCGCATCGCGGAGCCGTTCGCCACGGCCCGCACGCTTGCGGAACCGCTGGTGATCGCGGCAGTAGTCTGCACGCTTGCAGCGCGGCATCGGCTGGCGATTGTCGCGCTCGCTGCGGCCGCATTGCTGCATCCGCTCGTGGCGGCGCCGGGAATCGCCGTCATATTTCTTTGGCATGCAGCGGCACGACGCGGACTCCTCTGGTCGGTTTCGCTCTTCGCGGTACTGGCAGCGGGCTTGGCCCTGGCCCTGCCGGGATCGGCGTTGCGCTTTGATTCCTCGTGGCTGGAAGCCGTGCTCGAGCGATCTCCGCATCTCTTCATGGCGCGATGGGAGGCGCCGGATTGGGCGCGCGTACTGTGGGGCATGTGCAGCGTGTGGCTCGCTCTGCGATTCATCGATGAGCAAGTCCGTCGCCTGGCAATCGCCGCCGTGGCGGCTGCCCTGGCAGGCATTGCTCTCAGCTGGATTGCGGTGGACCTGTTCGAAAACGTTTTGGTGGCGGGGCTGCAATTGTGGCGCGCCCATTGGTTGATGCATTTGCTCGCGGTCCTGCTGGTCCCGATATCAGTTGCCGGCTTGTGGAAGCGCGGGAATGCCGACCGCGTCGCTGGAGCCTTGATCGCGGCGAGCTGCTGCTTCGGCCGTACCGATCTGCCGACGGCGGCGCTGCTCGCCGTCCTAGCCGTTGCCTTCGATGCGTCGGAGCGTCGTTGGCCGAACTGGATGGGCGAAGGGTCGCTTCGTATCGCGCTGTTGGCGGCGATTGGTGCTGCCTCGGTCGGCTTGCTGTTCGAAGTGCAGTCGCACCTGCCGCTTGAGTACGGCGCCCCTCAACCGAGAGCTTGGACGGATTATTTGCCAGCGGCCGGATCGATCGGCGGCTTGCTGCCTCTTGCGTTGCTGCTGTGGCTCGCGGCCTGCTCGCGCATGGCCCTTGCCGCCGCTGTGCTCGCAGTCGTGACATTCGCGGGAAGCATTGCGATCTGGGATGGGCGTACGCCGTGGTCGCGGTTCATCGAGCAAGCGAGCGAACGGCCGAATCCGTTCCGCAAGGCAATCGTGCCGCATGGGCAGGTTTTCTGGCCGGATCCGAACGCGCCCGTGTGGCTGACGCTGCGCACGCCGACCTGGTTCAGCGTTGACCAGGGCGCGGGCATCGTATTCGGACGCGCGACTGCGATCGAGTACGCGGCGCGGAAGGCCGCATCGGAGAAACTGCGCGGACGGATTCAGAATTGTGCGATGGCCGGCCGGGCTGGTTGCCGCATCGAAGGCTGGGTCGCCGCCGAACTCTGCGGGCGGAAAGGGGGCCCGGATTACCTGGTAACGAACGGCCGCATTGACGGACACAGCGCGCTAGCCGATTGGCCTCTGCCTCCAGAGGTCCGGTCCGGCACTTCGATGCTCTTCCTATACTCCTGCCGCGCGCTCGCCGGCCAGGGTTAAAAAGAAAAGGCCGGCGCAGGGCCGGCCTTTTCGCTGCAAGGTTGAAGCGAAGTCTCTTACACCGAGCGGCAGAGCGTGTAGACGTTGGCGCCAGTCTCGGCGAAGGCCGAGGCGGCGGTGGACTGGATGTCTGGATTGGGGCCGGCCGTATGCAGCTGGCCGCGCACCGTGCCGGTATTGGGCACGCCGTCGTCCATCTGCGTGTCGACCGCGATCGCGATCTTGTCGGGCAGGTTCGCCGAGCACACGATCAGGCTGACGAATCCGCCCAGGGCGGACCCGACGGGCGATCCTGCATCCCCCGTCTGTACGCCGAGCAGGCCAGTCACCGCATTGAACGGCTGCGCCGTG
>DATJYN010000077.1:0-25794 GCA_035499575.1 Burkholderiales bacterium | reverse complement strand
GATCAGGTCGTTGCACTCGCGCGTCCAGGCCGCGCTGACGGCCGCGTCACCTACGTGGTGCTCCATGGAGCCCGCGCGCGGCGAGAAGAAGGTGACGTCGGTGCCGCGTTCGCGCTGGATCTTCAGCTGTGCGCCCTCCAGGGAATCGCGAATTTCCTGATCCGATATTTCGGGTTTTGAAGAAGAATTCTTCAAACCCGCAAGCTGGGCCTTTCTCCATGCCCACAGACCCTCGGGCGCAGTGGTGTAGTGCCCATGGCAGTCGACGATCATGGCGTCGCCATTGCCGTTGAATTTTTATTTTTGAATAAAAACATGAAACCGATGGCGAAGGCATGCAACGTGCAGTAGAAGGCGCCGGCGATCGCCGGCGGATTGGTGGTCACCAGGCCGATCCAAGGCACTTCGTGGTTCCAGGCCCAGTTGCCGAGCGTGGTGCCGTAGAGCTCGAGCGTCAGCGTGAGCACGAAGGAGCTCGCGAACAGGCGCGCGTGCGCCGGCAGCGAGAGCACCGACACGGCCAGCAGCAGGTAGAGCGGCACGGCGAGCGTATCCAGCCCCGTCGCCGCCGCGAGCAGCGTGTAGACGCCCGCCCCGCCGAGGATCGCGCGCGCAACCGCCTCGGGCATGCGGCGCGTGAGCGACAGGCCGAGCATCAGCATCAGTGCGTGGCCCGGCGGCACGAACATCGGCACGTTGCCCAGGCGGTAGGTGTAGAGGCCCCAGACCAGCGACAGGAACAATTCGCCGGCGGTGGCGATGGCGACGCAGGCGAGGTACATGCGCCGCTCGGCAGCCGGCAGCGGCGCAATCAGGCCGAGGAACAGCACCCAGACCACCACGCCGATGGCGAGCTGCCCGGGAAGGTCTACCTGGACATCCGTCCAGAGGCCGAGCGCGAGTATCGCGACGGCCACGAGCAGGCTTGCCGATCCCATGGGGCCAGAGGATACGGCATAAAGCCAGGAAAAATCAGGCCGGCGCGACGCGTTTCGGCAGCAGGTTGCCCGGGGATTTCTCGAGCACGCTGATTTCGCCCGCCAGCTCCGCGCCTTCCTCCACCTTGATGCGCGCGTAGCGCAGCTTGCCCGAGACGCGCCCGGTCGCATGCACCACCAGCTGCTTGCGCACCGTGAGCTCGCCTTCCAGGCGGCCGTGGATCTCGGCGTTGTCTACCGCGACTGTGCCGCTGAAGACGCCTTTCTCGGCGATCTGCAGCACGCGCGCGTCCAGCGTGGCCTCGATGCGGCCTTCCACCAGCAGCGTGTCGCAGTCGTTGACTTCGACGCCCTTCATCTTGATGTCGGGGCCGACGATGAGCTTGGCTTCCTTGCGGTCGTCGGATTTTTCCGCCGGTTTGGGCGATTCGTGTGCCGGTGTCGGCGGGTTGGGCGGCATCAGTCCGCGCGCGGGCGCGGGATCGGGAGGACGAAAGAAACTGTTCTTCTGCAGCATCGGATTCTCCTTGAGTGGATATCAAGGCGGCGCTGACGCAGGCTTCGTGCCCGATATTGCCGTCAATGCAATCAACGGCTTGTCGCGCGCGCTGTCGTCGCCTTACGACAGGAATTCGCGCAGCAGCTTGCCGGGGAGGCGCTCTTGAGCGATCGCACCGCTGCCATCCGCGATGCGCGCGCCGTTCACCCAGACGCCGTGCACGCCCAGCGGCGGCATGACGAGGCGCGTGCCGCCCGCAGGCAGGTCCTGCACGCGCTTTTTCGGGCCGCGGCCGACGGTCGCCGGGTCGAAGAGGAACAGGTCGGCGGCGTTGCCGGCTCGGAGCGTTCCCCTCTCCTTGATGCCGAAGACCGCGGCCGGATCGCTGGTGAGCTTGCGGGCGGCTTCCTGGAGCGTCAGAACCTTTTTCTCCCGCACCCAATGGCCGAGCAGGTGCAGGCCGAAGCCGGCGTCGTTGAACAGCGTCAGGTGCGCGCCCGCGTCCGACAGCGAAACCAGTGAATGCGGATGGCGCAGCATCGCGCCGACCGCGGTTTCGTCGGAGTTGAGCAGCAGCGCGCTGAACTCCGTGTCCAGATCCTCGGCGAGGGCGAGGTCGAGCATCGCGTCGAGCGGATCGGCACCGGTGGCGCGCGCCATGTCGGCCACGGTCGTCTGCTGCCACTTGCCGTGCTCGGGCCGGCGCACGTTCTCCACGTACATCCGGTCCCACTGGCCGTTGAACAGGCGCGTCGCGACCGGAGGCCCGGAAACTTCGGCGCGCACCGCGTCGCGAAACGGCTTGCTGGCCAGGAGCGCCCGGTATTTCTCGCCGGACAGGGACAGCGCGGGTTTCCACGCCGCCAGGCCTTCGAAGGTATAGGGCGAATGCAGCGTGAAATCCATGGTGAGCGGGCAGCAGGAGATCGCCCCCAGCAGCCGCCGGCCGCGGCCGTTGGCGGCGGTGATTTTCTCAAGGTCGTCGAACACGCTGCGCGGATTGGTGTTGTTGTGCAGCAGCGCGGCGACCACCACCGGCCGGCCGGTATCGGCCGCGAGTTCCTCCAGGAATTCGACCCCGGTCTGGCCGCCCTTGGTCAGCATGAACACGCCGCGGCCGGCTTCCTTCAGGCAGCCGACCAGCTCGCGCAGCTCGCGGTCGTCGGCGAGCCGAGAGGGCATCGGGATGCCGCCGTGGCCGTTGTGGTTCGGCGAGGTGGAGGTGGCGAAGCCGATCGCGCCGGCGCGCAGGCCGCCGAGCACGATTTCCTTCATCTTCGCGACTTCCGCTTCGGTGGCAGCGCGCCTGGGCGCGTCCTCGCCCATCACGTAGGTGCGCACCGAGGAATGGCCGACGAAGCCGGCGACGTTGATCGCCACGCCCTGGCGCTCGAGCATGCCGAAGAACTCGGGCACCGACTCGAAGCCCCAGCGCGTGCCGGCGCGCAGTACCTCGATGGACATGCCCTCGACCTGCGTCAGGTTCTTCAGGATCAGCTCGCGGTCGGCCGGGCGGCAAGGCGCGATGGTGAAGCCGCAGTTGCCGATGATCGCGGTGGTGACGCCGAGCGCGGGCGAAGGCGAGGCGAGCGGGTCCCAGGTGAGCTGCGCGTCGTAGTGCGTGTGGTTGTCGATGATTCCCGGCATCAGCGCGAGGCCATCGGCATCTAGGGTTTCCTTTGCGGAGCCTTCCGCTTCGCCGACGGAAACGATTTTTCCGCCCGAAACGGCAAGGTCTCCATGCGCGGGTGTCGAACCCATGCCGTCCAGGAGCAGGGCATTTCGAATCAGCAGGTCATGCATCCCCCTATACTACCCACCCCATGGAGCTATTCGACCTGAAAGGCAAAACAGCGGTCGTCACCGGCGCCGCGCGCGGCATCGGCAAGGCGACCGCGGATCTGTTCGAGAAGGCGGGCGCGAGGGTGGTTCGAATCGACCTCGATGCGGATATCCGCTGCGACGTTTCGAACGAAGATCAGGTGGAGCAGACCTTCAAGGGCCTCGACGTAGATGTGCTCGTCAACAACGCGGGCATCGCGGTGCGCAAGACCTCGCTCGACATCAGCGCCGAGGAATGGGACCGCGTCATCGGCGTCAACGTCAGGGGCGTGTTCCTGTGCTCGCGCGCCGCAGCGCGCTCAATGAAGGAACGGGGCGGGGGATCGATCGTGAACCTGGCCTCGATCATGGGCTTTTCGGGCGGTATTTTCCCGAATCCCGCCTACCAGACCTCGAAGGGCGCGGTCGTCAACATGACGCGCGCGCTGGCGCTCGAGTTCGCCGAATACGGGATCCGCGTCAACGCCGTGGCGCCCACCTTCGTGCGCACGCCGCTTACCGCGCCGATATTCTCCAACCCGCCGGTGCTGGAAAAGGTCATGCAGCACACGCCGCTGGGCGTGCTGCCGGAAGTCGAGGACATCGCCGCGGCGATCCTGTTCCTCGCAGGACCGGCCGCGCGATGCATCACCGGCGTGACGCTGCCGGTGGATTCGGGCTATCTCGCGCGCTAGGGCCTGGCGAGGGACCAGACCTTGTTGAAGCCGTCGCCGGTGCGGTCGCCGGGCTTCTGGTCCTTGATCCAGAGATACAGCGGCTTGCCCTTGTAGGCCCACTGCATGCTGCCGTCGTCGCGGGTCACGATCGACCAGTCGCCGCTCGCGGAGTCGCCTGCCGCGGCCATCAGCGGCGGCCAGTTCTTGGCGCAGGGCCCGTTGCAGACGCTCTTGCCGCTGCCGGCGGCGTCCTTGTCGAAGGTGTAGAGGGTCATGCCGGCCGAATTGGTGAACACGCCGGCGTCGGTCTTGACGGGTGCGGGCGACATCGAGGCGCAGGCGGCAAGCAGAGCGGCCGCTACGCCGGCGGCGAAATTGCGAACGTTCATAGTGTATTCCCCAAAAGGTTGAAGGGTGGTCGTGCTGGAATGCCAACGGCCCGCGGGCGCAGTTATTCCCGGCATTTGCTAATATTCACGGCGATGCCCCTTCGCCGTAGCCGAGCTGTCGCCTGGATCGCTGCCCTCGCAATGGGGCTGAACGCGTTGTGGCCGCTGCTCGCGCTGGCGCAGCCGAAGGATCCCTGGCTATCGGCGACGATCTGCTCGGTCGACGGCGGCGTCCGCTCGATCGACCTGACGGACGGGAAGCTGCCTGCGGACGGGGCGCCCGTGCACCAGAAGCACTGCAAGCTCTGTGTCGTCGGCGGCGACCGCGCCCCGGCGCTCGTTCCGGGGCCCGTTGTCTCCCTGCAGAACGCGGCCCCGGCCGCTGAAACGCCCGCGCCGGTTCCCGTCGCGGAATTCCGCAGCACCTTCTCTTCGCCCGCGCAGCCGCGGGCGCCTCCCTGCCAGTCCTGAGTCGTTGATGCCTCGCGCGCGGCGATAGCTGCGCGCCGCGGGTTTTCGATTTCCTTGGACTGGAGGTTGCCGTGCCTGTGGTTTTTCGCCGGTTGATGATTGTCAGCGCGCTCTGCGGGCTTGCGCTCGCAGGTTGCGGCGGCGGCGCGCCGAAGTTCAACGGCACGGACCTGACCGGCGCGAGCTGGGGCCGGGACTTCTCGTTGCAGGACCCCGATGGCAGGACCCGGACGCTGGCCGACTTCCGCGGCAAATACGTGCTGCTGTTTTTCGGCTACACGCATTGCCCCGACGTCTGTCCCACCGAGCTGACGCGCGACGCCGAATTGAAGAAAAAACTCGGCGCGGACGGCGATCGCGTGCAGGTGATCTTCGTCACCGTCGATCCGGAACGCGATACTGCCGAGTTGATGCGCAGCTATACCGCGGCGTTCGACCCGAAGTTCCTGGGTCTGCGCGGGGACGAGGCGGCTACCAAGCGCGCCGCCTCCGAGTTCAAGGTCTTCTACGAGAAAGTGCCCAGCGGCGCTTCGTACACCGTCAACCACACCGCGATGACCTACGTATTCGACGCCAAGGGCCGCCTGCGCCTTGGCCTGCAGTACACGCAGAGCGCCGACCAGATCGCCGCCGATCTGCGGGCATTGATGAAGCAGGAATCCTGAATTGATCCCATGGAGAAACCGATGAAACGTCTGCTTGTTGTAACGACTCTTTCCCTTGCCGCCGCCGCCGCCTCCTTCGCACAGGTCCAGGTCAAGGACCCCTGGGTGCGCGCCACCGTGCCGCAGCAGACCGCGACCGGCGCGTTCATGCAGCTCAGTTCCCCGACCGACGCGCGCCTGGTCTCGGCCAGCTCGCCGGTGGCCGGCGTGGTGGAAATTCACCAGATGAAGATGGAGAACGAGGTCATGAAGATGCGCGCCGTCTCAGGCGTCGACATCCCGGCCGGCAAGGGCGTGGAGCTCAAGCCGGGCGGCTACCACGTGATGATGATGAATCTCAAGTCGCAGGTGAAGGAAGGCGACACGGTGCCGCTCACGCTGGTCTTCGAGGGCAAGGACAAGAAGCGCCAGACGGTCGAAGTGAAGGCGATGGTGCGGCCGCTCAATGCGAGCGGGGGCGAGATGGGCGGCATGCACATGGATATGAAGCACTGAGCCGGGCCAGGGGAGGGAAGAACATTGAGAAAAACGCTGCCCGGATTCTGCATTCTGGCGGGACTGGCCACGGCGGCCGCGGCTCACCCGGCTCTCGAGAATCCGCGCGCGGAAGCCGGCAGCGCGTATCGTGCAGCGATCCGCATCACGCACGGCTGCTCCGGCTCGCCCGTGCGCGAGGTGATCGTGCAGATTCCCGAGGGCGTGCACGGCGCCAAGCCGATGCCCAAGCCCGGCTGGCAGATCGCCATCGAGCCGCGCGCCATCCGCTGGAGCGGCGGGCGCATCGACAACGGCTACTTCGACGAGTTCGTGCTGCTAGTGCAGCTGCCGGAGGCGCCCGGCACTCTCTACTGGAAGGTGAGCCAGGTCTGCGAGCAGGGACGCATTGACTGGTTCGATACCTCGGGCGACGGCAAGACACCGGCGGCATCGCTGGAAGTCCTGCCCTCGACCGGGCACTCGGGCCACAAGCACTAAGCGCAACAAGGGGAGAAGAAGAAATGAAGAAGAGAATCCTGGCCGGATGCGCGGCTGCCGCCGCGCTCGCGGCCACACAGGCGGGCGCGCAAACGGCGGACCCGACGCTGCCCGCCGTCGAGGTCAAGGGCACGCCCTCGTTCCCCGAGCGCAACCAGATTCCGGGCACGTCGGAGAGCGTGACGTCGGAGCAGATCGAGCAGACCGTGAACCTCGTCAACGTCGAGGATGCGGTGAAGTACCTGCCCAGCCTGATCGTGCGCAAGCGCAATTTCGGCGACCAGCAGGCGCCGCTCGCGACGCGCACCTCGGGGCTCGGGCAGAGCGCGCGCAGCCTGATCTACGCCGACGGCGTGCTGCTGTCCACGCTGATCGGCAACAACAACGGCACGGCGTCGCCGAACTGGAGCATGGTTTCGCCCGAGGAGATCGAGCGCATCGACGTCATGTACGGGCCGTTTTCGGCGGCCTACCCGGGGAATTCCATGGGCGCGGTAGTGCAGATCACCACGCGCATGCCGGAGAAATTCGAGGCGAGCGCGAAGATCCTCGGCGCGTGGCAGGACTACAGCCTCTACGGCACCAGCAACACCTACCAGACGCAGCAGCTGAACGCCTTGCTGGGGGCGCGGCAGGACGGGCTTTCCTGGCGCCTTACGGCGTCGCACCTCGACGCCCACAGCCAGCCGCTGGCCATCACCACTGCGCTGAAACCGGCCGCGCCGAGCGCCGCCGGCACGCCGGTCACGGGCGCCTACATGGACAGCAACCGGCTCGGCCAGGCGATCGCCGTGATCGGTTCGGGCGGCATCGAAAGCAAGCACACGGACAATTTCAAGGTGAAGCTCGCCTACGACTTCACGCCGGAGTGGCAGGCGAGCTACACGCTCGGCGTGTTCCAGAACGACATCCACTCGAACGTCGATACCTACCTGCGCAACGCGGCCGGCCAGCCGGTGTATTCGGGCAGCGTCAACATCCAGGGCTACAACTACAACATCCCGGCGTCTTCCTTTTCCAGTTCGAGCGGGATGTACAACTGGTCGCAGGAACACATTTCGCAAAGCCTGGCGCTCAAATCCGACATGAAGGGCGCGTGGGACTGGGAGGCGGTATTCAGCCGCTTCGACTACTCGCGCGACGAATTGCGCGTGCCGGGCCTCGCGCTGCCCGCCGGCCAGAACGGCGGTGCCGGCACGATCACGTCCTTGGGCGACACCGGCTGGACCACCTACGACCTGAAGGGGACCTGGCGGCCGCAGGGCTACGCCGGCCCGCACCAGGTCGGTTTCGGCGGCCACTACGACCAGTACAAGCTTGTCAGCACTGTGTATGCGACCAGCGACTGGATCAGCGGCGATCCCGGCGCGCGCACCACGGATTCGCGCGGCAAGACGCAGACCCAGGCGCTCTGGGCGCAGGACGCCTGGCGCTTCGCGCCGGGGCTGCTGCTGACCCTGGGCGCGCGCCAGGAGTGGTGGCGCGCCTCCGACGGCCTCAACTTCTCGGCGGCGCCGGCCTCGAACGTCAACCAGCCGACGCTCACATCGACGAAATTCTCGCCCAAGGCGTCGCTTGCCTGGGAGGCGAGCCGGGATTGGCTGGTGACGGGCTCCTACGGCACTGCCTACCGCTTCCCGACCGTGACCGAGCTCTACCAGGCGGTGACGGTCGGCGGCGTCGTCTACACGCCCAACCCGAACCTGCGCCCCGAACAGGCTTACAGCGGCGAGCTCGCGCTGGAGCGCGCGTTCGCCAGGGGCCGGATCCGCCTGTCCCTCTTCCAGGAGAACCTGCAGGACGGCCTGATCTCGCAGAATTCGACCATCCCGGGCACCAACGTGATCGGCTCGTCGGTGCAGAACATCGACAGGATCCGCTCGCGCGGCGCCGAGTTCGTCGCGCAACGCAGCGATGCGCTGGTCCGCGGGCTGGACCTGACCGGCAGCCTGACCTACGTGGATTCGATCATTCTCTCCGACCCGGGCTTCCGCAACGCGGCCGGCGTGCTTACCAATGTCGCGGGCAAGTACACGCCCAACATCCCGAAATGGAAGGCGACCGGCGTTGCGACCTACCGCTACGACGACCACCTGTCGGGCACCGTCGCCGCCCGCTACAGCGCCCGCGTCTATGCGACGGTAGACAACACGGACGTCTACACGCATACCTTCCAGGGATTCGACAGCTTCTTCGTCGTCGACGCTCGCCTGAACTACAACTTCGACCGCCAGACGCGCGCCTCGATCGGCGTCGACAACCTCAACAACCAGAAGTACTTCCTGTTCCATCCCTTTCCGCAGCGGACCGCGTTCGCCGAGCTGAAGCACGATTTCTGATCGGATGATTGCGCATCGACCGACGAATTCGAATAAAGGAGAGCTCACATGAAAACTGCCTATAAGACGATTGCGGCAATGCTTTTTGCCATTCCGCAGGGATCCGCGTTGGCATGCGCCAGCTGCGGATGCAGCATCAACTCCGACTGGGGCGTGCAGGGACTCGGACTTTCGTCGTCGAGCGGATGGAGCGCGGATTTTCGCTACGACTATCTGAACCAGAACCAATTGCGCTCCGGGACAGGCAAGATTTCCGCAACTGCAGCTGCGGCAGCGACCAATCCGCAGACCGGCGGTCCGGCGGAAGTCGAGCAATTCACGAAGAACAACTACCTTACGTCCACGTTCGACTACAACAACGGCAAGTCGTGGGGCCTGAGCGTCATCGTCCCGGTGATCGACCGCTCGCACAGCACGCTCGGCACCGGGAGCGACGGGACCACGTTCGACCCCGCCAACGGTGCATACGGGTCGTCCGGGACCGGATTGGGCGACGCCAGGGTGCTCGGGCGTTTCTTCGGATTTTCGGAGCAAAGAAATTTCGGCATCCAGTTCGGCCTGAAGCTGCCGACCGGCGACAAGAACCAGGTCTCGAATTCCGGCAGTCCACAGCCGGTCGATCCGGGGTTGCAGCGCGGCACCGGAACCACCGACTTGATCGCAGGCGCCTACTACTTCGACAATCTGAACGCCAGCTGGGAGTACTTCGTGCTGGCAAATTTCCAGGCGGCGTTGAACTACTCGTCGATGGCCGCGGGCAGCTACCAGCCCGGCAACAGCGTGAATGCGAACGCCGGCCTGCGCTACCGCGGATTTGAAAGCGTCATTCCGACATTGCAGCTCAACGCCCGGCACGCGGCCAAGGACGCGGGCACCGCGGCCGACACGTTTTCGACCGGCGGTACGCTCGTCTACCTCACTCCCGGCGCGATAGTACTGGCGACCGAAAAGGTCGCCGGCTATGCGAACGTCCAGTTGCCCGTCTATCAGAAGGTCAACGGCATCCAGCTTGCGCCCAAGGCCGTCTTTTCAGTCGGTGCCCGGATCGCGTTCTGAAGAAGCTCAGTGCGCGTCCAGCAGCGGCGTCACGATCGCATCGAGGGACGCTTCGTCGATGCCGTGGTCGACGAACCACCCGTCCTTGCGGACGATGCCCTTGCGGTCGATCACGTATGTGACCGGGATCCGCCAGATCCTGCCGTAGCCCCGGGCGCTCGCGTCCTTCACGAGCGCCGCCTGGAAAGCGAACGCCTTCATGGCGTCGCGGACTTTTGCCTCGTCGGCGGGCTTGTCCATGCTGATCGCTATGACCACGAGTCCCGCGTCCCGGTATTTGCGGTAGTAGGCGTCGATCGCCGGCATTTCGGCGCGGCAGGGTTCGCACCACGTCGCCCAGTAGTTGATCAGCACGACCTTGCCGGCAAGTTCCGCAAGGCGCAAGTGCGTGCCGTCGAGCAGCGTCGCCTCCAGGGCGGGCGCCTGCCGTCCCTCAAGGTCGGCTGCGGCTGCGCCAACCGAGAGAAGGAGAGACGTGCAGAAAAGCGCGAGGCGAAAGTGGACGCGCATATTAACTATGTTACTCCCCACGCAGATCCCGGCGAGTCGCCCGCGCCGCGTCTTTGTTACAATCCGCTCATGCCGTTCCGGCGCCGTCGATTCGCAGCATGGTTGGCCATCCTGGCCGCTGCGGTCAGTGCCCTGCTTCCGGTCGCCGCCTATGCGACTCCCGCGATCAGCGAGTTGTCCGGCACGATTTGCTCCGCTGATGGCACGGCTCGTTCTATTGAGATTCCCGGCATCCCCGCGCCCGGCAAGGGTGCAGTAAAGCACGTCAAGCACTGCCCGTTGTGCGGAGGCACCGATCGCCTGCAGGCGGTAGCGCCCGGCGTCGCCCCGGCGCTGGTCGCTCCGGCGGGCGACGCCGTCGTGCCGGTGCCGCTGCACGCCGTTTTCTTCGGCAGCTCCGTCTTTTCGCCCGCCCGCCCGCGGGCGCCTCCCGTCCAGTCCTGACCTGAGCACGCGCCCGTCGGCCTAGCCGAGGCGCGGTCCTGCCGCGACCGTTTACGGCGCGGCGATCGGTTTGCACTGGAAAGGAGGCCTTCATGGCCCGGCTGTTCCGCTGGCTGACGGCGGTCAATCTCGTCGGACTCGTAGTCGTGGCAATGTCGGTGCTGGTGCCCGGCGTACTGGCGGCCGTTTTCCCGCCGACATCAGTGGAGATCCAGCTCGTGCCGATCGAAAAGGCGCGGCCGTCGGAGCCTCGCCTGCCGCCGCGGGCCGACGATCAGGCCGCGCTCCCGACGGCGGTCGGCGCGCCCGATCTGTCGCCGCGCCCCTGGGAAGTGCTGCCTGACGGGACCGTGCGGTTCCGGGACTGAGCCTGTGCGACGCCGCCGACATCAAAGAACGCTTCCCGAAAGGAGATTGACAATGAGATCCATCCTGCTCGTCAGCGCCCTCTGCCTCGCCGCCTTGCCGGCGGCCGCGCAGGTCACTGTGAAGGACCCGTGGGTACGCGCCACCGTGCCGCAGCAGAAAGCGACCGGTGCGTTCATGAAGCTCGAGTCGCCCACGGACGCGCGCCTCGTGTCCGCAAGCTCGCCCGCGGCCGGCGTGGTCGAACTGCACGAGATGAAGATGGAGAAGGACGTCATGACGATGCGCGCCGTCCCGTCCATCGCGATCCCGGCGGGCAGCGGCGTCGAGCTCAAGCCCGGCGGCTATCACGTCATGCTCATGAACCTGAAGGGCCAGGTGAAGAAGGGCGACACGGTGCTGCTCACGCTCGTTGTCGAAGGCAAGGACGGCAAGCGGCAGACGGTCGAGGTGCGGGCGCCGGTCCGGCCGCTCAACGAGGCCGCCGGAGGCGGCGAGCACGAGAGCCAGGCAGTCGCATGGGCGCAAGAGCAGACGTTGCCGGAAGTCGTTGTGAGGCCCGAGCCGCCGATCGAGAACACCGCGGCCGGCCCGGTGCAGGGCTTTCGCGCGCTGAGCGCGACCTCGGCCACTAGGACCGACACGCCGACCGAGGAACTGCCGCAGAACATCCAGGTGATCCCACGCTCGGTGATAGACAGCCAGGGCGCGGTGTCCGTCAGTGAAGCGGTCAAGAACGCCAGCAACGTGCAGCCGGTGGACACGCGAGCCGTCGGCAACGTCCAGCAGGACCCGGTAATGATCAGGGGGTTCGGCGCCGAACAGTGGACCGACGGCTACGCCGGCAATCTCTTCCTCGCCGGCGACCGGGATGGGCTCGTCAACGTCGAGCGCATCGAGGTCCTGAAGGGCCCGAACGCGCTTCTGTACGGCGGCGGCGCCGGCTCCCCGGTCGGTGGCGCAATAAACGTCATCTCCAAGATGCCCATGGACAATCCGCGCTACGAGGCGGGCGGCGCAATCGGGAGCTACCAGTACCGGAACGGCTACGTCGACATGAACCAGCCGCTTAACGAGCAGAAAACGGTGCTGTTCCGCCTGACCGCCGAAAACACGGTGAGCGACAGCTTCATCAACGTCCTTCACTCGAACCGCTACGGCATCAATCCCACGCTGTTGCTGACGAATCGCGACGACACGTCGCTGACGATCCAGGGTTTCGCATCGAAGTTCCGCCAGCAGGCCTATCCAGGGCTGCCGGTCGATGGAACCCTCTTCGGCGCGTACACCGTGCAACGCAGCCTGTACTTCGGCTCTCCCAACATCGAGCCTAGCTACTCGAAGATTCAGGGCGCCACCACGACCTTCGATCACCGGTTCAACGAGACTTGGTCGACCAACATCAAGTTGCGGGTAAGCTCATCCGAGATGAACCAGAACTCTCAGAGCCCGTTGCTGGATGCCACCGGCACCGGCGGGACCTCCCTGATCCCTCCTTCGACATTCGATGTCAACAACGTGCAAGTGTTCGACAAGCAGCGCGAATTCAGCATTAACCCGACGCTCAAGGCGAAATTCGCTGCGGGCCCCAGCCAGAATACGCTGCTGCTCGGCGTCGACTACGGCCGTGTCAAGGACAATGGCTTCATGAACGTCGACACCCTGGGCAATTTCTGCTTTCTGCTCGGGGGCCCATGCCCGCCCGCGCTGGTCGACCTGAGCAACCCGGTGTTCACCGTGCCCTACTCGCGGCCGGTCCCTGGCATCGGCGAGGGCGCTTCGTTTTTCAATTTCTACAATACTTACATTACGAAAGGAGCCTACTCGCAGCTCCAGTCGACGCTCTACGACCGTGTCCACCTGGTGATAGGTGCAAGACTGGCGTCGATCAACATCACCTATAACGAGAACGCCCTTGTGCCGCCAACGACGTTCAAGACGGACGAGACCCGGCTTCTTCCCCGCGCGGGCGTCGTTGTCGACCTGACGAAGGCCCTGTCAGTCTACGCCAGCTACGGCGAGGGCATGAAATGGGTGCCGTTTTCACAGACCTTTGCGCAGCCCGCGCCGGAACTGTCGAAGCAAAGCGAGGCCGGTCTCAAGTTCAACCTGAACGACGCCTTCACGGGAACGCTAGCCGCCTTCGACATCGAGCGCAGGAATGTTCCGTTCACGATCGCGGCGGGTGTCGGCGGCCTGTCGACGCAAAAATCGCGCGGATTCGAAGCCGACGTCATCTACCAGCTCGGACGCAACTGGAGCGTGCTGGGCAGCTACGGCATCACGGATGCGTATTTCGCGGATGCGGCGGGCTCTGGCGTGCAGTCTGGCAACAAGCTGCCCTCGGTTCCGGAACAGTCCGGGCGCCTCTGGGTCAACTATAAGTTCGATGACAAGGTGCTGCCGGGCTGGAGCGCGGGTGGCGGGGTCTACTCGGCGTCGAGCCAGTACGTCGATCCGCAGAACCGCTGGAAGACGGATGGCTATTCCATCCTTGACGCCAGGATCGGCTACGAGACGCAAGGGGTTCGTGCCTCCCTGACAGTCAAGAACCTCACGAACAGGCAGTACTACACGCCCTACCTCTGGTTCGGGGGGCAAGTTGCTCCCGGGGCGCCACGGACGATCTACGGCCAAATCAGCGTCAACTTCGACTGAGGAGACCGCATGATGCCGAGCCGTCGCAGATTCGTCGTAACCGCCGCGCTAGCAGCAGCCGGGCAATCGCTCGGCCGCACGCCGGACGTGCGGGCTGAAGGGAACATGCCACCGGCGCCGGATGCCTCGGCCGGCATGTCGCACGAGATGCCGCCACACTGGATGGGATCGGAGCAGATCGCCTTCCTGATTTATCCGGAATTTACGGCGCTCGACATGGTCGGACCCCACTACATGTTCACCAGTCTCATGGGTGCCACCGTCCACCTCGTCGCGAAGACGCGGGATCCGGTGCGGAGCGATGCCGGCCTCGTCTTCGTACCCTCCGCGGCTTTCGACGAGTGTCCGCGGGATCTGGACATTCTCTGCGTACCTGGCGGCTCGCGTGGCACGCTCGCGGCAATGGAAGATCCGGCGACGATGCGCTTCGTGCGCGATCGCGGCAGCCGTGCGCGTTACGTGACTTCCGTGTGCACGGGCTCGCTCGTGCTCGGCGGCGCGGGGCTCCTCGAGGGGTACCGGGCGACCTCCCATTGGGCGACGAAGAAGCTGCTGCCCGTTTTCGGCGCCACGCCCGCGGACGGGCGCGTGGTGCGCGACCGCAACAGGATCACCGGCGGCGGCGTCACGGCGGGGATCGACTTCGGCCTGTCGCTGGTCGGCCTCCTGCGCGACACGCAATATGCGCAGGGCGTCCAGCTTCTCGCCGAATACGCGCCGGAACCTCCCTTTGACGCGGGCACCCCGCGACGTGCACCCGCCGACGTTAAGGATCTGATGGAGAGCATGTTCACCGACTTCATCAAGCAGGCCGAAGTCGTCGGTCGCGCGGCCTTCGCGAACGCCAAGCGACTCCCTGCCGCAACCGATTTACCACCGCTGGGGCGCCAGTGATCCGGAGGGAGCAGGCCGCGCCCGCCGCTGCCACGATCGTCCTGCATGTCGTCGCCGTCACGGCGCTGCTGCAGTTCGATGCGTTGCAGCGCCCGCTGCTCGAGTCCGTGCCGATCATGGTCAGCCTGCTCGCGCCGTCGCCCCAGGCCCCGCCGGTCGAGCCGCCGCGGCCCCGGCCGGCGGCGCCGAAGGCGGAGCCGCGCGCCGTCCGCGCGCCGAAGCCGCCGCCGCTCATCGCCTCGGATGCGCCGGCCGCGGGCGCCTCGTTCGTTGCACCGATCGCGCCGCCTGCGGCGCCCGCGCCAGCGGCGCCCGCCGCGGCGCCGGCGCCGCGCGTCGTGCCGCCGTCCTTCGACGCGGCCTATCTGCGCAATCCCGCGCCCGCCTACCCGTCGATATCGCGCCGCCGCGGCGAGCAGGGCACGGTCGTGTTGCGCGTGTACGTCGGCGCGGACGGCATTGCACAGAAGGTGCTGGTGAACGTCAGCAGCGGCCACGAGCGGCTCGACAGCGCCGCGCAGGAGGCGGTGCAGCAATGGCGCTTCGTGCCCGCGCGGCAGGGCGAGGCCGCCGTCGCCGCCTGGGTGCTGGTCCCGATCCGCTTCGCACTGGAGGGCTGAGCCTGTGAACGTCGCCAGCGACTATGGTTTCGCCGCTTTCCTCGCGCAGTCCGACGCGGTCGGCCGGACCGCGCTCGGCATCCTGCTCGCGATGTCCGTCGCCACCTGGTACCTGGTCGTCGCCAAGTCGAGCGCCGCGCTCGCCGAGCGCCGCAGCGCGAGGCGCTTCCTCGACGCGTTCTGGTCGGCGCCCGACCTCGAGGCCGCCGGCCGGCTGCTGCAGGAACGCACGGGGACGGATCCCTTCACCTCACTCGCGGAGCACGCGCTGCGCGCGGCTCGGCATCACGCGGCGCACGGGGCGCGGCGCCTGGACGAGGCGGGCGGCGCCCACGAGTTCCTGACGCGGGCGATGCGCCGCGAGATCGCCGCTCAGGCGCCGCGCGCCGAATCCGGGCTCACGCTGCTCGCTTCGATCGGGGCGACGGCGCCCTTCGTTGGCCTGTTCGGCACGGTCTGGGGCGTCTATCATGCGCTGGTCAGCATCGGCCTCTCCGGCCAGGGCACGCTCGACAAGGTGGCGGGCCCGGTGGGCGAGGCCCTGATCATGACGGCCATCGGCCTCGCGGTGGCGATTCCCGCCGTGCTCGCGTACAACGGCTTCGGGCGGCGCAACCGCGTGGTCGCCGCCGAGCTCGATGCGTTCGCACACGAGCTGTTCGCGCTGCTGACGACCGGCGCAGCGATGCGGGCGGGAGCGCGCTGAGGTGGCTTTCGGCGGGCTTCCGGGCGGCGACGCGCCGCGGCCGATGGCGGAGATCAACATGATCCCGCTGATCGACGTGATGCTGGTGCTGCTCGTGATCTTCATCATTACGGCGCCCCTGCTCACGCATGCGGTGAAAGTCGATCTTCCGAAGGCGAGCTCGGCGCCGAACGTGGTGAAGCGCGACAGCATCCAGCTCGCGATCGACGCGCAGGGCCGCCTCTGGTGGAACGGCGAACCGGTCGAGGAGGCGTCGCTGGAAGCGAGGATGCGCACCGCGGCGAGGCTTGCTCCACAGCCCGAACTTCACCTGCGTGCCGACGGAGCGATCGAGTACCGGCGCGTGGCGCGCGTGCTTGCCGCGGCCTCCCGCGCGGGCCTGCAGCGCATCGGTTTCGTCAGCGACCCGCGGGAATAGCCCTAGCGGGCATTAGAATCCGCTCTTTGCCCTTCCCGGGACAGGAGCGAAGGATGCACCCCCGCACGCGCTACCTCTTTACCGCCGCCATGGACGTCGAGCCGGCCAAGGAGGCCCTCTTCAACGAGGTCTACGACACCGAGCACGTGCCCGAGCTGCTGAAAGTGCCCGGCGTGCTCGCCGTCACGCGCACCACGCTGGCGCCGCTGAAGATGAGCATCGGCGGCGAGGTGAAGACCATCGCCTTCGAGGACGAGCCGAAGCACAGCGCCGTCTACGAGCTCGAGAGCGCGGAAGTGCTGACCAGCGCGGCCTGGGCGGCCGCGGTGGAGAAGGGCCGCTGGCCGGCGCAGGTGCGGCCGTTCACGAAAAATCGCCGCCACACGCTGCGCAAACTGCCGGGAAAATAGCCGGACGCCCGGCCGCCGGGGCGGTTCGGCCGGGTCAGGGTCCGAACTTCTGGATCCTCTGGATGCTGCGCACGATGCCGTCGCTGCCGATTTCGATCGAGATGTCGACGTTTCTCCCGCCCTGCAGCAGCCGGTAGTCCCAGGATTCCACCCCGCGCGCCGCGAAGCGGGCCACGTTCCAGGGCGGGCCGAGGATCTCCGTCACCTGCTGCGCCGTGGTGACGCCCGGTTTGATCCTGTCGAGCAGTTCCGGCGAGGCAATCTCGCCCTTGCCGAAGGCCGGCCCGCCCGCCGCCAGCAGGAAGGCGGCGAGCATTGCAACGGCCTTCGATCGGGCGCTTTTCATGGCAGGGTGGCTAGTCCTTCTTGCCGCCCAGCGCGGCTATTTTTTCCTGCGCCAGCTTGACGAAGGAGCCGCGCGGGAATTGCTCGACGTACAGCGCCAGGTCCTCGGGGTCGTCGCTGTCCTTGACCTCGTTCCAGAATTCCTTTTCCGCTTCGTTGTCATGCGGCGCCGGCTCCGTTTCCTGCGCGGCAGTCGGCAGGGGCGGCAGACCGTCGGTGGCATCTTCCGGTTGCTGGCCCTTGAGGATGCGCTGCAGGGCGTTGGCGAACTGGCGCGCGGTCTGGTAGCGGTGCTCGGGCGCCTTGGCGAGGGCGCGCGCGACCACAAGGTCGATCTCCACCGGGATCTGCACGAGCGTGGAGGGCCAGGCCGGGTCGTCCTGGATGATTTTCTTCGCCAGCGCCCATTGCGTGCCCTCGAAGGGCTTCTGCCCGGTGAGGAACTCGTAGAACAGGACGCCGGCCGAGAAGATGTCGGTGCGCCGGTCTATCGGCGCCCCCTGCATCTGCTCCGGCGACATGTAGGACGGGGTGCCGACGATGGTGCCGACCTTGGTCTTCTCGGCTTCGTCGCCTTCGGGCTCGGCAACGCGCGCGACGCCGAAATCGGTGAGCTTGGGGTGGCCGCTGGCGTCGAGCATCACGTTGGCCGGCTTGATGTCGCGGTGGATGACGCCGGCCTCGTGCGCGAAGTCGAGTGCATCGAGCAGCTCGCCCATGATGCGGAAGACGGTCCGCAGGTCGAAGCGCTCCTTCGCGTCGAAGCTGTCCTTGAGCTCCTTGCCCTGGATATGCTCCATCACGATGAAGGCGAGATCGCCTTCGGCGCCGAAGTCGTATACCTGGACGATGTTGCGGTGGTTCAGGCGCGCCACGGCGCGCACCTCGCGCTCGAAGCGCACGCCGACCATGCGCGCGGCCTCCGCGTCGAGCTTGCGCGTGAGGATGGTCTTGATCGCGACCCGGCGGTTCAGTCCGGGGTCGAGGCCGTCGTAGACCAGGCCCATCGCGCCCTTGCCGAGCACGCCCTTGACCTGGTAGCGGCCCAGCGTCTTGAGGTCGGTTTTGAGTTCGTCCACGCTGCCGATGATACAACTTAGAATATCCGCGCCATGCCAACTATTGACGGCAAACGCCTTCTCTCCGACCTTCGCGAGCTGCGCAGCATCGGCGCACAGGGCATCGGAGTTGTACGGCCGGCCTTCAGCGCCAAGGACATGGAGGCGCGCAACTGGCTGAAGGCCCGCTATGCGGAGGCCGGGCTGGACGCGAGCATCGACGGCGTGGGCAACGTGCTCGGCCGCTCGAAAAAGCCCGGCAAGGCGCTCCTCGTCGGCTCGCATTCCGATACGCAGCCCACGGGCGGCTGGCTGGACGGGGCGCTGGGCGTGATCTACGCGCTCGAAGTGGCGCGTTCGCTGGCTGCGGACACTACGACTCGCGAGCTGCCGCTGGACGTCGTGTCGTTCCAGGACGAGGAATCGCGCTTCGTCGGCTGCCTGGGCAGCCGTTCGCTGATCGGCGGGCTGACGCCGGAAATGGAGCAGGGCGCGGTGGACAAGGACGGCATCCCGCTCGCGGAAGCGCTGCAGCAGGCGGGCCTCGCCGGCGTGCCGCGCCTCAAGCTGCCGCGCGAGCGCTACGCGGGCTTCATCGAGGCGCACATCGAGCAGGGCCCCACGCTGGAAGATACCGGCAAGCGCATCGGCGTGGTGACCGACATCGTCGGCCTGCGCGGCATCCGGTTCGTTTTCAGGGGCCAGCAGAACCACGCGGGCACCACGATGATGAAGACGCGCCGGGACGCCTCCGCGGCGCTCTACGAGCTCGCGCACCGCATCAACACGGAATTTCCCAAGGCGGCCGGCGAGCGCACCGTCTGGACCATGGGCCGCCTGAAGGTCGAGCCGAACGCGGCTTCGATCGTGCCGGGCTACGCCGATCTCGACCTGCAGTTCCGCGACGCCTCCGAGGCGCCGCTGGAAGCCTTCGAGAAGATCGCCGGGCGCATCGTCGCCGAGATGAACGCGCGCGGCGGCGTGAAGATCGAGGCCACGCCCGCGCGTGCGCCGATCGCGCCGACGAAAATGGACGAAGGCCTGCGCAAGCATCTCGAATCGGCGGCGGAAAAGCACGCGCCGGGCAATTGGATGCGCCTGCCGAGCGGCGCCTTCCACGACGCGGGCATCGTTTCCGCGAGCCTGCCCGCGGCAATGCTGTTCATCCCGTCGATCGGCGGCATCAGCCACGATTTCTCCGAAAACAGCCGCGACGAGGACATCGTGCTCGGCTGCCAGGTGCTTGCCGACGGCGCGGCCGCTGCCCTGAAGGAGAGGCAATGAAGGTCTACGTCTACGACAAATCCGCGAAGCTCGTTCCGGTCGACGGCCCGAAGGTCGTCAAGAGCGACGCGGAATGGAAGAAGCGGCTCACGCGCGAGCAGTACGAAATCGCACGCGGCAAGGGCACCGAGCGCCCGTTCTGCGGGCTGCTGCTCGACAACAAGAAGAGCGGAACCTATGCCTGCATCTGCTGCCGGCTGCCGCTGTTTTCCTCGGAATCGAAATTCGAATCCGGCACCGGCTGGCCGAGCTTCTTCCAGCCGGTGGCGAAGGAGAACGTCGTCGAGCATGCGGACAACAGCTACGGCATGCGCCGGGTGGAGATCCTGTGCGCGCGTTGCGACTGCCACCTGGGGCACGTCTTCGACGATGGCCCGCGCCCCACGGGACAGCGGCACTGCGTCAACTCGGAGTCGCTCGTCTTCGTCGATGCAAAGGACCTGGGCGGGCTCGGGGAGACGCCCGGTCCATGAGGTCCGCGGCGCTGGCGATGTTTCTCTGCGCGAGCGCGCTTTGCCATGCGCAGGCCGCCGACCCCGGCAAGCCGCGCCAGGCGCCGCCCGCCGCCGATCCCGCCGAATTCGATGGCACCTACGAGGCGTACGTGCCGGCAGCCGTCGGCAAGAGCTCGCGGCAGGTGAAAGCCGTGCTCAAGTGCGCAGCCGGCGCCTGCGATCTCGCGCTCGGCGATACCGCGGAGCACTATGACCGCCTGAACGCGATCCGCGCGGACCATTATTCGCAGGCGCGCTTCGCGTTGAACTATGCGCGCGAGCGCAGGGCGAACGTGAAGGCCGAGCGCCCCTGGCTCGGCACGCTGCTCGACTCGAATGCGGAGATCGAGGCCTGCATCGATCTGAGCAGCGTGAAGCCCGCCTATGCCGAGCACCCGGGGCTGACCGTGCTGTGCAAGGTCAGCCCGAATCCCTGGCGGCAGCCGGTCGTGATCCTGATGGGGACGATCCTCGCGGAGTGCGGCGCCACGCTCTGCCGCTACTCGCTGCTGCCGATGTTCCGGCGCTAGCGCAGTTCCTCCAGGATCGCGAACGCGCGGCCCATGGAAAAATCGTAGAGCTTCCGGTCGTAGGCCTGCGGCGCGCCCTTCATCATGTAGCCGTGCAGCACCCCGGGGAAGACGTGCACCTCGACGTTCTTCATGCGCGCGGGCACGGCGCGGTAGGCCTCCAGCACCGGCGCCGGCGCCATCACGTCCTGGTCGCCCCAGATGATGCAGACCGGCTGCGTCACGCCTTCCAGTTCCTTGATGTAGTCGAGCATCTGCGTGCCGTGGCAGGAGATGCCGGCCGCATAACCGAGGCGCTTGGGTCCCAGGATCGCGTAGGGCCCGCCGTAGCAGAAGCCGATCACCGCTGCACGGCCGTTGAACAGCGGCTCCCTGTTCAGCATCGCCAGCGTATCGGCGAGGTCCTGCTCGCCGGCCTTGATCTTCTCGAGCCGCGGCTGTCCGCGCGGCTGCGAGCGCGGGTCGTCGCGCTTCAGCGGCCCCGGCACCGAGCGCGAAAAGAGATCCGGCGCCGCCGCGATGCAGCCGCGCGCCGCGAACGCTTCCGCGAGGTCGCGGATGTCCTGGTCGACGCCGTGGATCGCCGAGGCGAGCACGATGGCGGGCACCTTCTGCTTCGCTTCGGGCACGACCACGTGGCAGTCGAAGGTCTTGCCGCCGGCCGAAGGAATCCTGATGTCTTTTTTCATCATTTCAGTAGCCTGCCTCGAAGTCCACGGTATTGAGCGGGCGCTCGCCGTGGCGCACGCGCTCGATGTTCTCGGCGACCTTGCCGACCGAGGTGCGCGGCTCGGAGAGCGCGGCGATGTGCGGCGTGAGCGTGATGCCGGGATGCGACCAGAGCGGGCTGTCCGCGGGCAGCGGTTCGGCCTCGAAGACGTCCAGGTAGGCGTGGGCGAGGTGGCCCGAATCGAGCGCCGCCAGCAGGTCCGGAACCACCACATGGCCGCCGCGAGCGACGTTGATCACGCAGCCGTCTTTCCTGATGAGGGAAAGAGTTTTTGAATTCATGATTCCACGCGTTTTTTCCGTCAGGGGCAAAAGGCAGACCAGCGCGTCGCTGCGCCGGACCACTTCATCCAGGTCGGTCGAGCAGTAGACGCCGTCCAGCGACTTCGGCCGGCGGCTCCAGCCGGCGACGTGGAAGTTCATGGCGTGCAGTTTTGCGGCGATGGTGCTGCCGAGTTCGCCGAGGCCGAGGATGCCCACCATGCGGTCCGAGGCCAGGTACTGCCGGCGGCGTTTCCACAGCCGGTCTTTCTGGAACTGGCGATAGCACCAGAAATGCCGGTGCCAGTCCAGCACGAAGGCGATGACGGTTTCGCCCATCGCGGCGACCATGCCGGGATCGATCAGGCGCGCGACCGGAACACCCTCAGGCAGGTCGGGATCGGCGACGATGTTCTCGACGCCCATCCACAGGGACTGGATCAGCCGCAGCTTCGGCAGGCCGGCGAGCGCGCCCTTCGGATGCGTGGCCACGACGGCGACGTCGATATCGCCGCCGTTGTTGTCGGGCCAGGCGAAGAACCGGTCGGCGGGCAGCAGTTTCTGCAGCAAGGGAAACCAGAATTCCGGCTTCTCCTTGGTCGAGGCGAAGAGGATGTTCACTCTCGGGCGGGGGCCCGCTACGGCTTGAAGCCCGAGGCCTTGATCACCGGCCCCCACTTGTCGTAGTCGGTGCGCAGGATTTTCGCCAGCTCCGCCGGCCCGTAGCCGGTCGGCTCGAGGCCGATCTGTTCCAGGCGCGCCTTGATATCGGGCGCGTTGACCGCCTCGATGGCCGCCTTTGCATAGCGGTCGATGACGTCCTTGGGAACGCCGGCGGGTGCGAAGAGCGCGTACCAGGCGCTCGCCTCGATGTCCATGCCCAGCTCCTTGAAGGTGGGGACCTCGGGCGCCATCGGCGAGCGGGTTGCGCCTGCGATGGCGAGCAACCGCCCCTTGCCGTTGTGCACCAGCGTAAGCGCGTCGGACAGGACGAACATGGCCGCCTTGACTTCGCCGGCGGCGAGCGCCTGCTCGGCGGGGGCGGTGCCGCGGTAGGGAATGTGCGTCATCTGCAGGCCGGTCGCGCGCGCCATCATGACGCCCACGTAGTGCGGCAGGCTGCCGGCCGCGGCCGAGGCGTAGTTGCCGGCCGTCGGGTCCTTTTTCACGAGCGCCACGTAGTCGGCGACCGTCTTGACCGGCAAGTCGGCGTTCACCACCAGCGCGATCTGGAAGTTGGTCACGTGCGCGACGGGCGTGAAGTCCTTGAACGGGTCATAGCGCACCAGCGCACCATGCGAATGGGGAAAGGCGACCATCGGCGCGAGCGGCGAGAGCAGCAGCACGTTGGCGTCGCCCGCCATGTTCTTCACCGCCTCGGTGCCGACCATGCCGCCGGCGCCGGTCTTGTTCTCCACGATGGTGGTCATGCCGAGCGAACTGCCCATCTTCTGCGCGAGCAGGCGCGTGAGGATGTCGCTCGATGCGCCGGGCGGATAGCCGAGCACGAACTTGAGGGTCTTGTCCTGCGCCTGCACGGGAAACGCGAGCAGGGCGGCAAGCAGCGCGGCGGCGATTTTCATGGGTAATTCCTCCTGCGGGCGATGTTAGCATCCTGCCGAGAGGAGATTGCCATGGCCGTCCGCAAATTCAGCGAGGTGAAATTTACTGCAGACGTGCTGCGCCGCATCCGCAACACGAAGAACCCGCGCCTCAAGCGGGTGATGACGAGTTTCATCAGGCACATGCACGACTTCGTGCGCGACGTGAGGCCGACCCAGGAGGAATGGTTCAAGGGCGTCCAGTTCCTCACCGAGACCGGCCACTGGTCGACCGGCATGCGCCAGGAGTTCATCCTGATGTCGGACACGCTCGGCGTGTCGATGCTGGTGGATGCCATCAACTACAAGGCGGGCGCGGGCACCACCGAATCCACCGTGCTCGGGCCGTTCCACCGCGAGAAGGCGCCGCAGTACAAGCTGGGCGCGAACATCTCGAAGAAGCGCTCGGACGGCGTGCGCTGCCTGGTGACCGGCAGCGTGCGCGACCGCAGGGGCCGGGCCGTCGCCGGCGCGAAGATGGACGTCTGGCAGGCGGGCGCCGACGGCTTCTACGATTCGCAGAAGGGCAAGGCGATGAACCTGCGCGGCGTGTTCCATACAGACGCCAGCGGGCGATTTCATTTCTATTGCGTGAAGCCGCTGCACTACCCGGTGCCGCACGACGGCCCGGTCGGCCGCATGCTGACCGCGACCGGGCGCCATCCCATGCGCCCGCCGCACCTGCATTTCTGGATCACCGCCAAGGGCTACAAGCCGCTGATCACGCACCTCTTCGTGAAGGGCGGCAAGTACCTGGACTCCGACGCCGTGTTCGGCGTCAAGCCGGATCTGATCATCGACTTCAAGAAGAACAAGGATGGCGTCGCCGCCGCTCACTACGACTTCGTGCTGATGCCCGACAAAGGCGGGAAGAAAAAGAAATAGCGCTCCAGGCGGAACCGCCCGCCGCCTATCTTGGCGGCTCGCTGCGAGGCGTCATGTCCAACGGACTGCTCACACCGCGGCCGCCCTTGTTGAGCACGTGCGTGTAGATCATCGTCGTGCTGACGTCGCTGTGACCGAGCAATTCCTGGACCGTGCGGATGTCGTATCCGCCTTCGAGCAGATGCGTGGCAAACGAGTGCCGCAGCGTATGGCAGCTCACCGGCTTCACAATGCGCGCCGCGCGCGCCGCCGCCTTGACCGCGCGCCCCAGTGTGTCCGGGAAAACATGGTGGCGGCGGATCACTCCCGAATCCGGATCCGCGGAAAGGATGCCCGAGGGAAACACGAACTGCCATGCCCATTCCTTCCCGGCACGGGGATATTTGCGGGCAAGAGCATAGGGGAGACTCACCTCGCCGTGTCCCGCGGCGAGATCGCGCTGGTGCAGCGCGCGTACGCGCCCGAGGTGCGCTTGCAGCGGCTGTACCGCCTGTTCCGGCAACATCGTCACCCGGTCCTTCGCCCCCTTGCCGTCGCGCACCAGCACTTGCCGGTACGCGAAGTCCACATCCTTTACGCGCAATTGCAGGCACTCGATCTGCCGCAGCCCGGCGCCGTATAGCAAACTCGCCATCAGCCATTTCGTGCCTTGCATCTGCGCGAGCAACCTCTGCGCTTCGGCACGCGACAGCACCACCGGCTTGCGTACCGGGCGCTGGGCGCGAACCAGATCCTTGAACCAGGGCAAGTTTTGCCCAAGCAATTCCTTGTACAGAAACAAGAGCGCTGAGAGCGCCTGATTCTGAGTTGCCGCCGCAACATTTCTCTGGGTCGCCAGCCAGGACAGGAATTCTTCCACCTCGGCGGCGCCCATCGTCGCCGGGTGGCGCACCCCGTTGTGGCGGATAAACCAGCGGATCCAGAACCAGTACGACTGCTCGGTGCGTCGGCTGTAGTTGCGCCGCCGTATCGCTTCGTGCAACTGCTCTCGAAGTCGCGGCCGTTTTACCGCTGAGTCCTGTCTTTCTTGTGGATCAGGAACTTGTGCCATTTCTGCGGCCTATCTTCCCCACGGGTTATCCACCAGTACTGTAACGCCATGATTCCAGAAGGCGTTGACGGCAAGTTCAGGAATTCGGGTCTAAGATAAGCCGCATTACTTCTTATGATTGAACGTTAGATTCACGGATGAAACAGGACGCAATTTTCTGGATTGGGGTGGCCTTGTTGGTCTGTTCGATAGCGTTACTGCCTGGCGTTATGCCTCCACAAGACCCAAACCAAGCATTACACGACTTGGCGGAAAGTTCACTGCGTATTGATCGTGGTGGGGCCGCTCCGGAAAATAGTGACGTTGAAAAACGTTACAACTCGTTTATGGCAGAACAACGATGGCATTGGGCAATAAATGTCATCACCTTCAGCGCTAGCATCCTTGCTGCATGGTTAATGATAGGCAGGAGACGCCCTGGACTGTGGGTCGCGCTTGCTGTCTGTGTGGCGATGTTATCTATCTACTTTCCGCCGATGCTTCCGGACCTAGTTAGTGGAAAGTTTTTTACTTCCGTCGTGCCAATTGTGGCAGCTACCGTGGTTCGCGATCACGGATTTTTCGACGGTTTGATAGTGCTCTGGCATATCGCCGTAGCGCCGTTCGCCTATCTAATAATTGCGATCACGACAGTTTTCGCACTGCGGCGTCGTGGAAAAAGCGACGAGGTCAAAACGTGAATCTAACCTTGCGCTCCAGC
>DATJYN010000076.1:0-15754 GCA_035499575.1 Burkholderiales bacterium | reverse complement strand
GCCGACAGCCTGGCGATCACTTCGACGATCGTTCCAGCCGTGTTGCTCGGCATTCCGCTCGGCGCCTTCGCCATCCGCCGTATCGATGCGGAGACCTTCCGCCGCGTCTGCATGAGCTTCGACCTCTGGCTCGTCGGTTTCGGCCTGTCGCGCGTGCTCGCCGAACTGAAGCTTGCGCAGGGCCCGCTCGCCTACGGCCCGATGGCGCTCGCGGTGCTGCTGGATGCGTGGCTCCTCTACGCGTTCTTCCGGGGCCGCCGGACGGCCTTCGCGGGCGCCTGATCCATGTACCTGTACGACGACATCGATCAGCGCATGGTGGACGAGCGCGTCGCGCAGTTCCGCGACCAGACCCGCCGCTTCCTCGACGGCAAGCTGTCCGAGGACGATTTCCGCGCGCTCAGGCTGCGCAACGGCCTCTACGTGCAGCGCTACGCGCCGATGCTGCGCATCGCGATTCCCTACGGCCTGCTGTCGTCGCGGCAGATGCGCAAGCTCGCCGACATCGCGCGCCGCTACGACCGCGGCTACGGCCATTTTTCCACGCGCCAGAACCTGCAACTCAACTGGCCGAAGCTCGAAGAGGTGCCCGAGATCCTCGCCGAGCTGGCCACGGTGCAGATGCACGCGATCCAGACCTCGGGCAATTGCGTGCGCAACATCACCGCCGACCAGTTCGCCGGCGTGGCGCGCGACGAGATCGTCGACTCCTTCGTCTGGTGCGAGCTGATCCGGCAGTGGTCGACCTTCCACCCGGAGTTCAACTACCTGCCGCGCAAATTCAAGATCGCGGTGAACGGCGCGGTTGCCGACCGCGCCGCGACCTACGTGCACGACATCGGCCTGCATGCCATCAAGAACGCGGAGCAGGAAATCGGCTTCCGGGTAATCGTCGGCGGCGGCCTCGGCCGCACTCCCGCGATCGGCCACGTGATTCGCGAGTTCCTGCCGTGGCGCCATCTGCTGACTTACCTTGACGCGATCCTGCGCGTCTACAACCGCTACGGCCGGCGCGACAACATCCACAAGGCGCGCATCAAGATCCTGGTGAAGGAGCGCGGCGTCGACAAGTTCCGCGAGGAAGTCGACGCGGAGTGGGAGCACCTGAGGGACGGACCGGCGACGGTTACCTGGGCGGAGATCCGGCGCATCGAGGGCCGCTTCACGCGCCCGCAATATGAACGCCTGCAGGACATCTCATATCCGGCGGTGAAGACGCCGTTCGCCGCCTGGCTCAAGCGCAACGTGCATCCGCACCGGCAGGCGGGCTACGCCGCGGTCACGGTGTCGCTGAAGAAGACTGGCGTGCCGCCGGGCGACGTCACCTCGGCCCAGATGGAGCACATCGCGGACCTGGCGGACCACTATTCGTCCGGCGAACTGCGCGTGACCCATGAGCAGAACCTGGTATTCGCCGACGTGAAGCAGGCCGAACTGCACGGCCTGTGGCAGGAATTGCGCAACCTCGGCCTCGCCACGCCGAACATCGGCTTGCTGACCAACATCATTTCCTGCCCGGGGGGCGATTTCTGCTCGCTCGCGAACGCCAAGTCGATTCCGGTGGCCGAGGCCATCCAGCGGCGTTTCGACGACCTGGACTACCTGCACGACATCGGCGAACTGGATCTGAACATTTCAGGCTGCATGAACGCCTGCGGCCACCACCATGTCGGCCACATCGGCATCCTCGGCGTGGATAAGAACGGCGAGGAGTGGTACCAGGTCGAGATTGGCGGAAACCAATCCCCGGCCGCGCTCGGAAAAGTCATCGGCCCATCTTTTGCTCGCGCCGACGTACCGGACGTCGTGGAACGCCTGATCGAGACCTACCTCGAGCTGCGCGAGAGCGAGCACGAGCGTTTCGTCGACGTGGTGCACCGCGCCGGCGTCGAACCTTTCAAGAAACACGTCTATGCCAACCTTGATCAAAAACCGGCAGATCGTCGACGAGCCCTCGCCGCCTGACCTGGTGGTGCTCGAGCCGACGGACGATCCGCGCTCGCTCGCGGAGCGGCTGCCCGGGCTCAAGGTCATCGCGGTCAATTTCCCGAAGTACGGCGACGGGCGCGGCTACTCGATCGCGCGCCTGCTGCGCGAACGCTACGGCTACAAGGGCGAACTGCGCGCGGTAGGCGTCGTGGCGCGCGACCACCTGCAGTTGATGGCGCAATGCGGATTCGACTCCTTTCAACTGCGCGAAGGCGAAGATGTCCAGGCCGCGCTTGCCGCGTTCGGCGATATCAGCGAGTCCTACCAGGCGACGGCTGCGCAGCCGGTGCCGCTGTTCCGCAGGCGCGTCGGGCGATGAACCGGGAATCGGCTGCGCGCGACCTGCTCGCCAGGATCGCGCGGGATCATCGTCCCGCGGCGCTCGCCTCGAGCCTGTCCGTAGAAGACATGGTGCTTGCCGATTTGATCGGCCGTACCGGGCTCGGCATCGAAATTTTCGTGCTGGACACCGGCCGGCTGCACGGCGACACGCTCGACCTCATCGGCCGCGTGGAGCGGCGCTACGGTCTCGCGGTGCGCGTCTACCAGCCGCGCGCCGATGCGGTGAGCCAGTACGTGGTGCGCTTCGGCCGCGATGCCTTCTACGAGAGCGCGGAACTGCGCAGGCAATGCTGCGAGATCCGCAAGGTGGAGCCGCTCCGACGCGCGCTGGCGGGCAAGCAGGCCTGGATTACCGGCCTGCGGCGCGGGCAATCGGTTTCCCGGACGGAAATCGGTCTTGAAGAATGGGATGAGAATTTCAATTTGAAGAAATTCAATCCCCTTGCGGACTGGAGCGAGGACGAGGTCTGGGCGCATGTCCGCCGCTACGACGTGCCCTACAACCCGCTCTATGACCAGGGCTACCGTTCCATTGGCTGCGCGCCCTGCACGCGGCCCGTGGTCGCCGGCGAGGACGCGCGCGCAGGCCGCTGGTGGTGGGAATCGCGGGCTGCCAGCGAGTGCGGCATCCATTTCTCGCCCGATGGAAAGCTGGTCAGGGAAAGGGCGAACCCGTGAAGCGCGAGCGTACGCACCTCGACTGGCTGGAGTCGGAAGCCATCTACATCCTGCGCGAGGTCGCGGGCGAGGCCGCCAATCCGGTGCTGTTCTTCTCGGGCGGCAAGGATTCGATCGTGCTGCTGCGGCTCGCCGAGAAGGCCTTCCGGCCCGGCCGCTTCCCGTTCCCGCTGATGCATATCGACACCGGGCATAACTTCGCGGAAGTGATCGCGTTCCGCGACGCGCGCGCGGCCGAACTGGGCGAGCGCCTGATCGTGCGCTCGGTCGAGGATTCGATCGCGCGCGGCACGGTGCGGCTGCGCTCCGCAGACGAAAGCCGCAATGCCGCGCAGTCGGTGACGCTGCTGGAAGCCATCGCCGAGTTCGGCTTCGACGCCGCGATCGGCGGCGCGCGCCGCGACGAGGAAAAGGCGCGCGCCAAGGAGCGCGTGTTCTCCTTCCGCGACGAGTTCGGCCAATGGGATCCGAAGAACCAGCGCCCCGAGCTCTGGGACCTCTACAACACGCGCGTGCACAAGGGCGAGCATGTGCGCGTGTTCCCGATCTCCAACTGGACCGAACTCGACGTCTGGCAGTACATCGGGCGCGAGAAACTGGCCGTGCCCTCGATCTACTACGCGCACCGCCGCAAGGTAGTCAGGAAGAAGGGTTTTCTCTTCATGTCGAATTCAAAAGATGAAGGCGAGGAGTTGTCGGTCCGCTTCCGCACCGTGGGCGACATCAGCTGCACCTGCCCGGTCGAATCCGTCGCCGCCGACGTGCCCTCGATCATCGCGGAAACCATCGCCTCGACGCTCACCGAGCGCGGCGCGACGCGCATGGACGACCAGACCTCCGACGCTTCCATGGAGCGGCGCAAGAAGGAAGGTTATTTCTGATGAGCCTGCTGGGCGAAATCGAAAGGAACCGCGTCGCCGATCTCGGCGTGTTGCGCTTCATCACCTGCGGCAGCGTGGACGACGGCAAGAGCACGCTGATCGGCCGGCTGCTGCACGACTCTCGCACGGTCCTGCAGGACCAGCTCGCGGCGATCACGCAGGCGTCGAAGAAACGCGGCTTCCAGGAACCCGACCTGTCGTTGCTCACGGACGGCCTGGAGGCCGAACGCGAGCAGGGCATCACGATCGACGTCGCCTACCGCTACTTCGCCACGGCGCGGCGCAAGTTCATCATCGCCGATACGCCCGGCCACGAGCAGTACACGCGCAACATGGTGACCGGCGCTTCGACGGCGGATGCCGCGGTGATCCTGCTGGACGCGACCAAGGGGCTGCTGCCGCAATCCAAGCGCCACCTGCTGATCGCGCACCTGCTCGGCATCCGCAACGTGCTGGTGGCGGTGAACAAACTGGATCTCGCCGGCTACCGGCGGGATGCATTCGAATCCGTGCGCGCCGATTTCGAGCGCTTCGCGGCGCCGCTCGCCATCCCGAACCTGCAGTTCATCCCCCTGTCCGCGCTGCGCGGCGACATGGTGGTCGAGCGCGGCGCGCAACTCGGCTGGTACACGGGCCCGACGCTGCTGGAAGCGCTCGAGGTAGTGGACGAGGGGAGCGCCAATACCTCCTTGCCCTTTCGTTTTCCGGTCCAGTATGTGGCGCGCGGCAGCGCGCGCAATTACCAGGGCCGCGTCGCCGCCGGCACGATACAGTCCGGCGCCGAAGTCATCGTGCTTCCCTCAGGCCGCCGCACGCGGGTGAAAGGCATTGCCGTGCTGGAAGGCGCGATCGGCTCGGCGACGGCGGGCGATTCGATCGCCCTGCAGCTGGCGGATGAGATCGACGTTTCTCGCGGCGACATGATCGTGGACGCGCACCGCGTGCCGCGGCCGGCGCGCGGCTTTTCGGCCAAATTGTGCTGGCTCTCGGGCGAGGCGCTCGCGCCGCAAGGGAGCTACCTCCTCAAGCACACCACGCGCACGGTCAAGGCAAGACTCGCTTCGATCAACTATCGCGTCGACGTGCATACGCTGGACCAGGCCCCGCTCGAGGGCGGAGTGCGGATGAACGACATCTTTCATGCGGAGATCGCAGTGCAGCAGCCGGTGTTCGTGGACGCCTATGCGGCGGACCGCGCCACTGGCGCCTTCATCCTGATCGACGAAGTCAGCAACCAGACGGTCGCCGCGGGAATGATCGAGTGAGCGGAACGGTATTCCTCGTGGGCGCCGGCCCAGGCGCTGCGGACCTGCTCACGCTGCGCGCAGCGCGCCTGCTCGAGCGCGCCGACATCGTCTTCCACGATGCGTTGGTGCCGCAGGAAATTCTTTCCCTTGTCCCCACCAAGAACAGGGTAGAGGTGGGAAAGCGCAGCGGCCGGCTGTCGACCGCGCAGGCCTTCATCAACAAACGGCTCGCGGACGCGGCGCGCAAGCACGAGGTGGTGGTACGCCTCAAGGGCGGCGACCCGATGCTGTTTGGGCGCGCGCACGAGGAGATCGCCTACCTGAAGGCGCGGCACATCCGCGTCGAAGTCGTCCCGGGCGTCACCGCTGCGCTTGCCGCCGCCGCCGAGTCCGGCGTGTCGCTCACCCGCAGGGGCGTTTCGCGCTCCGTCGTATTCGTCACGCCGCGCGCGGCGGCGGGCGAGCGGCCGAACGACTGGGTCAAGGCGGTACTGGCCGCCGACACCGCCGCGATCTACATGGGCGCGGGGCAGGCGGTGGAGATATCGCGCGCGCTGATAGCCGCCGGCAAATCTCCAGCGACGCCCGTGGCCGTGGTTGAAAACACATCCTTGTCCGATGCAAACCGCTTTACCGGATCGCTGCGTGATCTCGAAGCGGTGGCGGCCCGGGGTTCAGGCGGCCCGATGCTGATCCTGCTGGGCGAGGTCTATCGCGAAGCGGCGGCGTCGCAGATAATCGACGCGTGGCAAAACAAGCCCTCATCCTCTTCGCCCACGGCGCGCGCGACGCGCAGTGGGCGCGCCCGTTCCAACAGCTCGTAATCGAGCTTGCCGACTTGCTGCCCGGCGAGCGCATCGTGCTCGCCTTTCTCGAATTGATGCAGCCCTCGCTGCCGGATTGCGCGACAGCGCTGCGTGCCGAAGGCGTGCGCAATCTCAGGGTGGTACCGGTGTTCTTCGGCTCGGGCGGCCATCTGAAGGCCGACCTGCCGAAGCTGGTGGCGGAGTTGCGCGAGCGCTTTCCGGATCTCGCGATCAGCGTCGAGCCGCCCATCGGCGAGCGGCCCGAGGTGATTGGCGCCATCGCCCGGGTTGTCGCTCGCTCGATCGCCGGCTAGTCTTTCCGCAGCTGGGACAGCCAGTGCTCCATCTGGCGTCCTGCCGCTTCTCGGCCGCCCAGGCCGAAGGCGAGGGCGAAGGCCACCGCAACCGAACCCAGCGTCAGGCCGAAGGCGAGGTTGACGATGTCGTCGGCTATGCCCATCGCGCGCAAGCCCATCGCGATCACCAGGCCGACGATCGCCAGGCGTGCCAGCCGCGCGACACCGGTGCGTTCGCTGGCGCGGCTGATCGCGTCGTAGGCGAGGTTGGCGAGCCAGAAACCGATCACCAGGATCGCACCGCCGAGCAGCACTTCGCCGCCGAACTTGATGAACATCGAGACGAGATCCCGCACCTGCGTGAAGTCGAGCCGGTGCGCCGCTTCCACCGTGGCGAACAGCATCGCGAAAAAGAGCGCGAGTCCGCGCACCAGGCCCGAGGGCTTGAGAGTGCCCGCAAAGGCGCCGCCGACACCGAGCTTTGCCGGCAGCGTGTCGATGCCCATGCCGGCGAGCAGCCGCGACAGCACGTCGGCGGCGAATTTCGCCACATACCAGGTCACCACCAGGATCAGCGCGGCGGCAACCAGATTTGGCACTGCCTCAAGCAGTCGTTCCAGCATCTCTGTGGCCGGCCGCGAGATCGCCTCGATCTTGAGCGCATCGAGCGCCGCGATCAGCGTCGGCACGAAAACCAGGATGAACACGATGGTGCCGGCGAGACGCGACAGCTTCACTGCATCGGCGAGGCCGATCTGGCTGCCCATCTTGTCCGCGCCGGCTGCCGCGAGCAGGTTGGTCACCAGTCCCCGCATCACCTTGGCCACCAGCCAGCCTACGAAGCCGATCACCGCGGCGCCGAAGACGTTGGGCACCATGTCCAGCAGCCTGCCGAGCATGCCTTGCACCGGCTCGAGCAACCCGCGCAGATCGAACGCGGCGAGGATGCTCGGCACGAACAGTAGGATGACCAGCCAGAACAGCACGTTGGCGACCGTCTTGCTCATCGGCTCCATGCCGGCTTCCTTGGAGAGCGCCGCGCCCAACTCGCTTGCCGTAAGGGCGCGGGCCACCACCGCCTGGATCAGCGTGGCGATCAGCCAGGCGATCAGCAACAGGATCGTGCCCGCCAGCAGGCGCGGCGCGTAGCCGAGGATCTGCGAGACCATTTGCTCGAACGGGTTCGACACCCGGTCGAGGTGCAGCGAATTGAAGACGGCCACGATCGTCACTAGGATGACGAGCCAGAATGCGCCAAGCGCGATGCCGCTTTCGACGCCGACTTTCTGCCCGGTACTATCCTCGATGCGCTTGTCGACCTTGAGCATCTTCAGCAGCCGGCGCGTGCCGGCACGCAGCACCACTGCCGCGATCCAGCCGACCGCGATCAGGCCGAGTGCGCCGAAGATCTGCGGCAATTGCCCGCCGAGCGCTTCCTGCAATTTGCTGGTGAGTACGGAGAAGTCCATGATCCCTCCCCTCTAGAGGTTGAACTGCTAGCGCCGCCTTGCCCCCAGCCAGAGCGCGTAGCACGCAAGAGCCGCGAACCAGGCGAGCGACCACTCGGCGATGGATAGGCCGAGGAAGCGCCATGTTACCTCCGCGCACTGGCCCGAGCCCATGAACAGTTTCTCCAGCATGCGCCTGAAAGGCAGGTTCTCGACCATGTAGAAAAGGTCCGGGCCGCAGGCAGGCACTTGATCTACCGGAAGATGCTGCAGCCATACCTGGCGCGCCGCGATGCCGAAGCCGCCGAGCGCGGCGACGAACGCCGCAGCGCAATAAACTTTGCGGCCGACATGTTTCGGCAAGTGCAGCGCAGCAACCAGAAACAGCGCCAGGACCGCGTAATAGAAGCCGCGTTGCACGAGGCAGAGCGGACAGGGGTCCTGGCCGTCGAAATATTGCAGGTAGTAGCCGTAGCCGAGCAGCCCCGCACAGGCAAGCGCCGGCGCGGCGAGCAGCAGTCGTTCCCGTTTCATGCGCGGATTATCGCAGCAACCTGGGCAGGTTTCCGGGCGCTTCGATTTCCATGCGCAGCAGCTGGGCGGCGACGTTCTTGCCGAGATTGTCCATGCGCAGGCTGCGCGCCGCGCCGCCCTGCAGCGCGCCGTTGAGCACGATCTTGAGCGCGAGGATGTTGTCGAGCGGCCAGAGTTCGACCGGGCCTGCGCCCGGGCCGGGCAAAAGCGCGGCGAAGTGCGCGGCCAGGCGTTCCTTCGTGATTTCGCGCTTCAGCACCGCGTAGGTTTCGGGGTCGAAGGCGAACAAGCCGATGTCGGCGCGGTCGGCCTTGTCGCCGGAGCGCGCATGCGCGATGCGCCAAAGCTGCACTTTCACTTGATCTCCTCAAGTGAAATTTCGATTCTTGATTCAATCATTTCCCTGTTCACGAGCGCAGGCCAGATGCCCAGCAGTTCCTTCGCCGGCTGCACGCCCTTCATGCTGCCGACGTAGGGCGGGCCGGAGAGGCCGAGCCAGGGGAACAGGCGGCCGAAGGCGTCGGCGACCTTGCGGTCTTTGGTGCGGATCGTCATGCGCAGGAAGCACTCGTTCAGCTGGTCGCGGTAGGTCGGGTCGGCGTTGGCGCCGAGCAGCGAGTTGTAGCCGATGTACTCGACGTTGGTGTCCTCGACCGCCCAGCCGCGCTCCTGCACCAGCGCAGCGATGATCTGCGCGCTTTTTTCGCACTTGGCATAGGCCTCGGGCCAGGCGAAGCCGATCATGCCCGTGCCCATCCAGCCATCCTGGTAGCCGGCGACGATTTTCAGCGTCTTGGGCCGCGCCGCGCCCGAGGCGCCGCTGATGCGCACGCGATCGTGGCCTTCGTCCTCGAAATTCAGCGTGCCCATGTCGAGCACCACGTCGGGCGAGTAGTAGGCGTGCGGGTTGTGCACTTCGTAGAGCAGCTGCTGGCGGATGGTGTCGAAGGATACGCGCCCGCCGGTGCCGGGCGGCTTGGTAAAGAGCGCCGTGCCGTCCTCCGACACTTCGGCGATCGGGTAGCCGAGGTGCGCATAGTCGGGCACCTTGGCCCACTCGCCGGAGGAGCCGAAATTCCCGCCCGAACCCTGGCCGGAGCATTCCAGCAGGTGGCCGAGCGTGAGTCCGGCGGCCATCCGGTCCCAGTCGTCCCATTGCCAGCCGAATTCGTGGGCGAGCGGTCCCAGCGTAAGCGCGGCGTCGGCGACGCGGCCGGTGAGAACGATGTCCGCGCCGCGCGCGAGCGCTTCCGCGATCGGCTGCGCGCCAAGGTAGGCGCTCGCAAACAGCATCCGCTCGCGCACCGAAGCTATGTCGCCGCCGGTGTCCATGTGCACGAGCGCTTCACCGGCGGCGCGCAGTTCGTCGATGCGCTCCAGCACCGAATCGCCGGTCACGGTGGCGATCTTCGCCTTCCAGCCTTTCTCGCAAAACGTGCGCGCGATCGCCTCGCGCGCGCCCTGCGGATTCAGGCCGCCCGCGTTCAGCACGAACTTCACGTCGTGCTTCGCCGCCAGCGGCCAGAGGTCGGTAAGCATCGGCACGCCGTCGCGCGCGTAGCCGGCCTTGGGATCTTTCTGCCTGTCTTTCTGCAGGATGGCGAGCGTGAGCTCGGAGAGATGATCGGACGCGATGTACTGCACGCCGCCGCGCTCGATCGATGCGCGCACCGGTTGCCACGAATCGCCGTAAAAGCCCAGTCCCGCACCGACGCGGACGGTTTTGGTCGAAATCTTCATCCGGATTCAGTCTAGATTCCGTCCGGGTGAAAAGCAATTGCTTGCTAGAATTCCCGGCGACATGAACGACGCCGAGTCGAATCCCGCGGCGTGGAGCGCGATTGCGACGATGTACAACGCGTTCGTCACCGCGATGATCGTATCGCTCGTCGCGCGCCGCGGCAGCGAGCTCGCGCGGGAATATGTGTTCCGCCATTTCCGGCGCCAGCATCTGGAGAAGTTCCTCGGCGGGCTGCGCAAGCTCGGGCTTGCCGACCAGCCGCACGCGGTCGCCTGCGCGCTCTACCACTATCACTCGAACGCGCTGGGCGGGGTAAAGACGGAGTACGTCCGCGAATCCGACCGCAAGGCATGGGTGCGCTATCCGCCGCCGCGCTGGATGTGGCGCGGCACGGCGATCGCGGCGATCCCGCACGAGGTCTCGGCGGCGATGCTGCACGGCTGGCATGGGCACAATGGCGTGAGCCTGGGCAATCCGCGGCTTGGTTTCGTTTGCACCGGAATGACGGTGGACGGCATGCCCGGTCTTGAGGGCTACTACTACGAACACGACCGCGCGCTCGAACCCGCGGAGCGCGTGCGCTTTGCCTATGGCCAGGAGACGATGCCGAGGTTCGATCCGGCGGCAGCGCCCGGACTGGAGAGCGGCAGCTGGCCGCAGGTGCGCCTGCAGCGAACCCGGCGGCGCTACGCCATGGACTATGTGCGCACGATGCTGCCCGTGATGGAAGACTTGCTCGGCACGGCAGCATCACGCGCGGAACTTGGACGCGTGGCAAGGCTGGTCGGCCTGCAGTTCTACGAAGAAGCCGCGCGCGCGATGGAAGTGGCGGGCGACAACGTTTCCGGCGCGCGCGGGAGCGCGGACGCCTTTGCCGGCTGGCTGCAGGCGATGCTGGCCGGACAGGGCGAAGAGCTCGTGCTCGAGAAGGCGGAAGGCGCGGTCGTGCTCGGCCTGCAACGCTGGCGACTGGCCGAAGGCCTTGGGGTGCGGGACCTTCCGGGCGCGTTCGCCGCCTGGAACGAACTATGGAGCGGTGCCTGCGCGGCGCACGACCGCTTCCTGCGGCTCGATGCCGAGTGCGCCGTCTCGAATGGTTCGCTGCAGGCGCGCTGGCGGGTCGTTGCCTAGTGAGCAACGGCAATCGCTTGCTAATATTGCCGCAGGAGGCCCGTTTCCTGACCCAGTCCGCATCAGCCGGCTTTGACCTCGACGCGCATGCGCTCGACATCGAGCGCGACGGCTACACGGTGATCCGCGATTTCATGGATGCCGCGCGACTGTCCGAAGTCCGCCGCGTGCTCGGCTTTTATCTGGGCTCGCATGCCGGCCGCAATCCCTTCGAGGGCCACGACACAGAACGCGTCTATACGCTGGTGGCGCGCGGCCGGGTGTTCTGGGACATCGTGCTCGATGCGCGCGTGCTCGCGCTCTGCGACCGCTTCCTTCTGCCCGGCTGCCTGCTGACGGCGAGCCAGGCGATCTGCATCCGCCCCGGCGAAAAACCACAGGCCTTCCACCACGACGACACTTTTTACACCGTGCCGAGGCCGCGGCCGATGATTTCCATTTCCACCATCGCCGCGGTGGACCCGTTTACCGTCGAAAATGGCGGCACCGAAATCATTCCTGGCAGCCATCTCTGGGGCGACGATTGGCAGCAGCGGGCGGCCGTAGCGGCACCGGTCACCGTGACCATGCCCGCGGGCGCCTGCGTGATGTTCTCGGGAACCCTGGTGCACCGGGGCGGCGCCAACCGCTCTTCCGGCCCGAGGCTCGCGTTCTCCAACCAGTATTGCCAGCCCTGGGCGCGCCAGCAGGAGAATTTCCTGTTCGGCGTGCCGTCGGAAGTGGCGCGCCAGATGCCCGAACGGTTGCGGGAAATGCTCGGCTACTCCATCTACCCGCCATTCATGGGCCAGCTCACCGCCAGCCATCCTGCGAAGGCGCTGGACGCGGGGTTCGAAAACAGGGTCGCCGCCCAGGCGCGCGCCGCGGGGGCGCGGCTGCCGGAGTGAACGCACTACCTCATGGCGACTAGGCCGAGCCGCTTTCTTTGGGCATTGATGCTCGCTGCCTTCGTGGTGGTCCCCGCCGCCGCGCAGCAGGACCATCCTTCGCGGCCGCCGGCCAAGGGCTGCGCGTGGGAGAAAATCTCGGACGCGACCGTCGGGCTCGAAGCCTGGGTGCAGCGCTGCGACTTCGGCTTCCGGAAGATCGACCTTCTATTCAAGGACGGTGCGCTGGCGGTGCGGTATTCGGACGGCGGCGAGCCGCATCCGGTGGTCGAAGTGTTCGATATGCGGCCCGGGGAGTCGGCGCAGGCCGGGATGAAGCGGATTTTCGCGGCGCACACGGAAGCGACGCTTGCGGCCAGGTGCATGCTGGTTCCCTACAACATCGGCAAGAAACCAGCGGGCGTGGCGCGTTACGAGTTCGTGCCGAACGCGGCCTACCGGAAGGAACTCAAGGCGAAGCAGGACCCGAACGAAGTCCCGGATCCGCCTTGCGGCGAGTGGGGCCTGGCGCCGGACGGGATCCAGTATTTCGAAGCGCGGCCGGCCGGCAAGTCGCGCAAGTTCCTGTTCGTGCGTGTCGGCCAGGACGAGCCGTTGTTCGATGAGCAGACGCTGCGGACGAAATAAACGGCTCAGCCCACTACGTAAGCGCCGCCGCCGGTGGCGATCAGTTCGCCCTCGTCGTTGTGCAGCTCCATGTGGATGACCGCGATGCGGCTGCCCTTGCGCACGATGCGCGCGGTGGCGATGAAATGCTTGCCGCGCCCCGGGCGCAGGTAGTCCACGCGCAGGTCGATGGTGCCGATGTTGGGAAAGGTCTCCGGCGTGCCGTCCATCCCTTCGGCGAACGACAGCATGATCGCAAGGCCTCCTGCCACGTCCAGCGCCGCCGAGATCACGCCGCCGTGCAGGATCTGGCGCTTGGGATTGCCGACCAGCTCCGGGCGCATGTCGAAGCGCAGCTTGGGCGCTTGCACGTCGAACGACTCGACTTTCAGGCCGAGATGTTTGTTGAAGGCGATGTATTCCTCCATCACCCGCCGCAGCAGGGCCTGGCCTTCCTTCATTTTCTTCGCGGTCACGGTTCCTATCCTAGCGGATCGAATTCGACGAGCAGCTTGCCCGGGCCCACCTGCGCGCCCGCCGCGACGTGGACGGCTTTTATCCTCACGGAAAAAGGCAAATCCAGTCCGTGCTCCATCTTCATGGCTTCGAGCACCACCAGCGGCGTGCCGGCGTGGACCTTCTCGCCCGCTTGGCCGCTTACCGTCACCACGCGCCCGTTCATCGGTGCGACGAGCCGTCCGTCGCTCGCGCCGGCGCTTTTCCTTTCCGGCGGGTCGTAGAGCGTGTTGCGCAGCGTGAAGCCCGAGTAGTGGACGGTATGGCCGTCGACGACGTGGGGAAGGGCGGGTTTTTTCGAAGCGGAAAATGCGATCACTTCCCCGTTGAATCGCGCGCGCGCGCCGTGCGCGGGGTTGTTGCTCCAGCCGGTCCACTCGCCGTAGTCGCCCGCGAGTAGCGCGGCGGCAGTTTGAAGGTCTGGCTCCTCCCCTTTAAATTCAAATCGCGATAGAAAATCCGTCGTCGCTTTTCCCGCGCTGAAATCCTCGTCCCTCAATACCGCGGCGAGAAAGGCCTTGTTGGTCGGCATCCCCAGCGCGACCGCTTCGTCCAGCGCGGCGGCGAGCTGCGCACGCGCCTTGTCGCGCGTAGGCGCATGCGCGATCAGCTTGGCGATCATCGAATCGTAGTAGGGCGATATGACCGTCCCGGATTCGAGCGCGTGATCCACGCGTACGCCCGCGGGCGGATGCCAGAGCGCCAGGGTGCCCGCCTGCGGCAGGAAGTCCCGCGCCGGGTCTTCCGCGCACAGGCGCACTTCGATGGCGTGGCCTGTGAAGCGAACCCCCTCCTGCTGCACCGGCAACGCCTCGCCGGCAGCGATACGCAGCTGCCATTCGACGAGATCCAGACTCGTGACCGCTTCGGTCACCGGGTGCTCGACCTGCAGGCGCGTGTTCATCTCCATGAACCAGAACTTGCCGTCCTCGAGCAGGAACTCGACGGTGCCGGCGCCCACGTAGCCCACGGCGCGCGCCACCTTGACCGCCGCTTCGCCCATGCGAGCGCGCAGTTCCGGGCCGACCGCGGGCGAGGGCGACTCCTCGACCAGCTTCTGGTGGCGGCGCTGTACCGAGCAGTCGCGCTCGCCCAGGTGGATGCAGTTGCCGTGCGCGTCGCCGAAGACCTGGATCTCGACATGGCGTGGATGCCGCAGCGCCTTTTCGAGGAGAACCCTGGAATCGCCGAACGAATGTTCCGCCTCGGATTGGGCTCTTTTCATTTCCACGGGCAGGTCTTCTCTGCGCACAACGACACGAATCCCCCGGCCGCCCCCTCCTGCGACTGCCTTGATCATCACCGGAAATTCGGGGTCTTTCTCGAAGGTTGGCAATACCGGGACGCCGACCTTGGCGGCGACCAATTTGGCGTTGGCCTTGTCGCCCATGGCGCGGATGGCCGCGGCGGGCGGGCCGATCCAGACCCGGCCGGTTTTTTGCACCGCCTCTGCGAAATCCGGATTCTCGGCAAGAAAGCCGTAGCCCGGGTGAACGGCGTCTCCCGCCGCCCTGAGGATGGACGCGATGTTCAGGTACGAATCCTTCGGCGAAGACCCGCCGATATGCACCGCCGAATCCGCGGCCTTTACATGCGGCGCATTGCGGTCCGCGTCGGAGTAGACGGCAACGGTTGCAAGGCCCATGCGCTTCGCGGTGCGCATGATCCGGAGAGCTATTTCTCCCCGGTTCGCGACCAGGACGGAACGAAACTTCACTTCTTCGGCAGGATGTGCATGTGCTTGCAGATGATGCCGAGCATCACCTCGTCGGCACCGCCGCCGATGGAGCCCAGACGGCCGTCGCGGTAAGCGCGCGACACCGGGTTGTCCCAGGTGAAGCCCATGCCGCCCCAGTACTGCAGGCAGGCGTCCGACACTTCGCGGCGCAGCCGGCCGCACTTCAGCTTGGCCATCGAGGCAAGCTCGGTGACGTCCTCGCCGCTGATGTACATCTCGCAGGCGCGGTAGGTGAGCGCGCGCAGCGCCTCGATTTCGGTTTTCAGTTCCGCCAGGCGGTAGTGCACGTACTGGAAGTCGAGCACCGTCTGGCCGAACATCTTGCGTTCGCGGATGTAGTCGATGGTGTCGTTCAGCGTGCGGGTGAGCCCCTCGACGGAACTCGCCGCGGCCCACAGGCGTTCCTCCTGGAACTGCTGCATCTGGTAGGTGAAGCCCATGCCTTCCTCGCCGATGCGGTAGCGCTGCGGCACGCGCACGTCGTCGAAGTGGATCAGGCCGGTGTCGGAGGACATCATGCCGATCTTGCGGATTTTCTTCGCCACGCTGACGCCCCTGGTCTTCATCGGCAGGATGATCAACGTCTTATTTTTGTGCGCGGCGCCTTCCGAGGTGTTGGCGAGCAGGCACATCCAGTCGGCCTGCAGGCTGTTGGTGATCCACATCTTGGCGCCGTTGATGACGTAGTCGCCGCCGTCCTTGCGAGCCGTGGTCTTGATCGAGGCGACGTCCGAGCCGGCGCCCGGTTCGGAAACGCCGATGCAGGACACGTAGTCGCCGGCGATCGCCGGCGCGAGGAATTCCTTCCTGAGTTCGTGCGAGCCGAAGCGCGCCAGCGCGGGCGTGGCCATGTCGGTCTGCACGCCGATCGCCATCGGCACGCCGCCGCAGCGGATCCGGCCGAGCGTCTCGGC
>DATJYN010000075.1:0-7869 GCA_035499575.1 Burkholderiales bacterium | reverse complement strand
GAAGAAGGTGATGCACTCCGCATTCCGCGTCGGCGACACGCTGGTGATGGCCTCCGACGGCAATTGCGGCAACAAGCCCAGCTTCCAGGGCTTCTGCCTTTCGGTCGACGCGAAGAATGCCGCCGAGGCCGACAGGCTTTTCTCCGCCCTCGTCGACGGCGGCAAGGTGCAGATGCCGCTCAACAAGACCTTCTTCTCGCCGCGCTTCGGCATGCTGACCGACAAGTTCGGCGTGGGCTGGATGGTGATCGTTCCGGGGCCGCAGCGATGAAGGGCATCACGACGTTCCTCTGGTTCGACGGCCAAGCGGAGGCGGCGGCACGTTACTACGCGTCGGTTTTCCCGAATTCCAGCGTGGGCGCCGCGACGCGCTACGGCGAGGCCGGTGCGAAGGCATCCGGCCAACCCAAGGGCTCGGTCATGACCGTCCCCTTTACGCTGGATGGCAAGCCCTTCGTGGCGCTGAATGGCGGTCCGATTTTCAAGTTCAATGAGTCGGTTTCCTTCGTCGTCAATTGCGACACGCAGGCCGAGATCGACCATTACTGGGACAAGCTCGCGGCGGGCGGCCAGGAAGTGCAGTGCGGCTGGCTGAAGGACAGGTTCGGCCTGTCCTGGCAGGTCGTGCCGTCCTTCATGGGCGAGCTGATGCAGGATGCGGGAAAGGCAGCGAAGGTGATGGAGGCGGTGCTGACGATGAAGAAGCTCGACATCGCCGCGCTGCGCAAGGCGGCCGCATGAGCGCGAAGACCGCCGGGCGCACCGTCAGCCACGGCACGTTCACGATCGAGCGCGAGCTGCCGCATGCGCCGGCGCGCGTATTCGCGGCGTGGGCGGACCCGAACGCGAAGGCGGCCTGGTTCACCGGGCCGCGCGACGCCTGCACCGTGGTGATACGCGAGCATGACTTCAAGGTTGGCGGCAAAGAGCGGGCGCGCGGCCAGTGGAAGAACGGCATGACTTCGGACTTCCATTGCGTCTACCAGGACATCGTGCAGGACCGGCGCATCGTCTACAGCTACAACATGTACGTGAACGACCAGAAGATCTCCGTGTCGCTGGCGACGATCGAGTTCGAGCCTTCCAAAACGGGGACGAAGCTGATCCTCACCGAGCAGGGCGCGTATCTGGACGGCGGCCTCGACGGCCATGCCGGCCGCGAGCAGGGCACGCACGGCCTGGTCGAGAACCTCGCGAAATACCTGGCGGGCTGATCTCAATGCGAACCAATCACGGCTGGGTGGTCGTCGCGGCCGGCGCGCTGATGACCTGCATCGCCTTCGGCGCCGTGTTCTCGCTCGCGGTGTTCCTGCAGCCGATGGCGGATACGACCGGCTGGTCGCGCGCCGGGATCTCGGCCGCGATGACGCTCGTGTTCCTCGCCATGGGCGCGGGCGGTTTCGCCTGGGGCATGCTCAGCGACCGCTTCGGCGCGCGGCCCGTGGTGTTCGCGGGTTCCGTGTTGCTCGCGCTCGGGCTCGTGCTGGCGAGCCGTGCCGGCAGCCTGCTGGAATTCCAGCTCGCGTACGGCCTGCTCGTAGGCTTCGCCGCCGGGAGCTTTTTCCCGCCGTTCATCGCGGTGGTCAGCAACTGGTTCGATCGCCATCGCGCTCTTGCGGTGTCGCTCACGACGGCGGGCGTGGGCGTGGCGCCCCTGACGATGTCGCCGTTCGCGAGCTGGCTGCTGACCGTGCAGGACTGGCGCGGCGCGCAAATGACCATCGGGATCCTCGTCGCACTGGTCCTCGTGCCGGCATCGCTCCTGGTGCGACAGCCGCCGGCGTTGCCTGCCGGCGCGGGCGCGCCTGCGCCAGGCGCGGGCGACGAGCGCGAGCTGTCGCTCGGCAAGGCGCTGCGCTCCCTGCCGTTCATCGTCCTCGGGCTCACCTACTTCGCCTGCTGCGCGATGCATTCCGGGCCGATCTTCCACACCATCAGCTACGCCATCTTCTGCGGCGTTCCGGCAATGGCGGCGGTCAGCATCTACAGCCTAGAGGGGCTCGCGGGCCTGGGCGGGCGCGTGCTCTTCGGGTTGCTCGGGGACCGCTACGGCGCCAAGCGGGTGCTCATCGCAGGGCTGCTCGTGCAGGCGCTCGCGGCGGGTGCATTCGTCTTCGCGAGCCGGTTGTCCGATTTCTATGCGACGTCCTTCGTCTTCGGCCTGGCATACGGCGGCGTGATGCCGCTGTACGCGGTGCTCGCGCGCGGCTACTTCGGGCCGCACATCATGGGCGGGGTGATCGGCGCCGCGTCCCTGGTTTCGAGCCTCGGGATGGCCCTGGGGCCGCTCGCCGGCGGCTGGATCTTCGATACCTTCGGCACCTACAGCTGGCTCTACGTCGGCTCGTTCGCCATGGGCCTCGGCGCCGTGGCGATCGCTTGCGCCTTTCCGCCAATGCGACTTGCAAAGGAATTCGCCCATGGGTAACCCCGTAGTGCACTGGGAGTTGATGTCCAAGCAACCTGCGACGGTCGCAGCGTTCTACGAAAAAATTTTTGGCTGGAAGATTCAGCACCGCCCCGCGATGAACTACCGCATCGTCGACACGGCAAGCGGCGCGGGAATCAACGGCGGCATCCTCAAGCCCGACCGCGAGGGTCCCTGGCCGGGCAACATGTTGTTCTACATTTCCGTCGACGACCTGGCGGCCTATCGCAAGAAGGTCGTCAAGGCCGGCGGCAAGATCCACGTAGAGGAACAGAAGGTTCCGGGCATGGGGAAGTTTTCGCTATTTACCGATCCCGAGGGACGCATGATGGGATTGTGGAAGGCGAAGTCATGAAGAAAACCTACGCGGGCAGCTGTCATTGCGGAGCGGTGCGCTTCGAGGCTGACTTCGATCTCGCCGACGGCACGTTCCGCTGCAACTGTTCCATCTGCTTCAAGTCGCGCGCCTGGATGGCATCCGCGCCGGCGGGCTCGTTCCGGCTGCTTTCGGGGCAGGAAAGCCTGCGCGACTACCAGTTCGGGCCAAAGCGCATCCACCACGTGTTTTGCACGACTTGCGGCGTGCGGCCGTTCTCGCACGGCAAAGACCCCAAGGGCAACGAGTTCTACGCCGTGCGCGTGAACAGCCTGGACGATGTTGGTGCGCAGGAATTCGCCGATGCACCCGTAAAGTACTTCGACATGAAGCACGACAACATGAAATCGCCGCCGCCGGAGACTCGACATATCTAGGGCTTGGCGCGGAAAGCGCATCGCTGTATTATTCACGTATGAACAAAAAGCCCGTGTCGCGTCGGCGCGCCGCCATGCCGCCCGAGGACGACGTAATGTGGTCGCTCATGGAAGCGGCGCAGGCGGTCGAGCAGCGCCTCGAGGAGGCCCTGGCGCTGGTGGGGCTTTCCGGGGCCAAGCAGGCAGCGCTGACTTCTCTTGTCGACGCGGGCCAGCCTGTGGCGCTCGGTGAGCTCGCCGAACGCTGCGCCTGCGTGCGCTCCAACATTACGCAGCTGGTAGACCGCCTCGAGGCTGAGGCGCTCGTGCGGCGGGTCGACGATCCTGCGGACAGGCGCAGCCTGCGCGCGGCGATCACGCCGCTCGGGCGCGAGCGCCAGGCGGCGGGCGCGAAAAAGGTGATGGAAGTCCGCAGGAGACTCGGCAAGGCGCTTGGCGCGATTGACCAGGCGGCCCTGAAGAGGGCGCTCTCCGGGCTCGGCTGACAGCGGCATTCACTGTTCGATAACGAAGAGAAATACACGACTGCAACATTTCCGGCTGCACGGCGCACGTAGAATGCGCGCCTTCTTCGCATGCCGCAGGTGAGGAATCCCCAGATGCGTTTCAAACGAACGGCATTTTTCCTTCTTGTTGCGACCCTCACGGCCTGCGGCCCTTCGGGGCAGCAGGGCCAGGGTTTTCCGCCGGCCCAGGTTTCGGTGATGACGGTGGAGCCGAAAACGATCCCGGCGAACTTCGAATACACCGGCCAGACGCTCGGCTCGCGCGAGGTCGAGGTGCGCGCGCGCGTCACCGGCATCCTGCTGACGCGCAATTTCGTCGAGGGCGGCGCGGTTGCCAGGGGCCAGTCGCTCTATACCATCGACCCAGCGCCGTTCGCTGCGGCGGTGGCGCGCGCCGAGGCCGACGTCGCCGGCGCGGAGGCGCGCCTCGGGCAGGCAAAGAGAAACGAGGCGCGCATGAAGCCGCTCTACGCCGACAACGCGGTCAGCCAGAAGGAGTACGACGACTCGGCCTCGGCCGAGGCAATCGGCGACGCCGACCTGAAGTCCGCGCAGGCGCGGCTCACCGAGGCGCGCCTGAACCTGATGTATACGAAGGTCGAGTCGCCGATTTCGGGCATCATCGGCCGCTCGCAGCGCTCGGAGGGCACGCTGGTGTCCGGTCCTGACGTGCTGCTGACCTCGGTGACGCAGATCGACCCGATCTGGGTGAGCTTCGGCGTGCCGGACAACGAGCAGCTGCGCATCAACAGCGAGAGGGAGGCGGGCCGCCTCGAGCTGCCGAAGGGCGGCAGCTTCGAAGTATCGGTGAAGCTCGCCGACGGCACGGTGGTCGCGCAGACGGGCAAGCTCAACTTTTCCGACGTGCGCATCTCCGGCAATACCGGCACCACCGATACGCGCGCCGAGATCCCGAACCCGAAGGGCATCCTGCGCCCCGGCCAGTTTGTGCGCGTGACCTTGCGGGGGGCAACGCGGCCGAACGCGATCGTCGTGCCGCAGCGCGCGGTGCTGGAGGGGCCGCAGGGCAAGTTCGTCTACGTGCTGAGCGCCGAGAGCAAGGCGGAGCCGCGGCCGGTGCAGGTCGGCGAGTGGGTGGGCGAGGACTGGATCATCCAGTCGGGCCTGAAGGCCGGCGACAAGGTCATCGTCGAGGGCGTGGCGCGGATTTTCGCGCCCGGTTCGCCGGTGCAGGTGGCGGAACCCAAGAAAGAGTCCGGCAAGAAATGATTTCCAGATTCTTCATCGACCGGCCGATCTTCGCGGCCGTTCTTTCGGTGTTCATCCTGATCGCGGGCCTCGCCTCGATGCGGGTGCTGCCGATCGCACAGTATCCGGAGATCGCGCCGCCGGTGGTGACCGTGCGCGCCGTCTACCCTGGCGCTTCAGCCCAGGTGCTCGAGCAGACCGTGGCCGCGCCGCTGGAGAACGCGATCACCGGCATCGAGAACATGATCTACATGAGCTCGACTTCGACCTCCCAGGGCGTGGTCGAGATCCAGGTCACCTTCGACATCGGCGCCAACGTCGACCAGGCCGCTCTCAACGTCAATAACCGCGTCAAGCAGGCCGAACCGCGGCTGCCTCAGGAAGTGCGCCGCCAGGGCGTGACGGTGGAGAAGGGCTCCTCCGCCTTCCTCCAGGTCCTGGCGTTCTATTCGCCGGACGGCACGCGCGACGACCTGTTCACCAGCAACTACGTCACGCTGAACGTGCTGGACGCGCTCAAGCGCGTACCGGGCACCACCAACGTGCAGATCTTCGGCGCCAAGGACTACGCGATGCGGATCTGGGTGAAGCCCGACCGCATGACGCAGCTCAAGCTCACCACCGCGGACCTGCTGCGCGCGGTGAACGACCAGAACGCGCAGTTCGCCGCAGGCAAGATCGGCCAGAGCCCGACCGGCGGCCCGCAGGAACTCGTCTACACCATCACCACCAAGGGGCGCCTGGCCGATCCGCACGAATTCGAGAACATCATCATCCGCGCCAATCCGGACGGCTCTACGCTGCGGCTGAAGGACGTGGCGCGCGTCGAGCTCGGCTCGCGCGACAACGAATTCATCGGCCGCATCAACGGCAAGGCGGCGACACTGGTCGGGGTCTTCCTGCTGCCCGGCGCCAACGCGCTGGAAGTCGCGGCGACGGTGAAGAAGACCATGGCCGGGCTCGCCGAGCGCTTTCCGACGGGCTTCACCTACCATATCCCCTACGACACCACGCGTTTCGTCGAAGTCTCGATCGAGGAGGTGGTGTTCACGCTGGTCGAGGCGATGCTGCTGGTGACGCTGGTGGTGTTCCTGTTCCTGCAGAACTGGCGCGCCACGCTGATCCCGATCGCCGCGGTGCCGGTGTCGCTGATCGGCACCTTCGCGGGACTCTACCTGCTCGGCTACTCCATCAACACCCTGACTTTGTTCGGCATGGTGCTCGCCATCGGCATCGTGGTGGACGATGCCATCGTGGTGCTGGAGAACGTCGAGCGCATCATGCGCGAGGAGCACCGGCAGGCGCGCGACGCCGCGGTGAAGGCGATGCAGGAGGTCACCAGTCCGATCATCGCCATCGTGCTCACGCTGTGCGCGGTGTTCGTGCCGATCGCGTTCCTCGGCGGCCTCACGGGCGAGCTCTACCGCCAGTTCGCGGTGACCATCTCGATCGCGGTGGTGATCTCCGGCATGGTGGCGCTCACGCTGACGCCGTCGTTGTGCGTGGCGATGCTGAAGCGCGGCCATCTCGAGCCCGGCAAGTTCTTCGGCGCCTTCAACCGCTGGTTCGCGCGCGTCACCGACCGCTACGAGGACGGCGTGGCCTGGATGATCCGCCGCGGCGCCGTCGGCGTAGTGCTATTCCTCGGCATGGTGGTTATTACCGCCGGCCTGTGGCGCTTCACCCCGGGCAGCCTGGTGCCGGACGAGGACCAAGGCTGGTTCATCACCGCGGTGATCCTGCCCGACGGCGCCACGCTGCAACGCACCGACAAGGTGGTGGGCGAAGTGGTGAACATCATCAAGTCGAACCCCGCCAACGGCGACGTGATCGCCTTCACCGGCTTCGACTTCCTCGGCGGCGGCTTCCGCAACAACGCGGCCACCGTCTTCGTCACGCAGAAGCCCTGGGACGAGCGCAAGGCCACCACGCCGCAGCTGGTCGGCGAGGTGTTCGCGAAGACCGGCCATATCAAGGAGGCGCTGGTGCTCGCTTTCAACCCGCCGCCGATTTTCGGCCTGGGCACCGCGGGCGGCTTCGAGTTCTACCTGCAGAACCGCGGCGAGGGCGGCTCCAAGCGCATGGCCGAGGTGCTGTACCAGTTCCTCGGCAAGGCGAACAGCGATCCCGTGCTGGGCGGCGTGCAGACGCTGTGGCGCGCCACCGTGCCGCAGCTCTACGTCGACGTCGACCGCGAGAAGGCGAGGGCGCTGGGCGTGCCGATCACCGACGTCTTCGACACGCTGGCGGCCACGCTCGGCAACTACTACGTCAACGACTTCAACCGCTTCGGCCGCACCTGGCAGGTGCTGATGTCGGCCGAGCCGGCGTACCGCAAGCGGCCGGACGACATCGGCAGCATCTACGTGCGCAGCGAATCCGGCCAGATGATCCCGCTGGCGGCGCTGGCGCAGGTCAACTACAGCTCGGGCCCGGACTCGCTGGACCGCTTCAACAACCTGCCGGCGGTGAAGATGTTCGGCCAGGGCGCGCCGGGCGTCTCGACGGGGCAGGCGATCGCCGAGGTCGAGCGCCTCGCGAAGGAAGTGCTGCCGCAGGAGTTCAGCTACGACTGGGGCGGCGCCTCCTACCAGGAGAAGAAATCCAGCGGCACCTCGGGCATCGCCATCGGCCTGGCGGCGATCATGGTGTTCCTGATCCTCGCAGCGCAGTACGAGAAATGGTCGTTGCCGCTGTCGGTGCTGCTGGCGCTGCCGTTCGGCACCTTTGGCGCGCTGGCCGCGATCTGGATCAAGAACGGCTTGTCGACGCTGTCCTTCATCGTGCCCGGGATGCAGATGATCACGGGGCAGATCGGCCGGCTGACCAACGACGTCTATTTCCAGATCGGCCTCGTCACGCTGCTCGGCCTCGCCGCCAAGAACGCGATCCTGATCGTCGAATTCGCGGTGATGAAGCACCACGAGGGCATGTCGGCGTCCGCCGCGGCGCTCGAGGCGGCGCGGCTGCGCT
>DATJYN010000074.1:0-3506 GCA_035499575.1 Burkholderiales bacterium | reverse complement strand
CGGTTCCCGTCGATCCCGAATCAGCCCACCTTGATGGCCCGGACCTCTGCGGCGCGCCCATCGACTGGGATCACCGGCAGTTCGCCTTTGCTCTTGACCGGCAGACTGCGCAGGTGATCCATGATCGCCTGCCATTCCTTGATCTCGCGGGGCGCACCGTTGCCCCCGGCCGTGACCACGCTGTTCCGGTCCACCGTCCCCGGCGGCGCCAGCAGGTAGCCGGAGTTTTCCTTAGGCGCATCGAGCGCGTCGACCCTCGACGTAAGTGGCTGCCCATCCTTCTTCTTGGCGGCGAGCGCCAGCTTGCCCTTGGTGTACTTGGGAATGGCCACCAGGATCACGCCCAGCATCAAGGGGCAGGTGAGGCTGTACAAATGCCCGTCCTTGCCGGTGATGTCGATTCCGCGATAGCCGCTGTCCAGGTCGCCGATCTCGATCGCCGTCACGACGTCGAACGTCGGGCGCGACTTGTCGTAGCGGAACCGCATGCCCGAGGCGCGCGGAAAATACTCGCCGGGGTGCGCCGGGCTGTCCATGAGAAAGAACTCGAGGATGTTCTTGATCTCCTGGCCCGTGAAATAGCCGGTCACGAGCGCGCTGCCGGCCGTCGGGTCAACCACGCCGGCACCGAGCGGCGCCACGGCAAACACGTCGTACACCGTCACCACGCCCGTCTTTCCTCGCAAGAGGGGCGCGCGGATCATCCCGTTGGCGGTGAAACCGATGTCCGCCTGCGTGGCTTTCCGGTGGGCGTCCGTGATGAGATTGGCGAGGATCGTGCCCGCCGCGATGTCGGTGAAGGTGTTGGGCAGATCCTGCGAAATGACCGCGAGCGGCTGGTCGACGCTGTAGCCGCGCGACGCGAACACGGCTGCGTTGACGCCCTTCTTGAACTTCTCGATCTCGTCGTTGATGGCGCGATCGCCGGCAATGCTGTCGTCGATCGGGTAGAGCCGGTAGGAATCGACCGTGAGGCTGGCGCCGTCGACGCTGATCACCAGCTCGCCGACATTCTTCCCTTCCAGCCCGGTCTGCACGACCGGCGTGCGGCCGTTGACGATGATCGGCTCCCGCAGCGTGGTGTGGCTGTGCCCGCCAATCACCACATCGATGCCCGGCACCGCTTCGGGCAGCTGCACGTCCTCGCCCGTGCTGTAGCGACCATCCTTGCCTTTGGCGACGCCGCCGTGGCTGAGGGCGATCACCACGTCCACCTTCTCGGTTTCGCGCAGGAGCTTCACCACCGCCTTGGCGGACTCGACGGGATCTGGGAATTTCACCGCCCCGCCGCTGGTGTAGATCTGGGCTTCCTTGCCGAGGACGCCGAACAGGCCGAAGCGCATGCCGCCGCGCTCGATCACGAGATAGCGGCGGACCAGCCCGGCCTTGGCCAGCTGCTGGAGGCCAGCGAGCGTGGGGTCGTTCCCCGAGAAGTCGGCGTTCGACGAGAGCACCGCCGGAATCCGGCCGGCCTTGCTCGCCACGCCGATCGCCTTGGCCAGGCCGTCCGGCCCGAGGTCGAACTCGTGGTTGCCGAAGGTCGTTGCGTCGTATTCCATGCGCGACATGAGCTGAAGCTCGCCGCCGATCTCGCGGCTGGCCGCAGCGAACGGGGTACCCATGCTGAAGTCGCCCGCGTCCAGTATCAGCACCGGTCCCTCGCCCTCGCGCGCCTTCTTCCGCGTCGCGATCACCGTGGCGATGCGCGCATACCCGCCTCGCGTCTGATCGTCGTTGAGCGTGAACGGCGTGTAGTCCGACGAGGGCGCCATGCCGATGAAATTCGAGTGCATGTCGTTGGTGTGCAGGATGGTGAAGGTCTTCTTCATTTTCTTCTCCTGTGCGGATGCGGGCAGCGCTCCGGTCAGCAGCGTCGCGCCGGCTGCAGCCGAGCCCGCCAGGAACCTGCGGCGCGAAAGGGACTTGCGTTTCATGTATGCCTATCTCCCCTGCGCTTGCTGCGACGCGTCGAACGCCACCTGGTCGTACCACCACAGCTGCTCGAACAGCACGCGCGCGGCAGCACGCAGCATGTCGTCCCGGGCGATTTCGCCGATGGAACGCTTGCCGTCGATCGCTTCGAATAGCTCCAATTGCCGCAGGCCGACCGGCAGGTACAGGTCGGTGTTGGTGTGGTTGCGGTTGATCAGCACCGCGGCGGCGCCTTGCGGCAGCCGCTCTTTCACGACGACCGTGTCCGCCTGCCGTATCGGCACATAGCGCAGCCAGGCGTCGCCTGCAAAACTCACCGGCCGCGGATCGGCGCGGCCATCCTTCCGGTAAAGGACGGCGCTGTGGCGAACCATCGTGCCGCGAAACAGTTCGGCGGCGGCATACTGGTCGGGCAAGGGAAGCTGCGCCATCCGGGAGGACTGCGGGATCTGCGCCAGCACGCCGCAGCGGGAGGAGTAAGGCGCCTGCCTTACCCAGCGGCCGAACGCCAGCCCCGCCTTCTGGATGAAGTCGAACAATTGCGGGACGGAATACGCCCGGTCCTGCGGGTGCAGCAGCGCATCCGCGAGCGCCGCCTCATGCCGGAAGTCGGGCGCCTCGCGCAGCAGGTTCTCCATCGGATGGCCTCGCGGCAACAGCTTCAGCGCGGCGACCAGGTCCCTGATTCCCTCATCGGTGGCCGGAATGCCGAGCCTTCTGCAGAAGTCCTGCAGCATGTAGATCCCGGTCCGGCCATACGGCGCGTACACCATGAGATGCATCGCGCCATCGGGCTTGAGCGCCTCGCGCAGCGCCGCGAGCCCCGCATCGGGGTCCGCGAGATGGTGGAGAACACCTGTGCAGACGATCTGATCGAAATTCGCGCCGAGCTCACCGGCCCGTTCGACGGGAAGCTGGTGAAGCTCGAGGTTATCCAGCTTGTACTTCCGCTTGAGCTCCTGGGTGCAGCGAACGCTCGTGCCGCTGAAATCGATCCCCGTGACGCGGGCCTTGGGCCAGCGCATCGCATGCTTGGCCGCCTGGGATGTCCCGCAGCCGGCGATGAGGATCGAGTGGTCTTCCCGATAGGGGACGGCAGGCCAATAGAGAAAGTGCTCAGCGCGGCGCCGTTGCGCGTCCTGCCACAGCCGCCGGTAGCCATCCAGGCTGTCGATCGGCCGCGGGTAAGGCAGCCGCTCGTAGAAATCCCGCACGGCCTCGGCCGCATCAGGACCTTGTTCGATCGTTTGCATCATCGCGCACGACTCACAGGATCCCCGGCGGAACGGCAATCCGCCGGGGAAACCTGCTGCCTCAACGCCTACTTTCCTGCGCTGGGGCTTTCCAGCGCTTCCTGCTGTCGGCGGAGCTTCTCCAGGAACGCCGCAGGACTCCAGCTTTCCGGACTCTGCCGCGGCGGGAATTCCTTCATGGTCGCCATGTATTGCCCGACCATCGCGCCGAACGGAGACAGAGCGAACACGTGGTCGATGCGCCAGCTCCAGTAGTGAATGCTGCAGATATCCGCCTTTTCGAAGGGATCGCTGCGCAGGTTCACCAGCTTCGGCATGCGC
>DATJYN010000073.1:0-9734 GCA_035499575.1 Burkholderiales bacterium | reverse complement strand
GCGCGCGGTTTTACCGGAACGGTTCGCCCAGGCGTGGTTGGTGCCGCGCTGGATGAGCACGTCGCCGGCATGCATCAGCGTCTCGCCCTCGTCCATTACCGCCCAGATTTCACCCTCGAGCAGGATCGCGTAGTCCACGGTGTCGGTGCGGTGCATGCCGGGATGCGCGCCCTCCCGCTTGTCGTGCGTCGCGTCGCTGAACATGCCACCGAAGGTGGCCTGGATGCGGCGCTTGCGCTCCGCGGGATCCTTCGGCTCCGGCGGGAAGTCGATGATGCGCAGGATCGTGCCGTTCTTCGGCGGCAGAATTCCCTCATGGTCTTCTATTGAATCCAAGGAATTTATCTTTGCCGGCGCTTCGCCGGTCCGCCAGACATTCACCGACCGGTAGCCCGGACGCTCGTGTACCGTGCGCACCGCGGTCGCGGGCGCGTCCTCGACGACTCGCGAGCGCCCCTGGGCGTCGTCTTCCGTAACGATGCGGCGGATCGAAGGCAGCGTTTCGCTCATGGGCGCTCCCGCATTTCGCAAAAGAATTGATCTTATGACAGACTCCGAAACAGGAGCGAGATTGAAAACTTCCGATATTCCTGCGCGCGCGCTGATTCCCCTGCTCGCCGCCGCCGCACCGCGCATCGAGGAAGCGCGCGCACTGCCGGCCGACGTGCTCGACGCGCTGCACGAAGCGGGCATCTTCCGCATGCTGCTGCCGCGTTCGCTCGACGGCGCGGAACTGGACATGGCGTCGTTCTTCCAGGCCGCCTGCGCCATCGCCGAGGGCGACGCGAGCGCGGCCTGGTGCGTGGTGCAGAACTCCGGTTGCTCGATGTCGGCGGCCTACCTCTCCCCCGAGGCGGCGCGCGAAATCTTCGGCAGCCCGCGCTCGGTGCTCGCCTGGGGATTCCCTGCCGGCGCGCCCTGCCTCGCCGTGCCGGTGGACGGCGGCTGGAAAGTGACCGGCAGCTGGGGCTTCGCCAGCGGCAACCGCCATTCGTCCTGGCTCGGCGGGCACTGCCAGGTCACGGACGCGGGCGGCACACCTCTCAGGCACGCGAGCGGCGGCCCGGTGGAAAGGACCATGCTGTTCCCGCGTACCTCCGCGGCGATCCGCGACGACCTGTGGAACGTGATCGGCCTGCGCGGCACCGGCAGCGACAGCTATTCGGTGTCCGGCCTGTTCGTGCCGGCGGCGCATGCCATCGTGCCGCGCGCCACCGGCCGCGACCAGCAGCAGACTGGCGACGAACCAACGCAGGCCGAGCCGGAGCGGCGCGAGATCGGAACGCTCTACAAATTCACCGGCACCAACGTCTACCAGTGCGGCTTCGCCGGCGTCGCGCTCGGCATCGCGCGCGCCTCGCTCGACGCGTTCATCGCACTGGCGAAGAAAAAAGCGCCCGCCGCCTCGCTGGTGCCGCTGCGAGACGACCACTGGGTGCAGTCGCGCGTCTCGATCTCGGAGGCGCGGCTGCGATCGGCGCGCGCCTGGCTGCTGCTGCTGCTGCGGGAGATGTGGGATGCCTGCGAAGCTTCGGGCAGGATCAGCTACGAGCACCGCGTCCAGTTGAGACTCGCGTCCACCTATGCGATCCACGAGGCGCGCCAGGTGGTCGAGGACGCCTATGCGGACGCCGGCGCCACCGCGATCTTCGAAAGCAATCCCTTCGAGCGGCGCTTGCGCGACATGCACGCGGTCTCGCAGCAGCTGCAATCGAGCTCGGCGCACTTCCAGACCGTCGGGCAGTACTATCTCGGCATGACGCCGAACGTGCGCTTCATCTAGCCTATTCGGCCTTGATGTCGCCCTCGCGCACGACCTTGCCCCACTTCGCGATCTCCGCCTTCAGGTAGCCGGCGAAGTGCTGCGGCGAGCCGCCAACAGGCTCGAAGGCGAGGCTGGCAAGCCGCTCCCGCATGTCGGGATTCTGCAGCGCCTGGTTCACCGACTGGTTCAGCTTCTGCACGATCGCCGGCGGCGTGCCCGCGGGCAGGAAGATGCCGATCCAGGTGTCGTCCTGCACGCCGGGGAAGCCGGCCTCGGCTAACGTCGGAACATCCGGCAGGCTGGCGACGCGCGCCGCGCTCGACACGGCCAGCGCACGCAGCCGGCCGGACTTGACGTAGGGCAGCGGCGTGGCGATCGCGCCCGCGCCCACCGGCGGCTCGCCGGCGACCACCGCCGCGGCGGACGGGCCCGCGCCGCGAAAGTGGATGGCCGGCATGTCGAGCTTCGAGATCAGGTTGAACAGGTTCTCCGCGGTCAGGTGCGGCGTGGTGCCGCTGCCGGGCGAGGCGAACGCCAGCTTGCGCGTCTTCGCGAGCGCCAGCAGTTCGGCGAGCGTCTTCACCGGCAGGTCCGGGTGGACGAAGATCAGGTTGGCCTGTTTGGCCACCACGGCGACCGGGATGAAATCGCGCTCGGCGTCGTAGCCTGAATTCGGCGACAGGCTCACGTTGACCGCGAAGGCCGAAGTGGTCACCAGCGCGGTGTAGCCGTCGGGCGCCGATTTGGCGACCACTGCCGCGCCGATGTTGCCGCCCGCGCCCGCGCGGCTCTCGACGATCACCGGCTGCCCGAGGAGCTCGGTCAGCTGCTGCCCGGTCAGGCGCGCGATGATGTCCGCCGGTCCGCCCGGCGCAAACGGGATGATGAAATGGATCGGCTTCGTCGGGTAGACCTGGGCCTGCGCCGGCGCGAAAGCAGACAGCGCAAATGCGGCGCCGAACGCAAGGAACTTCCAGCTGGTCCTCATGAATCCTCCCTGCCCTAGTTTAGACTGGGCGCAGGAAACATGGCCAAGGACGAATGCCAGTGGTTGGACGCACCGGAGGAGCGGGACTATCCGGCGGCGGAGTCGTACCTGAGCCTGATCTACGACGGCAAAACGGCGGCGGACCTGGTCCGCCAGCTGCGCCGCGCGCCGGCGTCAACCTACAAGGCGAAGGACGTCTTCAGGGCTTCCGGCCTGTCGCTCCTCGGGATCAGCAATTCCCACGTGGAGAAGGACCGCAGCAAGATCAAGGACGGCAAGCGGCTCTCACCGCTATTGCTGGTGCGCGACAAGGCGAACGGCAAGGTCATCATCGCCGACGGCTACCACCGCATGTGCGCCGTGTATTCCTTCGACGAGGACGCGCCGATCCCCTGCCGGATCGTCTGAGCGGCCGCTAGCGCGCCTTCAGCAGATCGCGGATTTCCTCGAGCAACGCTTCCTGCCGCGGCGGCGCGGCCGGCGCCGGCTTCGCGTCCTCGCGCTTCAGGCGGTTGATCAGCTTGACGACCAGGAAGATCGCCCAGGCGATGATCAGGAAGTCCAGGCAGGTCTGCAGGAACTTGCCGTACTTGAGCGTGGCCGAGCCGACCTTGAAGGCCAGGCCGCTGAAATCGAGGCCGCCGATCAGCACGCCGATTACCGGCATCACCACGTCCTCGACCAGGGAGCTGACGATCTTGCCGAAGGCGGCGCCGATGATCACGCCGACCGCGAGGTCCATGACGTTGCCCTTGATCGCGAATTCGCGGAATTCCCTTGCGATGCTCATGCTGCGTCTCCTGTTCCGTCCTAATCGATGGGGTTGTAGCGCACTTCCAGAATCTCCAGCTCCTCGAGACCGGCCGGCGTCTGCAAGGCCACCCGATCGCCCTCGCGAGCCTTGAGCAGCGCCCTGGCGACGGGCGAAATCCACGACACCCTGCCTTTCGCGGTGTCGGTCTCGTCGACGCCCGCGATGGTGATGGTCTTTTCCCCGGTTTTCGACTTGATCCTTGCGGTGGCGCCGAAAAATACCTGGTCGGTGTCCCGTCCGGCCGAGTCCACCACCTCGGCCGCTTCCAGGCGCTTGATCAGGAAGCGCACGCGCCGGTCGATTTCGCGCAGCCGCTTTTTGCCGTAGAGGTAGTCGCCATTTTCCGAACGGTCGCCGTTCTTGGCAGCCCAGGACACGGTACGTACGACTTCCGGGCGCTCTATTTCGACCAGCTGTTTCAGCTCCGCCTTCAGACGCGCGTAGCCTGCGGGCGAGATGTAGTTCTTCGACGGGGTCGCCGGCTCATCGGCTGCGGGCGCATCCTCCTCGATCTCGCTTTCGCGCGTAAAAGCCTTTGACATGGCGGGAGATTTTACCCTTCCAGCCGGCAAATCCGCCCTTGCAAGGCTGGCCGGCAGAACGGAGAATCCGGGTTGCGGGCCCGCACGAGCCCGCCGACTTCCGGGGGAAAAGAATGGCGCTACAAAAATCGATCGAAAAAGACGACCTGCTCACCAGGATGCGCATCCGCGAGGTGCTGCTGTTCGGGCTCATCGCGATGTCCGCGGTCCTCGCCCAGCTCCCGCCCGAGATCCTCGAGGAACACGGCATCAACCGCAACTACCTGCTCGGCGTGCTCGGCTGCGGCATCATCCTCGGCCTGTTCTTCTACCTGCGCTTCTTCTTCTTCCTCGCGGTAGTGCTGCTGATCCTCGGCGCCAACCTCGACCAGCAGATTTCCGAATACATCAACATCTCCAAGATCCCGCTGGTGCTCGCTCTGGTGGCGATGGTCGGCATTTCGCTCATCAACTACGTGGTCAAGCTGATGCCGACCGGCCTTGAACCGAAGGCGAAGGAAAAGAGCCCGGAAGGCGTGCGTGCGCTTTTCTACGCCATCGAGAAGAGCAACCTCGTCTACGCGCAAAAGGTGCTGGAAATGAACTTCGATGCCAACCTGCAGCACGATAACGGCTACACCGCGCTCGCCTACGCCGCGATGAAGGGCAACGGCCGCATGGTCGAACTGCTGCTGCGCAACGGCTCGGACCCGACCGTGACGACCCGCGACGGCGACACGCCGGTCGAACTCGCGCTGCGACTGGGCCACTCCGAGGTGGCCGACATCCTGAAGAGCGCGCGCCAACAGATGGCCGCGGGCGGCGCGCCGATCACCGAGCAGCCAACACCGGCGTGAGGCGCTTTTTCGCCGCGCTGCTGGCTTGCGCGGCGGTCCCGGTACTCGCGCAAAAACTTCCGCTAGAGCAGATCCAGCTTCCACCCGGCTTTCGCATCGAGTTGTACGCCTCGGTGCCGAATGCCCGCGCGCTCGCGGTAGGCGACAAGGGCACGCTGTTCGTCGGCAGCCGCTCCGGCAACGCGGTGTACGCCGTGGCGCCCGGAGGAAAGGTCTCCAGACTTGCCGATAGCCTGAGCATGCCCAATGGCGTGGCGTTCCGGGATGGCGCCCTCTATATCGGCGAAGTGAGCCGGATCCTCAGGATCGCGAACGCCGAGACGAATCCAGGGAGGCCCGAGGTGGTCTACGACAAGCTGCCGGGCGACGTGCACCACGGCTGGAAATTCATCCGCTTCGGCCCGGACGGACGGCTCTACGTGCCGATCGGTTCACCCTGCAATGTGTGCGAGCGGGACGGCTACGGGCTGATCGGCGCCCTGGATTTGAAAACTGGGGAATTCAAAGTCCACAGCAGGGGAATCAGGAATTCCGTCGGCTTCGACTGGCGCCCGCAGACGCGGGAATTGTGGTTCACCGACAACGGTCGCGACTGGCTGGGCGACGACCTACCGGCTGATGAATTGAACCGCGCGCCGCGCGCCGGCCTGCACTTCGGCTTCCCCTACTGCCACCAGGGCGACCTGCCGGACCCGGAGTTCGGCCGTGGCCACAACTGCGCGGACTACGAGCCGCCGGCGCAGAAGCTGGGACCGCACGTGGCAGCGCTGGGGATGCGCTTCTATACGGGCAGCATGTTTCCGGCCGAATACCGCAACCAGATCTTCATCGCCGAGCACGGTTCCTGGAACCGGTCGAAGAAAAACGGCTACCGGGTGAGCCTCATCCGCCTGGATGCCTCCGGAAAAGTGCTGTCTTACACCCCGTTCGCCCAGGGCTGGCTGCAGGGCGAATCCGCCTGGGGACGGCCGGTGGACCTGGAAGTGCTGCCGGACGGTTCGCTGGCGCTGTCAGACGACAGCGCCGGGGTGATTTATCGAATCAGCTATTCCGGCCCGCGCTGATACTGTAAAGTTATACATCCCCTACCTGTAGGCGCAGACAGCGGGTTTGTCGCCGCCGGGCCTCTATTTAGTGGCTTGTGGCGAAATGAAAAGGGGCGTTCAATCAACAACCTGTAATCGACATCCAAATAAGAACATGAGCAATCCCGAGACCCCTACCCTCAACCCGATTGTCGCCCTCGCCGACCAGGAAATCTGCCGCGAGGCGCTCCTCGAGAAGTACGCCAAAGGCGAAGAAACCTCGGTTGAAGAGGTGCGCCGCCGCGTGGCGCGCGCGCTCGCGGCCGTCGAGCCTGAGGCCGACCGCGCCAAATGGGAAAAGCGCTTCTTCCAGGCGCAGCAGGACGGCTTCATCCCGGCCGGACGCATCAATTCCGCCGCCGGTATCCAGCTGCAGGCGACGCTGATCAACTGCTTCGTGCAGCCGGTCGGCGACTCGATTTCCGAGGTCGTGGACGGCAAGCCCGGCATCTACACCGCCCTCGCGGAAGCGGCCGAGACCATGCGCCGCGGCGGCGGCGTGGGCTACGATTTTTCCTCGATCCGCCCCAAGGGCGCCGAGGTCAAGGGCACGCGCTCGCGCGCGAGCGGCCCCGTGTCGTACATGCGCGTGTTCGACCGCTCCTGCGAAACGGTGGAGTCGGCGGGCGCGCGCCGCGGCGCGCAGATGGGCGTGCTGCGCTGCGACCACCCGGACATCGAGGATTTCATTCACGCGAAGGACCACGGCGACCTCGCCAACTTCAACATCTCGGTGGGCGTGACCGATGAATTCATGTCGTCCGTCGAAAAGGACGCCGAAGTGGAACTGGTCCACAAAGCGAAGCCCTGGCCCGGCACCAGCGTCTACCAGCGGGCCGACGGCCAGTGGGTCTACCGCAAGCTGTCCGCGCGCATGCTGTGGGACCAGATCATGCGCTCGACTTACGACCATGCCGAGCCGGGGATCCTGTTCCTCGACCGCATGAACCGCGACAACAACCTCTACTACTGCGAGACCATCGAGGCGACCAACCCCTGCGCCGAGCAGCCGTTGCCTCCGTATGGGTGCTGTTGTCTGGGGTCGATAGACCTGACCCGCTTTATAAAGAAACCCTTTGAAGAAAAATCATCCTTCGACTTCGAAGGCTTCGCAAAGACTGTACACACCTCCGTGCGCATGCTGGACAACGTGCTCGATGTCACCGCCTGGCCGCTCGAGCAGCAGCGCAAGGAAGCCATGGCAAAGCGGCGCGTCGGCCTGGGCTTTACGGGGCTGGGCGACGCGCTCGCGATGCTGCGCCTGCGATACGACACCGACGAGGCGCGCGCGATGGCTGCGAAGATCTCGGCGGCAATGCGCGACGACGCCTACAAGGCATCCGCCGACCTCGCCAAGGAACGGGGGGCATTCCCGCTCTTCAACGCGGACCTGTATTTGTCCGGGGGAAATTTTGCTTCAAGACTTCCGAATGAATTGAAACAGAAAATCCGGGAGTCGGGTATCCGCAATTCCCATCTCCTTTCCATCGCGCCGACGGGCACCATCAGCCTGGCGTTCGCCGACAACGCCTCGAACGGCATCGAGCCGCCGTTCTCCTGGGTCTACACGCGCAAGAAACGCATGGCCGACGGCACGCTGAAGGAATTCCCCGTCGAGGACCACGCCTGGCGCAAATACCAGGCCGCCGGCGGCGACATGAGCAGGCTGCCGCCCTATTTCGTCACCGCGCTGGAGATTTCCGCCAAATCGCACGAGCAGATGGTGGCTACGGTCGCGCCGTACGTGGACACCAGCATCTCGAAGACCGTCAACGTGCCGGAGGATTACCCCTACGAGGAGTTCCAGGACCTGTATTTCCTCGCCTGGAAATCCGGCCTCAAGGGCCTCGCCACCTACCGGCCGAACAAGGTGCTCGGCTCGGTGCTGTCGGTGGAGAAAAAAGCCGAGATACCGCAGGATTTTGTCGAGGACGACCGCAATCGCCGCATCCGCATCAAGAACATCCCGCAGCCGGTGCTGCAGAGCTTGCGCTGGCCGGGACGGCCGGAGCTGGGCGGCGGCAACCTCGCCTGGACCTACATGGTCGAACACCCGCAGTACCACTTCGCGGTATTCGTCGGCCACGTCGAGAACGGGCACAAACATGCGTTCGAGGTCTGGGTGAATGGCAGCGAGCAGCCGCGCGGCCTGGGTGCGCTCGCCAAGACGCTGTCCATGGACATGCGCGCCAAGGATCCGGGCTGGCTGAAACTGAAGCTGGATTCGCTCGCCAAGGCCGGCGGCGAGCCCTTCGACATGCCCTTCCCGCCCAACGGCGAAAAGAAGCGCATGCCGTCGATTGTTTCCGCCTTCTCGCAATTGATTCAGTACCGCGTCAAAGCGCTCGAGGGATTCGCCGACGCGCCGACGCCGGTACTCGACTCCATGTTCAGCCTGAAGGAGCCGAAGACCGGCACCGACGGCACGATGTCCTGGACCGTGGACGTGCTCAACCCCCGTACCGGCGACGACTTCGTGCTGGGCCTGAAGGAAATCGCGCTGCCGGCGATGGAAGGCTATCCGGCCGGCGTCACGCGGCCCTATTCCATGTGGCTCTCGGGCGAATACCCGAAGGCGCTGGACGGCCTGTGCAAGATTCTTTCGCTCGATATGCGAGTACTAGATCCAGCCTGGATCGGCATGAAGCTGCGCAAGCTGCTCGACTTTCCCGAGCCGCTCGGCGATTTCATGGCTTTCGTGCCGGGTTCCAAGAAGCAGGAAACCTTCCCCTCGACCGTTTCCTACCTGGCGCGCCTGATCCTGCACCGCTACGCGATGCTGGGCATCCTCGGCGAGGACGGGCTGCCGACGCGGCAGATGGGCATCCTCGAGCAGCCGCTGGGCTCTTCCAGCCAGGCGCGGGTCATGGCGGGGGCAAAATGCCCCGAATGCTCGAATGCGACCTTGATCCGCAAGGACGGCTGCGACTACTGTACGGCATGCGGTTACACCGGGGTCTGTGGCTAACTAGCCTCCTGCAATGCGCGGCGGCGCTGCTCGCCGGCTGCGGCTCGATGAACGTGGTTTCGTGGGACGGCGACAGCAACCTCATGCTGCGCGGCAGGGACCCGGTCGCTTACTTCACTCAAGGCAAACCGACGCCGGGACTGGCGGGCATCAAAGTACAGCAGCGCGGCGCCACCTACCGCTTCGTCAGCGAGGAAAACCGGCGCCAGTTCATCACCAACCCGGAGCAGTACGTGCCGCAGTTTGGCGGCTTCTCGGCCAACGGCATGGTCTACGCGATCCCAGTCGCGGTCGACGCCGACAGTTTCAAGATCATCGACGGCAAGCTCTACCTGTTCGAAAGCGAGCGCACCAGGCAGTATTTCGAGATGGACCAGGAGGCGAACCTGAAGCGCGCCTGGTACTACTGGAACAGCGAGGTGAAGGACTCGAACTGGGGGCTGCAGGCCGTGAAGCGGCAGTTTTTGCGCGTGCCGGACTTCAAGACCGACGCCGAGCTCGCCGCGGAATACGAAAAGCGCTTCGGCGGCAAGCCTCGCTGAACCGGTTTGCCGCTCAAAGGCTGCGGATAGCGACGAAGCAGAGCGACATCAGGGGCTCGGGCAGGATGCCGAGCACCAGCAGCGCAATGCCATTCAGGGACAGCAGCATGCCCATGTCGCGGTGGCCTGGCGCCGGCGCCGGGTCGGCGGGCTCGTCGAAGTACATCAGCTTGACGATCCGCAGGTAGTAGTAC
>DATJYN010000072.1:0-8546 GCA_035499575.1 Burkholderiales bacterium | reverse complement strand
ATCGGCACCTCGTTGATCAGGCCGATGTACTCGAAGTCGGTGAGCGGATTGAAGCGCAGCTGCCGGTACAGCGCCGGGATCGTCGCCATGCCGATGTGGTGGATCAGGATCGTGTAGCCGTCGGGCTTGGCGTTCTTCACCACCTCGGGCGCGAGGATGCCGCCCGCGCTCGGCCGGTTCTCCACCAGCACGGTCTGGCCGAGCGTCTTGCCCATCGCCTGCGCGGTGACGCGCGCCACGGTGTCGGTCGGTCCGCCCGCGGCGTACGGCACCATCATGGTGACCGGCTTGGCCGGGAACTGCGCAAATGCGGCCGCCGGCAGCAGCGCGGCGGCGAACAGCAGCTTTCTGATCATCTCCACTCCTCCATCCTGTCGTTATATTGAGTTTCTGGCGCGCCCGAGACGATTCGAACGTCCGACCCCTGCCTTCGGAGGGCAGTACTCTATCCAGCTGAGCTACGGGCGCGTTTCCGGCGTGAGCCCCGGAGCCGGGTTTCACGCTAAAATCAGCATTTTACCAGCACCAATTCTAGGGGCGAGCGCATGGCCGAGCACGACGAGCATTCCTCCTTCATCAAGACGCCGCAGCAGCTCATCACCGTCGTCGTCCTCGCGTTCCTGGTGCCGATCTTCGGCATCGTGCTGATGGTGCAGCTGGTGACCGGCCGGCCGCACGCCGATCCGGGCGCGCTCGCGCCCGAGGCGGTGGCCGCGCGCATCCAGCCGGTCGGCAAGGTCGAGATCGGCGCGGCGGGCGGCGGCTCGGGCGCGCCGAAGAGCGGCGAGGAGATCGTCAAGGAAACCTGCAGCGCGTGCCATGTGCCGGGCGTCGCGAACGCGCCGAAGATCGGCGACAAGGCGGCCTGGGCGCCGCGCCTGAAGCAGGGCCTGAACGGCCTGCTCGCCTCCGTGGTGAAGGGCAAGGGCGCCATGCCGCCGCGCGCCGGCACCAGCCTCACCGACGAAGAGCTCGCCGGCGCGGTCGTCTACCTGGCCAACCAGGGCGGCGGCAACCTGAAGGCGCCCGCGCCCGCCGCGAAGAAGTAAGGCCGGCCGGCCCGCCGGCCTGTCACGGGTCATGGTTCCGCATCTCACCACCGCGCTGAACGGCCCGCTGCTCGAGCTGGAGCAGCGCATCCTCGACGCGAACAGCGCGATCGAGCGCTGGTTCCGCCTGCGCTGGCAGGAGCACACGCCGCCGTTCTACTGCTCGGTGGACCTGCGCAACTCCGGCTTCAAGCTGGCGCCGGTGGACACCAACCTCTTCCCCGGCGGCTTCAACAACCTGTCGGCGGCGTTCATGCCGCTCGCCGTGCAGGCGGCGAGCGCGGCGGTGGAGAAGATCTGCCCCGACGCGAAGAACCTGCTGCTGGTGCCGGAGAACCACACGCGCAACAAGTGGTACCTGGAAAACGTCGCTACGCTGGCGGCTATCCTGCGCCAGACCGGCCTCGAGGTGCGCATCGGCAGCCTCAACCCGGAGATCACCGCGCCGACGGAACTCGAAACCGCGACCGGCAAGAAGCTGCTCCTCGAGCCGCTCAAGCGTACCGGCGCCCGGTTGGGCGTCGAAGGCTTCGATCCCTGCGCGATCCTGGTGAACAACGACTTGTCGGCCGGCGTCCCGGAGATCCTCAAGGGGCTGGACGAACAGGTGCTGCTGCCGCCGCTGCACGCGGGCTGGGCGCTGCGGCGCAAATCGAAGCATTTCGCGGCCTACGACGAAGTCGCCGCGGAGTTCGCGCAGCAGCTCGCAATCGATCCCTGGCTGCTGAATCCCTACCACGCGCGCTGCGGCGAGATCGACTTCCACGCGCGCGCCGGCGAGGAATGCCTCGCGTCGAACGTTTCGATGCTGCTTGAGAAGATCCGCGTGAAGTACCTCGAATACGGCATCAAGGACAAGCCCTATGTTGCGGTCAAGGCCGACGCCGGCACCTACGGCATGGGCGTGATGATGGTGCACGATGCCGCCGAGGTCAGGGACCTGAACCGCAAGCAGCGCAACAAGATGGCGGTGGTGAAGGAAGGTCTCGCGGTGCACGACGTGATCATCCAGGAGGGCGTGCACACGGTCGAGCGCATCGAGGAGAAGGCCGCCGAACCCGTGGTCTACATGCTCGACCACTACGTGATCGGCGGCTTCTACCGCGTGCACGGCGCGCGAGCAGCCGACGAGAACCTGAACGCGCCCGGCATGCACTTCGTGCCGCTCGCGTTCGAAGAATCCTGCACGGTCCCCGATCCGCACGCGAGCTGCGATGCCCCGCCGAACCGCTTCTATGCCTACGGCGTGGTGGCGCGCCTGGCGCTGGCGGCGGCCGCGCTGGAACTGGAACAGACCGCGCCGGGCGCATGAAGTTTTTGTTCATTCTCGACCCGCTCGGCGAACTCAAGGCGTACAAGGACACGAGCGTGGCGATGATGCGCGCGGCGCAGGCGCGCGGCCACCAGGTGCACGCCTGCGAGCAGTCCGACCTGTATGCCAGGGAGCGCGTGCACGCGAACGCCGCCCGCCTGTCGCTTGCGGACAACGATGAGGACTGGGTGCGCGCCCATGCGAAGGAGCGTGCGCCGTTGTCTGCCTTCGACGCCGTGCTCATGCGCAAGGACCCGCCGTTCGACCTGGAATACCTGACCAGCGTCTGGCTGCTGTCGCAGGCCGAACGAGAAGGCGCGCGCGTGTTCAACAACCCGTCCGCGGTGCGCGACCATAACGAGAAGCTGGGCATCCTGGAGTTCCCGCAATTCATCGCGCCGACGCTGGCGACGCGCGACCCCGCGGCGGTGCACGCGTTCATCGATGAACAGCGCGACGTGATCCTGAAACGCCTGGACGGCATGGGTGGCGACAGCATCTTCCGCGTCCGCGCGGACGACCCGAACCGCAACGTGATCGTCGAAACCATGACGCAACAGGGCGCGCGCAGCACCATGGCGCAGCGCTACCTGCCGGCCATCAAGGACGGCGACAAGCGCATCCTGCTGATCGACGGCAAGGTGGTGCCCCATGCCCTCGCGCGCATCGCAAAGCCCGGCGAGACGCGCGCCAACCTCGCCGCCGGCGGCCGCGGGGTGGCGCAGCACCTGTCCACGCGCGACCGCGAGATCGCCGCCGCCATCGGGCCCGTGCTCGCCGCGCGCGGCCTGCTGCTGGTGGGCCTGGACGTGATCGGCGACTTCCTCACGGAAGTCAATGTCACGAGCCCGACCTGCTTCCGCGAAATCGGCGACCAGACCGGATTCGACGTCGCGGGGATGTTCCTGGATTCCCTGGAACGGAAAACTAGGGAGAAAGCGCGTTGATCGGCATCCTGATCGTCGCGCACGGCGCCTTCGGCGAGGCGCTGATCCACTCCGCCAGCCACGTGCTCGGCAAGCGCCCGCTGCGCGTGCGCCAGGTCGGCATCACGGTGCACGATGACCCGGAGGCGATCCTGCCGCAGGCGCGCGACCTGGTGCAGCAGCTGGACGAAGGCAAGGGCGTGCTGGTGCTCACCGACATCTATGGCGCCACGCCCGGCAACATCGCGCTGCAGCTGCTCGAGCCGGGCCGCGTGGAGGGAATCGCGGGCGTCAACCTGCCGATGCTGATCCGCGCGCTGACCTACCGCGACCAGGCGCTGGCGGTGGTGCTGGAAAAGGCGCTATCGGGCGGATCCGAGGGCATGATCCACATGACCACCGACTCCTGCGGCCAGGATCGCGCGAGGCACGATGGCCCGTGCTGAAGTAGAAATCGTCAACCGGCTCGGGTTGCATGCGCGCGCCTCGGCCAAGCTCACGCAGCTGGCGAGCAGCTTCCCCTGCGAGGTCTGGCTGTCGCGCAACGGCCGCCGCGTGAACGCGAAGAGCATCATGGGCGTGATGATGCTGGCGGCCGGCAAGGGCGCCATGGTCGTCATCGACGCCGAGGGCGAAGACGCGGAAAACGCGCTCGCGGCGCTGCAGAAACTGATCGCGGACAAGTTCGACGAGGGGGAATAGGGTGAATTTCGTGCTGCACGGCGTCGCCGTGTCTGCCGGCATCACCATCGGCCACGCGCACCTCGTGTCCAGCGCCCGCCTGGAGGCGGCGCACTACGAAATACCGGAAGCCGCCGTGCAGGCGGAAATCTTCAGGTTCGACGCCGCCATCGCGCGCGCCAAGCAGGAACTCGCCGCGCTCACCGGCCAGATTCCCGCCGACGCGCCGGGCGAATTCGCCGCGTTCATCAACCTGCACCGCATGATCCTGGAGGACTCCTCGCTGTCGCAGGCGCCGCGAGAACTGATCCGCGAGCGCCGTACCAACGCCGAATGGGCGCTCGTGCAGCAGATGGAGACGCTGGTCGCGCAGTTCGAGGAAATGGCGGACCCGTACCTGCGCGAGCGGCGCCAGGACATCGAGCAGGTGGTCGAGCGGGTGCTGAAGGCGCTGGCCGGCGCCCAGGGCAAGAGCGAGCCGCTGCCCTCGGCCGAACACAACCTCATCGTGGTCGCGCACGACCTGTCGCCCGCGGACATGATTCTCTTCAAGCGCCACCAGTTCGGCGGCTTCGTGACCGACGTCGGCGGCGTGACCTCGCACACCGCGATCGTCGCGCGCAGCCTGAACATCCCGGCGCTGGTCGGCCTGCACCATGCACGCCACATGGTGCGCGAGAACGACCTGCTGATCGTAGACGGCCTGCAGGGCGTGCTGGTGGTCGATCCGGACCCGGTGGTGCTGGGCGAATACCGGCTGCGCCAGTCGCAGCACGGCCTGGAGCGGCAGAAGCTGAAGCGCCTGAAGACGACGCCCTCGGCGACGCTGGACGGCACGCCGGTGGAGCTGTTCGCCAATATCGAGCTGCCGCAGGACATCGGCGAGGTGCAGGAATCCGGCGCGCAGGGCGTGGGCCTGTTCCGCACCGAGTTCCTGTTCATGAACCGCAAGGCGCTGCCTACCGAAGACGAGCAGTTCGAGGCCTACCGCGAGGTGGCGAAGGCGATGGACGGCCGCCCGGTGGTGATCCGCACGCTCGACCTGGGCGCCGACAAGGCGCTGTCCGAAAGCGAGCCGGTCGACATGCCGAACCCGGCGCTCGGCCTGCGCGCGATCCGCTACTGCCTCGCCGAGCCGCAGCTGTTCCTCGCCCAGCTGCGCGCGATCCTGCGCGCCTCGAAATTCGGCAAGATCAGGATCCTGCTGCCGATGCTCGCGCACGCGCACGAAATCGACCAGTCGCTCGGCATGGTCAGGCAGGCCAAGCAGCAGCTCGACGACAAGCGCATCGCCTACGAGAAATCGATCGAGGTCGGCGGCATGATCGAGGTGCCGGCAGCGGCGCTCGCGCTGCCGATGTTCATGCGGCGCCTGGATTTCCTCTCCATCGGCACCAACGACCTGATCCAGTACACCCTCGCGATCGACCGCACCGACGACGCGGTCGCCCACCTCTACGACCCGCTGCACCCGGCGGTGCTGCACCTGATCGCGCACACCATCCAGGCCGCCAACCGCGGCGGCACGCCGATCGCGGTGTGCGGCGAGATGGCGGGCGAGGCGAAGCTCACGCGCCTGCTGCTCGGCTTCGGCCTGCGCAATTTCTCGATGCACGCGCAGCAGCTGCTCGCGATCAAGGAGCGCGTGCTGCGCACCAACCTCGCCGAGGCGCAGCCGCTCGCGCAGCGCGTGCTGCGCCAGTCGGATCCGGCCAAGACGCGGGAACTGCTCGAAAAACTGAATTCATAGGAGGGTTCATGAACAGGCTCTGGATTTTTCTCTGCTTGATCTTTTCCCTGAATGCAAGCGCGCAAAGCTACCCTTCCAAGCCCGTCAAGCTCGTCGTGCCTTTCCCCGCGGCCAGCGCGACCGACCAGGTGGCGCGCCTCGCGGGCCAGCAGCTGCAGGAAGCGCTCAAGCAGCCCTTCGTGATCGAGAACAAACCCGGTGCGCAGGGCGCCATCGCCGCCGAATTCGTCGCCAAGAGCGCGCCCGACGGCTACACGCTGCTGGTCACCACCAACACGCCGCAGGCGGCGAACCTGAGCCTGTTCAAGAAGCTGCCCTACGACCCGGTCAGGGATTTCGAGCCGGTGGCGCGCCTCGCGACGACCTCGTTCATGCTGATGGTGAAGTCGGACTTTCCGGCGAAGACGCTGAAGGAATTCATCGCCTACGTGCGCTCGCGGCCCGACAGGCTCGCGGCGGGCTACGGTTCGTCCGGATCGCAGGTGTCGTTGGCGATGCTCAAGGCCATGGGCAAGCTCGAAGCCGTCGAGGTCCCCTACAAGGGCATTCCGCAAACGGTCACCGACGTGCTCGGCGGCACGCTGGCGTTCACCTTCGTGGATCTCTCCAACGCGCTGCCGCAGATGAAGGGCGGCAAGCTGCGCGGCCTCGCGGTGACATCGGCGAAACGCACCGCGCTGGCGCCCGACGTTCCGGCCATGGCCGAGGAGCTCAAGGGCTACGAGCTGATCGCCTGGTTCGCGCTGATGGCGCCCGCGAATACGCCGAAGGAAATCGTGCAGGCGCTCGCCCAAGCGTCGCTCAAGTCGCTGCAGAGGAAGGACGTGGCCGAGAAATACGGCAATATCGGCACCGATGTCGCGCCGATGGATTCCGCCGAGCTCGGCGCCTTCATCAAGAGCGAGATCTCGCACTGGGCCACGCTGGTCAAGCTCGCGAACATCCAGCCTGAATGAGCGGCCCGCTCGACGGCGTGAGGATCCTCGACCTCACCACGGTGGTGATGGGTCCGTACGCGACCCAGATCCTCGCCGACTACGGCGCCGACGTGATCAAACTCGAGCCGCCCGAAGGCGATGTGATGCGCTACAACGCGCCGATGCGCTCCAAGGCGATGGGGCACATCTTCATGAACGCCAACCGCAACAAGCGCTCGGTGGTGCTGGACCTGAAGAAGGACGCCGGGCGCGCTGCTTGCCTGGCGGTCGCCCGCGGCGCGGACGTGCTGGTCTACAACATCCGGCCGCAGGCGATGGCGCGCCTGAAGCTTTCCTACGACGAAGTACGCGCGGTGAATCCCCGCCTCGTCTACGTCGGCGCCTTCGGCTACTCGCAGCGCGGGCCCTACGCGGCCAAGGCGGCCTACGACGACCTGATCCAGGGCGCGGCCGGCCTGCCCTGGCTGGCGAAGAAGGCAGGCGCCGAGTCGCCGCGCTACGTGCCGGCGACGCTGGCCGACCGGACCGTGGGCCTGCACGTCGTCAACGCCATCTGCGCCGCGCTGTATTGGCGCGAAAAGAGCGGCCGCGGCCAGCGCGTGGACGTGCCGATGTTCGAAAGCCTGCTGCAGACGGTGCTGGGCGAGCACCTGGGCGGCGCGACCTATATTCCCGCCGACGGCCCGCCCGGCTACGCGCGCATGCTGGCGAAGGAGCGCCGGCCCTATGAGACCAGCGACGGCTACGTCTGCGTGCTGGTCTACAACGACAAGCAGTGGCGCGCATTCTTCGAGCTGATAGGCCGCCCGGACCTGTTGTCGGATCCGAAGTACGCGACGCAGGAAGCGCGCAGCCGCGATTTCGAGGGCGCCTACGCGATGATGGCCGCGGAGATGAAGAAGCGCAGCACGGCCGAGTGGATCGCCGCGATGGAGGCGGCCGACATCCCGGTGCAGCGCATGAACAGCCTGGACGACGTCCTTGCCGACCCGCACCTTGCGGCCATCGACTACTTCCACCAGGTCGACCATCCCAGCGAGGGCCGCATCCGCGTGCCCGCGGTGCCCTCGGAATGGTCCGGGTCGCCGCCCGAATACCGGCGCCACGCGCCGCGCTATGGCGAGCACACGCGCGAGGTGCTGCGCGAGGCCGGCGTCGCCGAGACGGAAATCGAAGCCATGATCGAAAGCGGCGCCGCGCGGGTATAATCCGTCCCTTCAGCGCCGATTTGAAGTTCAGCTTGCGGGCGCTCTACAAATGCCGCTAAAGAGACCGGAAACCCGTTCTCGCGAAAGCTGAACGGGTTTTTCTTTGGCGGACTTGCGTGATCGTTGAAGCGAAAAAGGCCCGGTTCTCCGAACCGCTCAAGCTGACGAGCGGCGCGGTACTGCCGGAATTCGAAATCGCCTATGAGACCTACGGCGAGCTGAATGCCGCGCGCTCGAACGCGGTGCTGGTCTGCCACGCGCTGAACGCCTCGCACCACGTTGCCGGCAGCTATGCGAACGAACCGGACAACGTCGGCTGGTGGGACAACATGGTCGGCCCGGGCAAGCCGCTGGACACCAACCGCTTCTTCGTCATCGGCAATAACTACATCGGCTCCTGCTTCGGCTCGACCGGCCCGACGTCGGCGAATCCGGCCACCGGCAAGCCCTGGGGCGCGGATTTCCCGGTCGTCACGGTGGAGGACTGGGTCGCCGCGCAGGCGCGGCTCGCCGATCACCTGGGGATCGAGCGCTTCGCCGCGGTGATGGGCGGGAGCCTCGGCGCCATGCAGGCGCTGCAGTGGTCGCTCTCCTGCCCGCAGCGCGTACGCAATTCGATCGTCATTGCCGCCACGCCGCGGCTATCGGCACAGAACATCGCATTCAACGAAGTCGCGCGCCA
>DATJYN010000071.1:0-26151 GCA_035499575.1 Burkholderiales bacterium | reverse complement strand
AATAGCAAATAAAAGTGTTTGCCGGTTGACATGGCTCAAATAAAGCGGCAAAAGAGAATGTCCTATCCCGCGCCGCAGCAATCGAACTGCCCTTCTATGCGATGCGAGGCGTCATGGCTCAAAATGCCCGCATGGCCGAGAATTCGCAGTGCATAACGAGCACGCAACGCTAGACGCGTCGCAGGGGACGAACTCAATGGATACTTCGGCAGCGGAAACAAGCGCCGCACAGCGCGGCTGGCGCTTTGGCCTGGGCGTCGGGCTGATCGGTGGCGGTTACGTATTTCTGCTTCTGATTCCCGCCGTGACCAGCTCGGATCTGAGCTTGGGAATGAAAAGCACGCTGACCGGGTTCTTTGCCATATCGCCACTGCTGACGAAGCTCGCCGCGATCGCGGTGATGGGCAAGCCGGGTTTCAATCTCGTCAAACGCTATGTCTCGATGCTTGCCGGCCGCATGTGGCCCGATCACGTCAGCCGCGTCCGCCATCGGATCGGACTGTCGCTGTTCGTGACGGCAGTCATCTTCGACCTGATGCTGCCTTATTTCCCTGGTTATTTCGTCGATTGGAAGGCCCACGGCATGTTCTGGAGCATCGTCGGCGACATTGGGATCATCTCCGGCATCTTCGTACTCGGCGGCGAGTTCTGGTTCAAGGTAATGGATTTGTTCCGCTATGAAGGCGAAAACGCGGACTCGCCAGATGACCAGACCCCGGACCGGACCGGCCAGGCTGGCGGAGAGAGTGGGATTCGAACCCACGGTACGTGATTAGCGTACACACGCTTTCCAAGCGTGCGCCTTAAGCCGCTCGGCCATCTCTCCTTCCCTCGCGAAAATCGATTTTAGCAGATACCCCCGCGGCGCTCAGGCGCCCGCGACGGGAAGAGTGAATGAAATGCAGGCGCCCTCGCCTCGCCGGCCGCTCACCCAGATGCGGCCGCCAAGCCGCTCGACAATGCGCTTGCTGATGTGCAGCCCCAATCCTGTTCCCTGGGGCTTCCCTGCCAGCGGATCCGCCGTCTGGCGAAACTTGTCGAAGATTGCCTTCCGGTCCGGGGCGGCGATACCCGGGCCATTGTCACGCACATCCACCTGTATGAAGCCCGGCACCTGCGACAGCGAGACCTCGACGCGCCCCTGGCCGGCATCGCAGAACTTCACCGCATTGGAAAGCAGGTTGAGCATCACCTGCACGATGCGGTCGAGGTCCGCCGTGACGACCGGCACGCACTCGGGCACGCGAGTTTGCAGCTCGATGCTTTTCTCCTTGAACAGTTCGCTCATCGCCGCGACCGTGTCCTCGACGATCTCCTTCATGTCCACCGGGCCGGGATGCCATTCGACGTTGCCGGATTCCAGCTTCGAGACGTCAAGAATCTGGTTGATGAGCCGCGTCAGGCGCTCGCTTTCCTTGATGACGATGCCGAGCTGGCGCGCGCGCTCGGCCGGCTCCAGATCCGGGTGGTCGCGCAGGATCTGCGAAAACGTGCGGATCGAGGTGAGCGGCGTGCGCAGCTCGTGCGACACCGTCGCGACGAAGTCGTCCTTGAGCCGGTCGAGCTCCTTGAGCCGCTCGTTTGCCGTGCGCAGCTCTTCCGTGGCGCCCTCCAGTTCCTTCGACTTCTGCTCCAGGCGGTGGCTATAGGCGATCACCTGCGAGGCCTCGTCCAGCATCTCGCGCACCTCCTCGATGGAAAGCGCCTCCTCCTTCACCATCGACGCCACCATGATGTGCGCCGACGCCGCGCCGATCGCGCCCGTTAGCTGCTGCTCGACAAAGTGCATCAGCGCCGCGTCCGCCTGGAGTGGCTCGCCCGGCCACGTCAGTTTGCGGCCGCGCGCAAATTCCCGCAGCGCTTCGTCCGCCGCCTCGGCGCCGACGAACCGGACCAGCAGTCGCTGCAGCTCGCTCGCCGAAGCGGTGCCGCGCCAGAGCTGCGCGCGCTCGGCCTCGCCCTGCTGGTAAGCATCGACGAAAATGTTCGCCTGGTGCGCCTCGCGCACGTCGCGGGTACCGAGCATCGACACCGCGACGTAGCCGCCGATGTTGGCGATCATGCTCCAGATCATGGCGTGGGTGATCTGGTCGAGCCCCTCCAGGCCGAAGAGCGCGAGCGGCTTGAGCAGCGTGATGCCAAGCGGACCGTGCTCCACGAGATCGAGCGGCACCCAGCCTGAGCGCGCGAGCGCGGGGAGCAGCAGCGTGTAGCTCCAGACGCCGATCCCGGCCAGCAGGCCGCAGAATGCGCCTCGGCGCGTGCCGCCCTTCCAGAAAATGCCGCCGAGCAGCGCCGGGCCGAATTGCGCCACCGCCGCGAACGACACCAAGCCGATCGATACCAGCGCGTATGCCTCGCCCGCGAGGCGGAAGTAAAGGTAGCCGAGCAGCAGGATGAGCACGATCGCACCTCGCCGGATGGCAAGCAGCAGGGCGCTGAGATCGCGCCGCTCCGCCAGCCGCAGCCCCCTGAGCCGCAGCAGCACCGGCATCAGCAGGTCGTTGCACACCATGGTGGAGAGGGCGATGGTCTCGACGATCACCATTCCGGTGGCCGCGGACAGGCCGCCGATGTAGACCAGCAGCGCGAGGCCCTCCTGCTTCGCCACCATCGGCAGCGTCAGCACGAAGGTGTCCGCGTCGACGCTGCCGTCCGGGAAGCGCAGGTTGCCGCCGAAGGCGATCGGCAGCACGAAGATATTGATCGCCAGCATGTACAGGGGAAACAGCCAGATCGCCTTGTTTAGGTGCGTTTCGTCCTTGTTCTCGATGACCGCCACCTGGAATTGCCGCGGTAGGAACATGATCGCCATCATCGACAGAATCGTCAGCCAGACCCAGTCGGCATAGCTGCCCGCGACGCCTCCCAGCGGCGTCAGCATCGGACTCAGCCGCGGCGCTGCTCCGGCCTGGCTGAAGATGTCGCCGACGCCGTCGAACATGCCGTAGGTGACGAACAGGCCGACGGCGAGGAACGCCAGCAGCTTTACCAGCGATTCGAAGGCGATCGCCGCCACCATGCCTTCGTGGTGCTCGGCGGCGTCCAGGTGCCGGGTGCCGAACAGGATGGTGAACGCGGCGAGGATCAACGCGACCCAGAACGCGGTGTCGGCGGCAAGCGGCGTCGCGCCCGTACCCGCGCCCGCGCTGATGTCGGGATACTGCAGCAGGATGGCATAGCTGGTGGCGATCGCCTTCAACTGCAGCGAGATGTACGGCAGGATGCCGATCACCGCGATGACCGTCACGAGCCCGCCGAGCAACGCGCTCTTGCCGTAGCGCGAGGCGATGAAGTCCGCGAGCGAGGTGATGCGGCTGGCCTTGCTGATGCGGATGATCTTGCGCATCACCAGCCACCACAGCGCGATCATCAGCGTGGGCCCCAGGTAGATCGGCAGGAAGCCGATGCCGTCGCTCGCCGCGCGGCCGACCGAGCCGTAAAAGGTCCACGCCGTGGCGTAGACCGCCAGCGAGAGGGAGTAGATGTACGGATTGGCGATGATCGAGCGGCCGGCATCGGCACGCTTGTCGGCGTAGTAGGCGATGCCGAACAGCACGCCCAGGTAGGCGAGCGACACCAGAACGATGACGCTGCCGTGGAGCATGGCCGCCGCGTTCCGCTGCTAGCGCCGCGATTCGACCACGAGCGCCATCAGCAGGATCAGCAGTCCCCAGGCAGCAAACAGGTAAGCGTAGAGCAGCGGCACGCCGAGCACGCGCGCGGCGACGTTGAAGAGCGACAGGATCGGGTAGTTCAGCAGCAGGCAGCCGAGGAAGAACAGCGCCACCAGACGCTGCCTCTTCGCCGCGGCGCCCCGTAACTGCACGTCAGGTCGCCTGCTTCAACTGCTCGAGTATGGCCGGGTTCTCGAGCGTGGACACGTCCTGCGTGATCTCCTCGCCCTTGGCGATCGAGCGCAGCAGGCGGCGCATGATCTTGCCGGAGCGCGTTTTCGGCAGGTTGTCGCCGAAGCGGATGTCCTTCGGCTTGGCGATCGCGCCGATCTCCTTGCCGACCCAGTCGCGCAGCTCCTTGGCGATCTTCTGCGCCTCCGGCCCGCTCGGGCGCGCACCCTTGAGCACGACGAATGCGCAGACCGCCTCGCCGGTCAGGTCGTCCGGGCGTCCGACCACGGCAGCCTCCGCGACGAGCGCGGTGTTCGCCACCAGCGCCGATTCGATCTCCATGGTGCCGAGTCGATGGCCGGACACGTTCAGCACGTCGTCGATGCGGCCCATGATGCGGTAGTAGCCATCCTCGTCGGTGCTCGCGCCATCGCCGGCGAGGTAATACTTGCCTTTGAAGTCTTCGGGGAAGTAACTCTTCCTGAAACGCTCAGGGTCGCCCCAGATGGTGCGGATCATCGACGGCCAGGGGCGCTTGATCACCAGGATGCCGCCCTTGCCCCTGCCCACCGAGTGGCCGGTTTCATCGACGATGTCGGTCATGATTCCCGGCAGCGGCAGCGTGCAGGACCCCGGCTTGGTAGGCGTCGCGCCGGGCAAAGGCGTGATCAGGTGGCCGCCAGTTTCGGTCTGCCACCAGGTATCCACGATGGGACAGCGTTCGTTGCCAACCACCGTGTGGTACCACATCCAGGCTTCCGGATTGATCGGCTCGCCGACCGTACCGAGGACGCGCAGGCTGGAGAGGTCGTACTTCTTCGGCAGATCGCCGCCCGCTTTGATCAGCGAGCGGATCGCGGTCGGCGCGGTATAGAACACGTTGACCTTGTGGTCCTGGATGATTTTCCAGAAGCGCCCCGCGTCCGGGTAGGTCGGCACGCCCTCGAATACCACTTCGGTCGCGCCCACCGCGAGCGGTCCGTAGCAGATGTAGGTATGGCCCGTGACCCAGCCCACGTCGGCAGTGCACCAGAAGATGTCCGCAGGCTTGTTGTCGAACACCCACTTCATGGTGAGGATCGCCCATAGCGTATAGCCCGCCGTCGAGTGCTGGACTCCCTTGGGCTTGCCCGTGGAACCCGAGGTGTAGAGGATGAACAGGGGGTGCTCCGCGTTCACCCACTCGGGTTCGCAGGTATCCGCCTGCCCTTTCACGGCGTCGTCCCACCACAGGTCGCGCCCGGCGGCCATCGGCACCTTGCTGCCGGAGCGCTTGTAGACGATTACCGTCTTGATCGCCTCGCAGCCGCCGAGCGCCAGGGCCTCGTCCACCACCGGCTTGAGAGGGATTTCCTTGCCGCCGCGGAACTGGCCGTCCGCGGTCAGCACGGCGACCGCGCCGGCGTCGATGATGCGCTCGTGCACGCTCTTCGCCGAAAAGCCGCCGAACACCACCGAATGCGTCGCGCCGATGCGCGCGCAGGACTGCATGGCCACTACCGCCTGGATCGACATCGGCATGTAGATCAGGACGCGGTCGCCCTTTTTGATGCCGCGCGCCCTGAGCGCGTTCGAGAATTTGCAGACCTCGTGGTAGAGGCCCTTGTAGGAAATCTTCGTGACCTTGCCGTCGTCCGCCTCGAATATGATCGCGGTCTTGTCCGGCTGCGTCTTCAGGTGCCGGTCGAGGCAGTTGTACGAGGCGTTGGTTTCGCCGTCGTAGAACCAGCGGAAGAACGGCGCCTTCGATTCATCGAGCGTCTTCGTGAAGGGCTTGTGCCAGAGCAGGTGCTCCTTCGCCAGCCGCGCCCAGTAGCCCTCGAAATCCTGCTCGGCTTCGGCGCAGAGCTTGCGGTAGGCCTCCATGCCGGAGATGTTGGCCTGCTTGACGAACGCCGCCGCCGGCGGGAACACGCGCGTCTCGGTCAATACCGATTCGATCTGCGACGACATTGGACTCCTCCTGTTGGTCGTACCGGCCTGCGAGCGAGATAAAATCACCAATTCAAAGCCTTGTAAAGCGCCTGCCATGACCGTCATCCGCCAAGCCGACCTGGTGCAGAGCGTCGCCGACGCGCTGCAGTTCATTTCCTATTATCACCCCCGCGACTACATCCAGGCGCTCGGGCGCGCCTATGAGCGCGAGCAGTCGCCTGCCGCGCGCGACGCCATCGCCCAGATCCTCACCAATTCACGCATGTGCGCCGAGGGCCATCGGCCGATCTGCCAGGACACCGGCATCGTCAACGTGTTCCTTAAAGTAGGCATGCAGGTCCGCTTTGATTTCGATTCTTCATTGGAAGCAGTAGTCAATCAAGGCGTTCGGCTCGGCTACCTGAACGCCGACAACCCGCTGCGCGCCTCGGTGCTGGACGAATCCGACTTCGGCCGCAAGAACACGAAGGACAACACCCCTGCGGTGATCAACGTGCAAATGGTGCCCGGCGACAAGGTGGCGGTGGATGTCGCCGCGAAAGGCGGCGGCTCGGAAGCAAAGTCGAAATTCGTCATGCTCAATCCCTCGGATTCCATCGTCGACTGGGTGATCAAGACGGTCCCGACCATGGGCGCCGGCTGGTGCCCGCCGGGCATGCTCGGCATCGGCGTCGGCGGCACCGCGGAGAAGGCCATGCTGATGGCGAAGGAAGCGCTGATGGAGCCGATCGACATGGCCGAGCTCAAGGCGCGCGGACCGAAGAGCAAGGTTGACGAAATGCGCGTCGAACTCTACGACAAGGTCAATGCACTCGGCATCGGCGCCCAAGGTCTTGGCGGCCTGTCCACGGTGCTCGACATCAAGATCCGCACCTACCCTGCGCACGCAGCCAACCGGCCGGTGGCGATGATCCCGAACTGCGCGGCAACGCGGCACACGCATTTCGTGCTGGATGGCTCCGGCCCCGCCGAATTCGAAGCGCCGTCGCTTGGCGACTGGCCGAAGGTAACGTGGACGGCCGACGCAAGTTCAACCAGGGTTGATTTGGATTCCTTGAATAAAAAAATGATTGCAAGCTGGAAACCCGGCCAACGACTCCTCCTGTCGGGAAAGCTGCTCACCGGCCGAGATGCCGCTCACAAACGGATCCAGGACATGCTGGCGAAAGGCGAGCAGCTGCCCGTCGATTTCACCAACCGCGTCATCTATTACGTCGGCCCGGTCGACGCGGTGCGCGACGAGGTCATCGGCCCCGCGGGCCCGACCACGTCGACGCGCATGGACAAGTTCACCGACCTGATGTTGTCCCAGACAGGCCTGATCGCGATGGTCGGCAAGGCGGAGCGCGGGCCGGTGGCGCTGGAAGCGATCAAGAAGCACAAGGCGGCCTACCTGATGGCGGTCGGCGGCGCGGCCTACCTGGTGGCGAAGGCGATCCGCAAATCGACGGTGATCGCCTTCGCGGACCTCGGCATGGAAGCCATTCACGAGTTCGAGGTGAAGGACATGCCGGTGACGGTGGCGGTGGATGCCAACGGAACTTCGGTGCACAACACCGGCCCGGCCGAGTGGTCGAAGAAAATCGTCGAACTGAAAATTCCGGTCACGGCAGCTTGACCGGAACCAACTGGCGCGCCGTCTGGGCGATGTTTGCCGGCGGCGTCGCCTGCGGCGCCTTCATGGGCAAGGTACCGCCCGCGCTGCCGGAGCTGCGCGCGAGCCTCGGCCTGACGCTCGTCGAGTCCGGGTTCATTGCCACGATGATCAACCTGCTCGGCGCCCTGGTGGGCATGCTGATGGGCCTCCTGTGCGACCGCTTCGGGCACAAGCGCCTGGGCCTCGCAGGCCTTGCGACGATGGCCGGGGGCGGCTTCCTCGGCGCCACCGCGCAGGGCTATGCCTCGCTCCTCGCCTCGCGCTTTCTCGAGGGCACGGGCTTCATCCTGTTCGCCGTCACCGGGGCGGCGCTCATCAACGGCTCGGTATCCGGCCCGCGCGACCGCAATCGCGCGATGGGCTTGTGGACCGCCTACATGCCAGGCGGCGCAGCGCTGGCGATGCTGGCCGCGCCGTTGGCCATGGCGCAGCTTGGCTGGCGCGGCTACTGGGTCGCGCTCTCGCTATTCGCGCTCGCCTGCGCCATCCTCGTCTGGCGCAGCGTGCCGGCAATACGCCCCTCCGGCGTAGGCACGCTGCGGCTCGCGTTGGAATCGCTCTCGCAGCGCGGCAACTGGTTGCTGGCGGCGCTGTTCATGTTCTACGTCGCGCAATGGACCTCGGTAATGATCTGGCTGCCGACTTTCGTGGTCAGCGAACGCGGCGGCTCTCCCGCGACCGCAGCCTTCCTCGGCGCGCTGATGGTGCTCGCCAACGTGCCTGGCAACCTCGCCGGCGGCTGGTTGCTGTCGCACGGCGTCAAACGGGGCATGCTGGTCGTGGTCGCCAGCGTTCTCTCCGCCGCCTGCTCGGCCGGCATGCTGGGCGGCGGCCTGTCCGACGGCGCCCGCTTCGCGCTGGTGCTTGTATTTTCCAGCGGCGCCGGCGTCATCCCCGCCTCGATCCTGTCCGGGGTCGCGGTGCACGCGCGCTCGCCGGGGCACATCGGCACCTCCAACGGCATGGTCATGCAGGCAGCCCAGATCGGGCAGCTGGTCGGCCCCATCCTGCTCGCGTGGTTCGCCTCCCGCTACGGCGGCTGGAGTGCGACGCTGGGGGCCATGCTTGCGTTCGCCGCGTGCGCGGCGCTTTGCGGCGCGGCGCTCGGCGTTGTCGAACGGAGGCCCGGGCGCCACGGGCAAGGCTGAGGATTAAAATAGCTTCCGGAGGCGCAATGCGACAAATCCACATTCGCGAAGTCGGGCCGCGCGACGGCCTGCAGAACGCCCATCAGCTGATGCCGACCGAAGCGAAGAAGGCCTGGATCCGGGCCATCGCCGAGGCCGGCGTGCAGGAGATCGAGGTCGGCTCCTTCGTGCCGCCCAAGCTGATTCCGGCCATGGCGGATACCGCCGAGATCGTCGCCTACGCCCTGACGATCAAGGGCGTCAACGTCGTCACGCTGGCCCCGAACCTGAAGGGTTTCCAGCGCGCGCTGGAGGCCCGCGCGCACAAGGTCACCTTTCCGGTTTCCGCGAGCCGCAAGCACAGCGAGTCGAACGTGCGCATGACGCCGGAACAGATGGTCGAAGAGGTGCGCAAGTGCGCCCGGCATCCGCACCCCGGCGTCGAGGTCGAGGGGGCGGTGTCCACCGCGTTCGGCTGCACCCTGCAGGGCGAGGTGCCCGAAGACGACGTCGTCCGCCTGGCTTCGGCACTGGCGGAGTTCTGCGACCACGTGGCGCTGGCCGATACCGTGGGCTACGCCAACCCCGCGCAGATCAAGCGGGTGTTCGCGCGCGTGCGCAAGGAAATCGGCCCCAAGCTCAGGGCCGCGCACCTGCACAACACGCGCGGGCTCGGCCTTGCCAACGCCCTCGCCGCCTACGAGGAAGGCGTGCGCCACTTCGACAGCTCGATGGGCGGCCTGGGCGGTTGTCCGTTCGCGCCCGGTGCGAGCGGCAACGTGATCACTGAAGACCTGGTCTTCATGTTCGAGAGCATGGGCGTGCCGACTGGCGTCGACATGGCGAAGCTGCTGGAGGCGCGCAAGCTGATGGTCGCCGCCCTGCCGGCGGAGCCGGTCTACGGCCACATGGCGCTCGCCGGACTGCCCAAGGGGTTTCGTGCTGCCGCTTGATGGAGTGAGGGTCGTCGAGTTCGCGCACATGGTCATGGGGCCGACCTGCGGCCTCGTGCTCGCGGACCTGGGTGCCGACGTCATCAAGGTCGAGCCGCTGGAAGGCGACAACACGCGCCGCCTGGTCGGCGCCGGCGCCGGCTTCTACCCGATCTTCAACCGCAACAAGAGAAGCCTTGCGGTCGACATGAAGAAGGCGCAGGGGCTTGAACTGGTCATGAAATTGATTTCAAGCGCGGATGCAGTGACGGAAAATTTCCGGCCGGGAGCGCTGGAAAAACTGGGACTCGGCCACAAGGACCTGTCAGCGAAGTATCCGAGGCTCATTTATTGCACGCTCAAGGGCTTCCTGAGCGGGCCGTACGAGCATCGCCCGGCGCTGGATGAAGTGGTGCAGATGATGGGCGGCCTCGCCTACATGACCGGCCTGCCCGATCGACCCTTGCGCGTCGGCTCCTCGGTCAACGACATCATGGGCGGCATGTTCGCCGCCATCGGCATCCTTGCCGCGCTGCGCGAGCGGGAAAAGACCGGGCGCGGCAAGCTGGTGAAAAGCGCGCTCTTCGAGAACACCGTCTTCCTGGTCGGCCAGCACATGGCTCAGCAGGCGATCACCGGCGAGGAGCCGCCGCCAATGTCGGTGAAGAAGCCCGCCTGGGGCATCTACGACATTTTTCGCACCAGCGACGACCGGTTGTTCGTCGGCGTGGTCACCGACACCCAGTGGGAAGTGTTCTGCCGCGAATTCGGCGAGCAGGCGCTCGGCGCCGATGCGCGCCTGAGGACCAACGGCCAGCGCGTGAAGGAACGCGCCTGGCTGATCCCGCGGCTGGAGGAGATATTCCTGAATTGGAACGGGAAGGAACTGGCGAAGAAACTGGAATCGATCGGCCTGCCCTATGCGCCGGTCAGCAGGCCCTGGGACCTGTTCGACGACCCGCACCTGAATGCCTCGGGCGGGCTGGTGGAGATGCGCGACCCGCGCGGCGCAAGCTTCCGCGCCCCCGGGCTGCCGCTGGAACTCGACGGCGAGCGCCTGCCCAAGCGCAACGATCCGCCGGCCATCGGCGAAGGCGCGCGCGAGCTGCTTTCAGAGCTTGGCTACGGAGCCGACCAGATAGACTCGCTCGCAGCGTCTGGAATCATTGCCCTATCCGCACGCTGACACGATTCCACAAAGGAGGATCCGATGGACATTGAAAAGAACTTGCCTGTGCCCCATGGCGCCGAACCGGGTCGGCGCGCAGTGCTGCGCGCCATGGCTGCGCTCGGCGGCGCGCTCGCATTGGGCGGCTGCGCGGCATCCGCGCCGCTCGGCGCGGGCGCCGGCGGCTACGCGCGCCTTTCGGGCGGGCAAATCTCGGTGCGATGGCTCGGCGGCGGCATCGTCGAGCTAGCGACGCCGGACCACAAGCAGATTGCCTACGGCGACGCCTGGTTCTGGGGCAACGCCGGCTGGACGCGCTTCAACGTGCAGAAGCCCGCGGAGTACAGCAGCAGGGAAGCGTTCGCACAGTACGTGCGCAGCAAGAATCCGGAAGCGGTCTTCGTGCTGCTCACGCACGACCACGGCGATCACATGGGCGACTACTTCGAAGCCCTCAAGGCGCTGGTGGACGCCGGCGTGCCGGTCATGACGACGGGGCAGAGCGACCTGATGCGCGCACCGACCGGCATCCTGCCGGACTTCAGGAAAGCGGGCCTGGATCCGGCGAAGATCATCGCGAATGGCGGCGCAGGCATGAATTTCGGCGGGACTTCACGGTACGGCGCCATGACGGCACACCTGGTGCCGGCGGTGCATTCCACGCTCCATGCCTTTCCTGCCGCCGGTTACATGCTGGACATCGGCGGCATGCGCGTCTATATCAGCGGCGACACCGACCTCTTTGGCGACATGAAGCTGCTCGGCGAGCGCTACCAGCCGAACCTGGCGATCGTTTGCGTGGGCGATGGTCCTTACACGATGGGACCTGAAGAGGCCGCCCGGGCCTGCCAGTGGCTCGGCGTTTCCCACGCGATTCCCGTGCACTACGCGCACAATCCCGCGGTGAAAGGCGTCGAAGCGGGCGAAGAATTCCGCAAGGCGATGGCGCAGATCGCGCCTGCGGTCCAGGTAATGGTAATGAGGCCCGGCGACACGCAGCTCGTCCAGACCTGAGGCATCGGGTACGGGTCCCGAGACGGCGCCCTGCGGGGCGCCGTTTTCGTTCCTACTTCAGCAGTGCGTCGATGCCCGCCTGGGCGATCTGCTCGTCCTCGTGCGATTGCACGCCTGAGACGCCGACAGCGCCAATGCAGGCGCCTTCCACCATGATCGGCACCCCGCCCTGCACCGGCAGGATGCCCGGCATCTTGATCATCGAGGTCCGTCCGCCCTTGACGAATTCTTCCCATTTGCCGCTGGGACGGCGCGAGATCGCCGAGGTGCGGGCCTTCTCCACCGCGATCGCGGCATTGGCCGGCGTGGCGCCGTCCATGCGGGCGAAATGCAGCAGGTGGCCGCCGTCGTCCAGGATCGCGATCGCCACGATCCACTTGTGGCGGCGCGCCTCGGCTTGCGCGGCGGCATCGATATTCAGGCAGTCTTCCAGCGTCAGTTGCTGTCGCGTCTTCATTTGATCCCCAGGCAGTCCTTGATCTGTTGCAGCGCGCCGGGGTCCTCGATGGTGGTGAGGTCCCCCGGATCGCGTCCTTCCGCCAAGGCGGCAATCGAGCGCCGCAGCGTCTTGCCCGAACGCGTCTTGGGCAGCAGCGTCACGAAATGGACCGCCTTCGGCCGGCCGATCGCGCCTAGCTGCTTGTCGACGGTCTCCATGACTTCGCCAGCGTTGGTGTTCTTCGACGGATCCCTCAAGACCGCGAAGGCGAGCGGCAACTGGCCCTTGAGCTGATCCTCCACCCCGACCACCGCGCATTCGGCGATGTTGGGATGCATGTTGACGGCTTCCTCGATCTCGCGCGTGCCGAGGCGGTGGCCGGCGACGTTGATCACGTCGTCGGTACGGCCGAGGATGAAGTAATAGCCGTCCTTGTCGCGGATGCCCCAGTCGAAGGTGGTGTAGACGAGGTGCTTCGGGAACATCGAGAAGTAGGTCTTCACGAATCGCTCGTCGTCGCCCCAGATGGTGGTCATGCAGCCCGGCGGCAGCGGCGGCTCGATGACCACCACGGCCTTCTCGCCCGCGCCGGCCTCGCTCGCGTCGGACTCGCGCCACAGCTTCAGGTCGTAGCCGTAGGCCGGGAAGGACGGGCTGCCGTACTTGATCGGCGTCTTCTCCACGCCGTGCATCGCCGTCAGCACCGGCCAGCCGGTCTCGGTCTGCCAGTAGTGGTCGATCACCGGCTTGCCCAGGCCCTCGGAAATCCACGCGTGCGTCGGCTCGTCCAGCGGCTCGCCGGCGAGGAACAGGTGCTTCAGCGACGACAGGTCGAATTTCTTCAGCAGCGCCGGGTCGTGCTTCTTCAGGATGCGGATTGCGGTCGGCGCCGAGAACATGACGTTGACCTTGTAGTCCTGCACGATCTTCCACCAGATGCCGGCGTCCGGCCGCACCGGCACGCCCTCGTAGAGGATCGAGGTCAGCCCGGCGATCAGCGGCGCGTAGATGATGTACGAGTGCCCGACCGCCCAGCCGATGTCGGAGGTGGTGAAGATGGTGTCGCCCGCAGACCCGCAGTAGACGTAGTGCATCGAAGCCGCCATCGCCACTGCGTGCCCGCCGACGTCCCGCTGCACGCCCTTCGGCTTGCCGGTCGTCCCGGAGGTATACAGGATGTAGGACGGCTCCGAGGATTCGAGCCAGACGCAGGGAACCGCCTTGCCCTTGAACTTCTCGCTCAGGGATTTCCAATCCACGTCCCGCTTGCCGATCGAAATATCCGGATCCAGTCCGCGATTGAAGATCAGCACCTTTTGCGGCGGATGCTTCGACAGCTTGATCGACTCGTCCACCAGCGGCTTGTACGGAATCACCTTGCCCATGCGGCTGCCGCCGTCGGCCGTCACCATCAGCACCGGCCGCGCGTCGTCAATGCGCGCCGCGAGGCTCGCGGCCGCGAAGCCGCCGAATACCACGGAGTGCACCGCGCCCAGGCGAGCGCAGGCGAGGATCGCGAATACCGCTTCCGGCATGTTCGGCATGTAGACGATCACCCGGTCGCCGCGCTTCACGCCGAGGGACTGCATCATGGCGGCGACGCGATTCACCTCTTCATGCAATTGCCTGTAGGTGAAGGCCTGCGTTTTATCGACTTCGGTGGAAATCCAGACCAGCGCGTTCTGGTCGCCGCGCTCCTCGAGGTGCCGGTCCACCGCGTTGTGGCAGAGGTTGGTCTCGCCGCCGACGAACCACTTGGCGAACGGCGGGCGCGAATAATCGAGCACCTTGCCGAAGGGCTTGCGCCAGTCGATGCGCTTCGCCTCCTCGCGCCAGAATCCCTCGCGGTCGGCGATGGAGCGCTTGTGAAGGTCCTTGTATGAAGTCATGAATTCAGGTCCACGACGATGCGGCCGGTGACTTTGGCGTTGATGAAATCGCCGAATACGTTCGGCAGGTCGCCGAACGGGATGGTCTTCGCCATCTCCTTCAGCTTCGCCGGCTTCATGTCGCCGGCCAGGCGCTGCCAGACCTTGCGCTCGAGTTCCGCGCTCGGCGCATCGGTGGAGTTGATGCCGAGCAGGCTGACGCCGCGCAGGATGAAGGGCATCACCGTGGTGTTCAGGCCGAATCCGGCCGCCAGGCCGATCGAGGCGATGACGCCGTTGAATTTCATCGTGCTCGCCATCCAGGCCAGCATTTCGCCGCCAAGGTTGTCCACTGCGCCCTGCCAGGTCGCCTTGTCCAAGGGTTTGATTTTGGAAAGATCCAGCTCGGACCGAAGCTTCACCTCGGCCGCGCCGAGTTTTTTGAGGTATTCCACGCTGTCTGTCTTGCCCGTAAGCGCCACGACCTGGTACCCCAGCTTCGCCAGCGCGGCGATGGCGATGGAGCCCACGCCGCCCGTCGCACCATCGACGACCACGGGGCCGCCCGCCGGATGCAGGCCGTTGTGTTCCATCTTTACGATCGCCAGGCCCGCGGTATAGCCCGCGGTGCCGAAGGCCATCGCCTCCCAGAACGTCATGCCCTTGGGAAGCTTCACTGCCCATGTCGCGGGAATGCGCGCGTACTCGGCATAGCCGCCGTGGTGCTTGACGCCAAGGTCGTGCCCGACCGCGAGTACCGCATCGCCCTCGGCGAAAGCGGGATCGGTCGAGGACACCACCGTGCCCGCGAGGTCGATGCCGCCGATGCACGACGGCCGGAGGAGAATGCGGCCCTTGCCGGTGGCGGCCAGCGCGTCCTTGTAGTTGATGTCGGAATAGGCGACGCGCACCACGACTTCGCCCGGGTCGAGCGCGTCCAGCGTGCAGTCCTCGAATCCGGCCTGCACGCCCTTGTCGACCTGCGTGATGCGGAAACTGCGGAATTTCTCCATCCACGCCCTCCTTGCATTTCTGCCGGCGATTTTATAACTTCGCAGGCAAGGGAGAGGATCGGGGACACTGCAAGGAACGATTCTCATGGATTCAGCTGTTCTCAGGGCCGGCGTGCTGGCGGCCTGCCTGGCGCCGGCAGTCGCGGCAGCGCAGGACGTGGCGACGCTCGGCGACGTCAAGATTACCGCGGATGAAGTAAAGCAACTTGCCAAGATGCAGCCGCAGGTCAAGCAGCAGATTCTCGGCTCCGAGAAGAGCCTCGAATCCCTCGTGCAGCAGGAACTCGTCCGGCGCGCCCTGTTCGAGGAGGCCGCGGCGCAAGGCTGGGACAAGCGGCCCGAGGTCGCCGGCGCCGCCGAGATCGCCCGCGAAAGGGTGATCCTGACCGCTTACCTGGACGGGCTCGCCCGGGTGCCGGACGGCTATCCGGACGAGGCCGCGATCAAGGCCTTCTACGACGCGAACAAGGCCCTCATCACGATACCGCCGCGCTACCGCCTCGCCCAGATCTTCGTGGCGCGCCCCGCCGCAGCGGGCGACGTGGACGCCGCTCTCAAGCGCGCAGCGGACCTCGCCCGGCGCGCGCGCGCGAACGGCGCCGATTTCGCCGCGCTCGCGAAAGCCGAATCCGCGGACCCGGCCAGCCGCGACAAGGGCGGCGAACTCGGCTGGTACGCGGAGGGCAACTTGCTGCCCGAGTTGCGCGCGACGGTGCACTCGATGGTGCCGGGAGAGATCAGCAATCCGGTCGCGAGCAGCGCGGGCTGGCACGTGCTGCGGCTGCTCGAAACCAAGCCAATGCAGGCGGCCACGCTGGAGGAGGCGCGCGACGCGGTGATCCAGAGGCTGCGCGCGGCCAAGATCGCCGAACTCAAGCAGGAGCACATCGACGGGCTGCTGAAAAAGACGCCGCCGAAAATCGACAGCAGCGCGCTGTCGGCGCTGCGCGACAGCCTCAAGTAGAGGGCCGCGGCGCGCGCCGCTCGGCGCCCAGGTAGGCAGCCGACTGCATTTCGACAAGGCGGCTCGCGGTGCGCGCGAATTCGGCCGCGGCGGTCCTCGCGTCGCCGCCATCCGTGAACAGTTCGTCCGGCGCAGCCTCGGCGCCGGCGATCAGCTTCACGCGGTCGTCGTAGAACACGTCCACCAGCCAGGTGAAGCGGCGCGCCGAATCGGCGTTTCGTGCCGACATGACCGGCACGCCCGACAGGATCACCGTATGGAAGCGCCTCGCCAGGTCCACGTAGTCCGCGTAGGACCGCGGGCCGCCGCAGAGCGCGTCGAAGTCGAACCATACCAGCCCGCCGGCGCGCTTGCGGTACGGGATGACGCGGCCCTCCACGTCGAGGGGGTGGGTTTCCTCCTCGACGTCCTTGAGCTGCGCGAATATCTGCCCGAGCTCGGCTTCGGCGCCGGGGCCGACATGGTAGACCCGCAGCTTTTCCATCTTCAGGCGCCGGTAGTCCCTCCCGCCGTCCACCTCGACCACGTCCAGCCGCGACTTCAGCAGCTCGATCGCCGGCAGGAAGCGCTCGCGCTGCAGGCCGTTCGGGTAGAGCTTGTCCGGGTGGTAGTTGCTGGTCATGACGAACTGCACGCCGAGGTCCATCGTCTTTTCCAGGTAGCGCCCGAGGATCATGGCGTCGGCGATGTCCGAGACGTGGAACTCGTCGAAGCAGATCAGCCGGTAGCGCAGCGCGGTGCGCTCGGCCATCACGGCAAGCGGATCCGCGACCGACGGCAGGTCGGCAAGCTCGCGGTGCACCTCGCGCATGAAATGGTGGAAATGGACCCGGCGCTTGCGCACCAGCGGCACGCACAGGTAGAAGCTGTCCATCAGGAAGCTCTTGCCGCGCCCGACCGCGCCCCACAGGTAGACGCCCTTGGGCGGCGGCGGCTTCACCAGCAGGCGCTTGAGCGCGTTGCTGCGCTTCGCCTTGTATGCAATCCATTCTTCGTAGAGCTGCTGCAGGCGCTCGACTGCGCGCCACTGCGAGGAATCCGCGGAGAAGCCGCGCTTCGCGAGGCTCTGCTCGTAAAGCGCGACGACGTCGGCGGTCAAATGTTCAGTGCGCGCTTGTCGACGGCGAGGGCCGCGTCCTTCAGCGCCTCTGAAAGCGAGGGATGCGCGTGGCAGATCATGCCGATGTCCTCGGCGGCGCCGCCGAACTCCATCGCCACCACCGCCTCGGAGATGAGTTCGCCCGCCATCGGGCCGATGATGTGCACGCCGAGGATGGCGTCGCTGGCCGCGTCGGCGAGGAATTTCACCAGGCCGCTGGTGTCGCCGAGCGCGCGCGCCCGCGCGTTGGCCGAGAACGGGAACTGGCCGGCCTTGTAGGCCACGCCGGCGGCCTTCAGCTGCTGCTCGGTCTGGCCGACCCAGGCGATCTCGGGCGAGGTGTAGATCACCGAGGGAATGGTATTGAAGTTGACGTGCGGCTTCTGGCCGGCGATGCGTTCCGCGACCGCCGCGCCCTCTTCCTCCGCCTTGTGCGCCAGCATCGGTCCGCGCACCGCGTCGCCGATCGCCCAGACGTTCGGCACGCTGCTGCGGCAGTCGCCGTCGACGGCGATCATGCCGCGTTCCATCTTCAGGCCGATGGCTTCGGCATTCAGGCCGGCCGCATTCGCGACGCGTCCGATGGAAATGATGAGGCGGTCGATATCGAGGGTTTTGTCTTCACCCGAGGAATTCTTGTACTGGATGGCAACCGAATTCTTCGATTTCGCCACCTTGGCAATCGCCACGCCGGTCTCGATCTTCAAGCCCTGCTTGGCGAAAATCTTGGCCGCTTCCCTGGCGATCGTCTCGTCGGCGACGCCGAGGAATGCAGGCAGCGCTTCCAGGATCGTCACCTCCGCGCCGAGCCGGCGCCAGACGCTGCCCATTTCCAGGCCGATGATGCCGGCGCCGATCACGCCGAGGCGCTTCGGGACTTCCGGCAGGGCGAGCGCACCGGCATTGCTCAGGATCAGTTTCTCGTCGAAATCCGCGCCCGGCAGCGCGCGGGGATTGGAACCCGTCGCCAGGATGACGTGCTTCGCGGCAATTTTTTCCTTCTGATCGATGAGAATTTCGGAAGCGGCACTTCCAAAAGACCCCCTGCCCGGGTAAAACGCGATCTTGTTCTTCTTGAACAGGTAGCTGATGCCGTCGTTGTTCGTCTTGACGACCTTTTCCTTGCGCTTCTGCATCACGCCGAGGTCGAGCGCGAGGCCCTTCACCACCACGCCATGGTCGGCGAAGTGGCGGCCGGCCTGCTCGTAGTTCTCGGAAGACTGCAGCAGCGCCTTCGACGGGATGCAGCCGACGTTGGTGCAGGTGCCGCCCAGCGCCGGCTTGCCGTCGGCGCCTTTCCACTCGTCGATGCAGGCTACCTGCATGCCCAGCTGCGCGGCGCGGATCGCGGCGATGTAGCCGCCCGGCCCGCCGCCGATGACCACGACGTCGAAAGCAGCCATCTCAGATCTCGAGGATTAGGCGCGCCGGGTCTTCCAGCGCTTCCTTGATCGCCACCAGCGAAAGCACCGCTTCTCTTCCATCGATGATGCGGTGGTCGTAGGAAAGCGCCAGGTAGTTCATCGGGCGCACCACCACCTGGCCATTCTCGACGACCGCGCGCTCCTTGGTCGCGTGCACGCCAAGGATCGCCGACTGCGGCGGATTGATGATCGGCGTCGACAGCATCGAGCCGAACACGCCGCCGTTGGAGATCGAGAAGGTGCCGCCGGTGAGGTCCTCGAGGGACAGCTTGCCGTCCTGCGCCTTCTTGCCGAATTCGGCGATCTTCTTTTCGATGCCGGCGAAGGACAGCTGGTCCGCGTCGCGCAGGATCGGCACCACCAGGCCGCGCGGGCTGCCGACCGCGACGCCGATGTCGAAGTAGCCGTGATAGACGATGTCCGTGCCGTCGATGGACGCATTCACGACGGGGTATTTCTTCAGCGCGTGCACCGCGGCCTTCACGAAGAAGGACATGAAGCCGAGCTTTACGCCGTGCTCCTTCTCGAAGCGCTCCTGGTAGGTTTTGCGCAGCGCCATCGCCGGCGCCATGTTCACTTCGTTGAACGTCGTCAGGATCGCGGCGGTGGACTGCGACTGCACCAGGCGCTCGGCGACGCGCAGGCGCAAGCGCGACATCGGCACGCGCTGCTCCGGCCGGCCGGCGAGCAGGCGGTCGGTATTGACCGGCGCGGGAGGCTGCCGCAGCGCAGCCTTGGGTGCCGCGGCCTGCGGCTGGGGCGCAATCACGTCGCCCTTGGTCACCCTGCCGTCTCGTCCGGTGCCCTGGATTTTCGAGGTGTCGATGCCTTTCTCGGCTGCGATCTTCTGCGCGGAGGGCATGACGGCGGGAGCGGCGGCAGCGGGCGCCGCTTTCACTATTTGTTCTTTTACTTCTTCTTTTTTAGATTCGACAACGGAAGCTTTTCCTTCCGTGTCTATCCTGGCGATGATTTCGCCGGCGACGACCGTGCCCTTGTCGCCCTTGAGGATGCTCACCAGCACGCCGTCCGCGGGCGCGGGCAGCTCCAGCACCACCTTGTCGGTTTCGATGTCGATCAGGTTCTCGTCGCGCTTCACCGCCTCGCCCTGCTTCTTGTGCCAGGCGAGCAGCGTGGCCTCGGAGACCGATTCCGAGAGCTGCGGGACTTTGACTTCAATCAGCATTTTTCTTCTTTCTCTTTCTTCCCAGGCCCTGCACCGGCAGTACCAGGTTGTCGGTCAGCGGCGCGAACGCCGCTTCGACCAGTTCCTTCTGCTGTTCGTTGTGCAGCTGCAGGTAGCCGGCCGCGGGCGAAGCCGAGGATTTGCGCATTGCGTAGCCCAGGATCTGGTCCGGGCGCATGTGGCGCAGGATGTAGTGCTGGATACGGTGCCAGGCGCCCTGGTTGCCGGGTTCTTCCTGGCACCAAATCACTTCTCCGGCATTCGTATACATGTTGAGCTGCGCCTGGAATTCCTCGTGCGGGAACGGGTAGAGCTGCGCGATGCGCACGATGGCCGTGTCCTTGATGCTCTTTTCCTTGCGCGCGTTCATCAGGTCGAAGAACACCTTGCCGCTGCATACGATCAGGCGCTTTACCTTCTCCGGCTTGATGCTCTCGTCCCATTCGGCATTGACCGCCTTGAACTTGCTCTCGGCGAATTCGGGCAGCGGCGATACCGATTCCTTGTGCCGCAGCAGGCTTTTCGGCGAGAAGATCACCAGCGGCTTGCGCCAGGGGCGGATCATCTGCCGGCGCAGCAGGAAGAACATCTGCACCGGCGTGGCCGGGATGCAGACCTGGATGTTGTAGTCCGAGCACAGCTGCAGGAATCGCTCCGGGCGCCCGGAGGAATGCTCGGGCCCCTGGCCCTCGTAGCCGTGCGGCAGCAGCATCACCATGCCGCAGATGCGGCCCCACTTCACCTCGCCCGCGGCGATGAACTGGTCGATCACCACCTGCGCGCCATTGACGAAGTCGCCGAACTGCGCCTCCCAGACCACCAGTTCGTTCGGCTCGGAAGTCGAATAGCCGTATTCGAAGCCGAGCACCGCTTCTTCCGACAGAACTGAATCGATGACCACGAAGTCGCCCTGGTTGGGCGCGATGTGCTGCAGCGGGATGTAGCTGCCGGCATCCCACTTTTCCCGGTTCTGGTCGTGCAGCACGGCATGGCGGTGGAAGAAGGTGCCCCGGCCGGCGTCCTGGCCGGAAATGCGCACCGAGTAGCCGTCCTTCAGGAGCGAGGCGTAGGCCAGGTTCTCGGCCATGCCCCAGTCCACCGGCAGCTTGCCTTGCCCCATCAGGCGCCGGTCGGCGATGATCTTCTCGACGCGCGGGTGCAGCTTGAAGTTCTGCGGAATCGCGGTCAGGCGCTCGGACAGCATCTGCAAATCGGCGAGCGGCAGCGTGGTGTCGTCGTTCTCGTCCCACTTGGTGCCCTTGTACTTCGACCAATCGACCGCGAACGGCGGCTTGAAGTTGGACAAGATGGTCTTGTTGGTGTGGAAGCCGGCGTCCATCGCCTGGCGGAAGCTCGCCACCAACTTGTCGCCCTCGTCCGCGGCGATCACGCCCTGCGCGGCGAGGCGGTCGGCGTACAGCTTGCGCGTGCCCGGGTGCGCGTTGATGATCTTGTACATCAGCGGCTGCGTCACCATCGGCTCGTCCTGCTCGTTGTGGCCGAGCTTGCGGAAGCAGATCAGGTCGACCACCACGTCCTTCTTGAACTTGCTGCGGTAGTCCATGGCGATCTCGATCGCCATCACCGCGGCTTCCGGGTCGTCGGCATTGACGTGGAAGATCGGCGCCTCGATCATCTTCATCACGTCGGTGCAGTACAGCGTCGAGCGGCTGTCGCGCGGGTCCGAGGTGGTGAAGCCGATCTGGTTGTTGATCACGATGTGCACCGTGCCGCCGGTGCCGTAGCCGCGAGTCTGCGCGAGGTTCAGCGTCTCCATCACCACGCCCTGCCCCGCCACCGCGGCGTCGCCGTGGATCAGCACGGGCAGCACCTGCGTGCCCTCGCGGTCCTTGCGGCGGTGCTGGCGGGCGCGCACCGAGCCCTCCACCACCGGGTTGACGATTTCCAGGTGCGAGGGGTTGAAAGCCAGCGTCAGGTGCATCGGGCCGCCCGGGGTGTTGATGTCCGAGGAGAAGCCCTGGTGGTATTTCACGTCGCCGGCGAGCAGCGCATCGTCGTGCTTGCCCTCGAACTCGCCGAACAGGTCCTTCGGCATCTTGCCGAGCGTGTTGACGAGCACGTTCAGCCGGCCGCGGTGCGCCATGCCGATCACGAGCTCCTGCACGCCGGCGGCGCCCGCGCGCTGCATCAGGTTGTCGAGCACGGGAATCAGCGTGTCGCCGCCTTCCAGCGAAAAGCGCTTCTGGCCGACGTAGCGCGTGTGCAGGTAGCGCTCCAGGCCTTCGGCCGCGGTCAGGCGCTCCAGGATGTGCTTCTTGTAGTCCGCCGAGAAGCTCGGCTTGGAGCGGACCGTCTCGATGCGTTCCTGGATCCAGCGCTTCTCCACGCGGCTCGAGATATACATGTATTCCACGCCCAGCGTGCCGCAATAGGTTTCCTGCAGGCCGCGGATGATCTCGCGCAGCGGGGCCTGCTCCGCGGGACCGATCAGGGAGCCGGTGTTGAACACCGTGTCCATGTCGGCGTCGGTCAGGTCGTAATAGCCCGGCTCGAGTTCCGGGATGTGCGGCTTCTGCTGGCGCTTGAGCGGATCCAGGTCGGCGAGCAGGCAGCCGCGAAAGCGGTATTCCGCCACCAGCTGGATCACCGAGACCTGCTTGCGGTCCAGCGTTCCTTCCGGCGCGGCGCGGCGCAGCCCTGCCTTTGCCTTTACCGCAAAAGATTCAACAATGGGCGCGTGCGGCATGTCCTTGGCAGCGGCACCCGGCAGCAGTTGCAGCTTGTCGAAGTAGCTGCGCCACTCTTCCGGCACCTCGGCGGGGTTGGCGAGGTATTTTTCGTACAGTTCCTCGACGAAGGGCGCGTTGCCGCCGAACAGGTAGGAGTTGTCCAGGAACTCTTTCATCATGGCCGCTTACCTCTCGCCGATGGGTTTCACCTCGCGGCGGTTCGCGCCTTTGTACAGCTGGCGCGGCCGGCCGATCTTGTATTCCGGATCGGAGATCATCTCCTGCCATTGCGCGATCCAGCCCACGGTGCGGGCGAGCGCGAAGATGCAGGTGAACATCGCCACCGGGATGCCGAGCGCGCGCTGCACGATGCCCGAATAGAAATCGACGTTCGGGTACAGCTTGCGGGAGACGAAGTACTCGTCCTCGAGGGCGATTTTCTCCATGGCGATCGCCAGCTTGAACAGGCGGTCGTTGTGCAGGCCGAGCTCCTCCAGCACCTCGTGGCAGGTTTCGCGCATGAGCTTCGCGCGCGGATCGTGGTTCTTGTAGACGCGGTGGCCGAAGCCCATCAGCCGCACGCCCGAATTCTTGTCCTTCACCTTCTTGATGAACTCGGGGATCTTCGACACGTCGCCGATCTCCTCGAGCATCTCCAGGCAGGCCTCGTTGGCGCCGCCGTGCGCCGGCCCCCACAGGCAGGCGATGCCCGCGGAGATGCAGGCGTAGGGATTGGCGCCCGAGGAGCCCGCCAGGCGCACCGTCGAGGTCGAGGCGTTCTGCTCGTGGTCGGCGTGCAGGATGAAAATCCGGTCCATCGCGCGCACCAGCACGTCGTTCGGCTTGTAGTCCTCGGCGGGCACCGCGAACATCATGCGCATGAAGTTGGCGGTGTAGGACAGGTCGTTCTTCGGATACATGAACGGCTGGCCCATGTTGTACTTGTAGGCCATCGCGACGATGGTCGGCAGCTTGGCGATCAGCCTGAACGCCGAGATGGTGCGGTGTTCCGGATTATTGATGTCGAGCGCGTCGTGGTAGAACGCCGACAGCGCGCCGACCACGCCGACCATGGTCGCCATCGGGTGCGCGTCGCGCCGGAACCCGGTGAAGAAGCGGCTGATCTGCTCGTGCACCATGGTGTGGTGCGTGACCGTGTGCACGAATTCGGCCTTCTGCTTCGCATCCGGCAGTTCGCCGTTCAGCAGCAGGTAGCACACTTCGAGGAAATCGCAATGCTGCGCCAGCTGCTCGATCGGGTAGCCGCGGTAGAGCAGCACGCCGGCGTCGCCGTCGATGTAGGTGATCGTCGAGTTGCAGCTCGCCGTCGACAGGAAGCCCGGGTCGTAGGTGAACAGGCCCGATTTGCCGTAGAGCGTGCGGATGTCCACCACGTCGGGCCCGATGGTTCCCGACATCACCGGGAAATCGAGCGTCTTGCCGCCGGGCAGGGAGAGGGTCGCCTTCTTGTCAGCTTTCGCGTCCATGAAACTTTCCTTTTCTAGACGGCGCGCAGCCGCGCCACGATCCCTCCGAACCTTGCGTCGTAGCGGTCGCTGCGCCCGCTGACGATGTCCCACAAATCATTGTCCTCGAGATCGAGCAGTTCATTGAATGCATCCACGTCCTTCTCCTTGAGATGCTTTTCAACAAAATCCTGGAAGACCAGATCCAGTTCCAACAAGCCGCGCCGGCACTTCCACTGCAGCCTCTTCCTTGCGGCTTCGTCCATATTCTCAGACCGTGCGCCGGACCATCAGCTCCTTGATCTTGCCGATGGCCTTGGTCGGGTTCAGCCCCTTCGGGCAGACGTCGACGCAGTTCATGATGGTATGGCAGCGAAACAGCCGGTAGGGATCTTCCAGGTTGTCCAGCCGTTCGCTGGTCTCCTGGTCGCGGGTATCGGCGATGAAACGGTACGCCTGCAGCAATCCCGCGGGGCCGACGAACTTGTCCGGGTTCCACCAGAACGACGGGCAGGAGGTCGAGCAGCAGGCGCACAGGATGCATTCGTAGAGGCCGTTCAGCTCCTCGCGGTCCTCGGGCGACTGCAGGCGCTCGCGCTCGGGCGGCGCGTCGTGGTTCACCACGTAGGGCTTGATCGAGTGGTACTGCTTGAAGAACTGCGTCATGTCGACGATCAGGTCGCGGATCACCGGCAGCCCGGGCAGCGGGCGCAGCACGACGCGCTCCGGCAGGTCGGCGATCTTGGTGACGCAGGCCAGGCCGTTCTTGCCGTTGATGTTCATCGCGTCCGAGCCGCACACGCCTTCGCGGCAGGAGCGGCGGAAGGCGAAGGAATCGTCCATCTCCTTCACCCTCACCAGCGCGTCCAGCAGCATGTGGTCCGAATGCTGCAGCTGGACGTCGTAGTCCTTCATATACGGCTTTTCGTCCTTGTCCGGGTCGTAGCGGTAAATCGAGATTTTCATCAGTAGGTCCGCTTCTTGGGTTCGAAGGATTCCACCGTCATGGGCTTCAGGTGCACCGGCTTGTAGGCAAGCCGGTTGTCTTCCTTGTACCAGAGCGTGTGCTTCATCCAGTTCTTGTCGTCGCGCTCGGGAAAATCCTCGCGTGCCTGCGCGCCGCGGCTTTCCTTGCGCGCCTCGGCCGAAACGATGGTGGCCATCGCGGTCTCGACCAGGTTGTCCAGTTCGAGCGCCTCGACGCGCGCGGTATTGAAGACCTTCGATTTGTCCTGGATGAAGACGCGCTGCGCGCGGTCGGCGATCACCTTCATCTTCTCCACGCCCTTGATCAGCTCGTCGGGAAAACGGAACACGCCGCAGTGTGCCTGCATCGTGCGGCGCAGGTCGGTCAGCACGTCCACCACGCGCTCGCCGGCGGCGTTCGCGTCCAGGCGCGCGAGCCGCGTTTGCGTCAGCTCGCCCGCGTTCTTGGGCAGCGTGCGGTGCGGCGCCGGCATGCCGCGGATGTCCTTGATCACCTGCTCGCCGGCCGCCTTGCCGAACACCACCAGGTCGAGCAGCGAATTGGTGCCCAGGCGATTCGCGCCGTGCACCGAGACGCAGGCGCATTCGCCGACCGCGTAGAAGCCCGGTACGATGCTGTCGACGTTGTTCCCCTCGGGCACCACCACGTGGCCGGTGAACTTGGTCGGGATGCCGCCCATCTGGTAATGCACCGTCGGCACCACCGGGATCGGGTCGCGGATCGGGTCGGCGTTGGCGAACTTGATGGAAATCTCGCGGATGCCCGGCAGCCGGTGCATGATGTCTTCCGGCTTCAGGTGGCTGAGCTTCAGCAGCACGTGGTCGGCGTGCGGCCCGCAGCCGCGGCCTTCCTTGATCTCGGTGGTCATGGCGCGCGAGACGACGTCGCGGCTCGCGAGGTCCTTCGCGTTCGGCGCGTAGCGCTCCATGAAGCGCTCGCCGTCCTTGTTGACGAGGAAGCCGCCCTCGCCGCGCACGCCCTCGGTGATCAGCACGCCCGCGCCGTACACGCCGGTGGGATGGAACTGGTAGAACTCCATGTCCTCCAGCGGGAAGCCCGCGCGCGCCGCCATGCCCAGGCCGTCGCCGGTGTTGATGAACGCATTGGTGCTCGCGTAGTAGATGCGCCCGGAGCCGCCGGTGGCGAACAGCGTGGCCTTGGCCTGCAGGATGCAGACTTCGCCGGTTTCCATTTCCAGCGCCGTGACGCCGACCACCGCGCCGTCCTGCGGGTCGCGGATGATGTCCAGCGCCATCCATTCGACGAAGAACTGCGTGTTCAGGCGCACGTTCTGCTGGTACAGCGTGTGCAGCATCGCGTGGCCGGTGCGGTC
>DATJYN010000070.1:0-5418 GCA_035499575.1 Burkholderiales bacterium | reverse complement strand
GCGCCGGAGAGCGAGGCGAAGATCTTCTTGCCATTGATCTTCCAGCCGCCGTCCACTTTCGCGGCCAACGTGCCGAACGGCGCCTTGCCGGCGGCCGCGGCGCTGCCTTCGGAAAAGGGCTGCGCGTAGATGGCGCCTTCCTTGACCACGCGGCTGAAATGGACCGCGCGGTAGCGCTCGTGCTCCGCTTTCTGCTCCGCGGTCATGTCCAGGTCGTCGGCGAGCAGGCCGGGCCACAGCGTCGAGCACGCGTGCATGTTGAAGGTGAGGGCGGTCGCGCCGCAGTACTTGCCGAGCGTGGCCGAGACCAGCGCATAAGTGCGCAGGTCGGCGCCCATGCCGCCGAATTTCTCCGGCACGCAGAGGCCGAGCAGGCCCGCCTGCTTCAGGTCGGCGTAGTTTTCGAAGGGAAAGCTGGCTTCCCGGTCGTATTTTTCCGCGCGCGCCGCGAAGGCGGGGCCGAGGGATTCGGCCAGTGCAATGAGTTCCTTCTGCTTTACGTCCAGAGAAGTACCGGAACCTGCGACAGCGTAGCGCGGATCGCTCATAGCTTGTGGCTTTGCAGGAAGGCGAGCAGGGCGGCGTTGAATGCCTCCGGCCGGTCCATCGGGCCGAGGTGGCCGCAGTTCTCGATCAGCACGTATTCGGAACCGGGGATCTTCTGCCACATTTTTTCCATCACCGAAGGCGGGGCGGTCTTGTCCTCCGAGCCGGCGACCAGCAGCGTCGGCACCTTGATGTCGGCCAGTTCCTTCCGGCGGTCGAAGGTCGTCAGCAGGTGCACCGCCTTGCGGTAGGTGTCCGGCGGCACGCCCGCCATGATCCGTTCGGCCGCTTTCGAGTTGCTGCCCATCGTGGGGATCAGCTTCGCGGCGATCTCCGCCATGGTCCGGCCTTGGTCCAGGGGGTCGATGCGCGCGGCGATGAATTTCTTGGTGAACTCGCTGCTGCCGCCCGCGAAGGCCGGGCTCGTGAAGCACAGCGCCAGCGCCTTCACCAGTTTCGGATAGCGCACGTAGGCTTCCTGCGCGATCAGCCCGCCCATGCTGTGGCCGACCAGCACCACCGGTTCGTCGCCGAGCTTCTCGATCAGCAGCGCCAGCGCCGCGCAGACGTGCTCCAGGTCGTAGGGATCGACCATCGGGCTGTGGCCGTAGCCGGGCTGGTCCCAGGCATGCGAGGGATAGCCGAGCTTGCCGAAGTACGGCACCTGTTCTTCCCAGGCATGATGCCCGCCGCCGACGCCGTGCAGGAACAGCAGGGGTGTCATGCCAGCTTGCCTTCCTTCACGACCGCCTTGCCGTCGAGCTCGATGGTGCAGTGGCGGAACGGCAGGTCGAAGTGGCCGAGCGTGTGCCGGCCCGCGACCTCGTTGGCGCCGGTGGAGTAGAGGAAGTTGCCCGCGAAGGCGCGCTGCTCGGTGCCGTTGACGTCGCGCTTGTCGTACAGCATGAGCGCGTCCCAGCGGGCGCGCGTGTTCATGCCCCAGCCGACGTGCGAAACCGCGTAGGCCTCGCGGTCGCCCCAGGCGGCGAAGTAGTCGCGCATCAGTTCCGCATCGAGCGAATCGCCGACGATCTTGGTCACGTAGTCGCCGTCGATCGTCAGGTAGATGGGCTCTTCAACGTAGCGCTTGAAAGTCAAGTTGAGGTCGCCGGGCGCCATGGTGAGCGTGCCGTTGACGCTGCCTGCCTTCGGGAAGGCGAGGCACAGGCCGCCCGGCCAGTGGGACAGCGTTCCCGGCTTCTCCGTATAGCCCCACACGCCGCCCACGCGCGCGCCTTCGATGCCGATCTGGAGGTTGGTGCCGGCCGGCGAGGAGACCCGCATGACCTTGGCCTCTTTCATCCGGCGCATGCCCGCCCTCACCTGCTGTTCATCCGCAGGGGAGGGCGCGAGGCGCTCAAGCACGTCCGGGTGCTCGTTGGAGATGTACAGGATCCGTGCGCCGCCCTTGAGGATCTGCGGCAGTTCGGCGGCGTGCATCAGGCCTTCGACCGTGCAGTCGGCGACGAACACCGAGGCGGCCAGCGCGCTGATGGCCGGCGCCAGATTCTGCAATGCGACCGAGGCGCCGGTCGAGCGGATCGGCACCGGGGCGGTCTGGCGCGGCGTAGGCACCACGACGTGGAACGGGCGCGCGCCCAGGCGCGCCAGGGCGAGCTCGGCGAGCTGGACGTTCAGCGTGCGCGACTGGGATTCGGAGAGGATCGCGCAGGCGTCGCCGGCGCCGACCTTGCAGCGCGCGAACACCTCGGCAAACAGCTCGATCCACTTGCCCTCGATTCGATCTGCGATCATCGTCCGCGTCCCCGGGATTTCTATCGTATTATCAGGCAGTCATGATCGTATTCGACCTTCATTGCAAAGACGGCCATCGTTTCGAAGGCTGGTTCGGCTCGGCCAAGGACTTTGCGTCCCAGCAGAAGCGCGGGCTGCTCAGCTGCCCCAGCTGCGGCGGCACGGGCATCGAGCGGGCGCTGTCCGCTCCGCGGCTCAACATGGGCGCCCAGGAGGCCAGGAAGCTGCCCGTCCCGTCCAAGAAAACGCCGGATATGGAGGGCAAAGACCCCTTCGCCGTCGCCCAGATGCTGTATTCGCGCATGCTGGACGAGATTCTCACCAAATCCGAGGACGTCGGCAGCAAGTTTCCCGAGGAAGCCCGCAAGATCTATTACAAGGAAGCCGAGGGCAGGGCGATCCGCGGCCAGGCCACGCAGGAGGAGCACGATGCCCTGCTGGACGAGGGTATTCCCGTCGCACGCTTCCCGGTTCCGCCGTCCGATCGCCTGAACTAGGGGAATATATCCGTCGGCTCGAGCGTTTGCTTGAGGCATGGACAGCCCCGAGGAGACAACCGCATGAAAACCGCTAACGGAATGGTTGCCGTGCTGGCCGCGACCCTGCTGCTGGCCTGGACGTCGGTATTTGCCGCTGGGCGCATCCTCGCGCCGGAACTGCTCGACCAGATCAAGCCGGGAGTCACCACCACCCAGGAGGTCGAGCGAATCCTCGGTCCTTCGGCGACCCGGTCGCATTTTCCCAGGCTGGGCCTGGTTTGCATGGATTACGAAATGAAGGAATGGAACGACTGGTACGACGTCGGCGTGATGATCGGCGAGGACGGCATCGTCCGCGACGTCCAGAAATTCAAGCGCCACATAGGCAGCAAGCCCTAGGCGTCGCGGCAGTTGAGAACCAGGCGCGGAGCTTTCGCTGCATTGATTTCGATTGCGCTGCTGTTGGCAGGCGGCGCCGCCTTCGCCAACGGATTCATTCAGTCGCCGGAGTTGCTCGACAAGATCAGGATCGGCGTCACCACGGCGCAAGAGGTGGAGCAGATCCTCGGCCCGCCCTTGAAGAGGTCGTCCTTTCCCAGGCTTGGCCGGGTCTCCATGGATTACACGATAGCCGGCGACATGGGGAAGAACCGGATCGAAGTCGGCATCCTGATCGACGACGCCGGCATCGTCCGCGACATCCAGAAAATTCCGCAATACTGCGGGTAAGCTATCGGGGATGCGACTGCTCCTCCTGGGCGCACTGCTTGCCTGCATCGCCTTGCCCGCGACGGCGCAGGATCGCGTCACGTTTCCCTCGCTCGACGCCGATCTCGCGGGTGGCCAGGCAACGCAAATTGCGGCTTACCTGTACCGGCCGCAAGGCGCCGGGCCGTTTCCCGCGGTGGTGGGGCTGCACGGCTGCGGCGGGCTCCTGGAGCGCGGCCGGATGCGCGGTTTCGTGCACGAAAGCGCTGCCGACTGGGCCAGGCGCTTGTCGGCCGCCGGCTATGTCGTGCTGCTTCCCGACAGCTTCAATCCACGCGGCATCAGCGAGATCTGCTCGGCCAAGGACCGCAAGTCGGTGTCGCTGGCGCGGCCGCGCGACGCCTATGGCGCGCTCCTCTGGTTGCAGGCGCAGCCCTTCGTCGTGCCTGACCGCGTCGCCGTGCTCGGCTGGTCGCATGGCGGCGGAACGGTCATGCGAAGCGTGGAAGCCAAATCCGAAGCGCGCCCGGCCGTTTTGCCGCACGGCGGCTTTCGCGCTGCCGTGGCCTTCTATCCGGCTTGTCCCAACCGCAAGACCAAGTCCGGCCGCGCTTGGCGAACCTCAGTGCCGCTGCTGGTCCTGATCGGCGCGGCCGACGACTGGACATCGCCCGCAGCGTGCCCCGGTTTTGCCGAAGACGCCGCCAAGCGCGGCGAGGACGTGACGCTGCAGCTCTATCCGGGCGCCTATCACGCCTTCGATTCGCCAAACCCGGGCGTCCGGGTCCATACCGGGCTGGCCACGGCACCCGGCGGCACAGCGCACGTAGGGCAAAACCCGGCAGCGCGCGCCGACGCAATCGTTCGCGTGCCGGCCTTCCTGCGCCAGCACCTCGGCGGGTAATTCAGCTCCACTTTGCCTCGCTGATCGCATCCGCGAGTACGGCGGCGTACGCGGCGCGCCACGGCGGCCGATCGAAGACGTGCCCCGGATGCTCGATCGCGCATCCCTTGACGGAAATCGCCGAAACCGCTGACGCGTGCGCATAGTTGGGAAATGTGACCCTGTCCAGCGGCGAGATGTGCATGACAAGACGCGGCACGTCGGCATCCAGGCGTTCGAGCGCGGCCGTGAACGCTTCCTTCAGCCGCTCGGCCTCGCCTCGCGAGATGCCGCGGGTCGACACCTGGATCGAGTCGGTGTATTGGGGCCTGTGATTGGAATGAATCTCGTAGAAGACCTGAAGCTGTCCCTGGGCCGCCTCCTTCACAAGCGCGACATACCGTTCGGTGGCAGCCGCCGCGCGCGGGCTTTTCCACTCTCGCAAGACCTCCGAGTGCTCCCCGATCAACTGTTCGGAATCGCGGTTGACGTTGATACGGTGACGGGTCTTCCCGTTCCAGAAGCCGGTGACGAATGCACCCCCGAAGCCGAGTCGCGCACAGAGTATCCGGCCGGCCTGGAGCGTCCCCGCGTCGGGCGTGCCGTGTGGCACGCCGATGACAAACCCTGGCCGCCCGAGGACTCGTTCGAAGGCGCCGAGCTGGTCGAGATCCGTTGTCGCGTCGTCCGGCGTAACCCTTGCCGCGAGAGTCTTCCCTTGTGCGGCCATGGCGAGCGTTGCGAGGAAGAAACGGCGTCGGTCGAACATCTTATTTTCTCCAGTGCGGAGAGGAAGACGTATCTCCGCAGATTACCAGTCCGGCGCTCGAAATGCCTGGTGGACCGTTTCTAATCTAGAGATAAGGACACTTAACCCCCTATGCGACCACTTTGAGGGATACAAACTTCGGGTGCAGTGGATGGGGGAGGGGTACCAGTCCCTTCGAAACGCGGCTTGGCTGGTCAGGAATTCCAGGGTCGGCAGGGTAATAACCCCCTCGCCCTTGGCGTGGTGGTGGCTGAGGTCGACAGCCTTGTGGGGGCAGG
>DATJYN010000069.1:0-9117 GCA_035499575.1 Burkholderiales bacterium | reverse complement strand
CTCCTGGGCCCGCTTGCCGTTGCTAAAAAACAACAATGGGTTGTGGTTCGAGCCGGCCCGAACACTATATCTGGGGCGCCTGGCCGGTACCGACTGCTGGACCGCCGAGGCGCCCGCCGATGCGCCGCCGGCTGCGGCGGGCCTCGCCTGGGAAGGCCTGCGCACGCTCTTCAGCGTGCTTGAGGACGCGCACTTCGCGCTCGCCGGGCGCGCCATCCAACTGCTCGACTGGGACCGCAACCACCGCCACTGCGGCCGCTGCGGCACGCCCACAGAGGCGAAATCGGCGGAGCGCGCGCGCGTCTGCCCCGCCTGCGGGCTCGCCGCTTATCCGAGGATCTCTCCCGCTGTGATGGCGCTGGTGCGCCGCGAAGGCGAGATCCTCCTCGGACGCAGCCCGCATTTCCCGCCCGGCATGTACAGCGCGCTGGCCGGCTTCGCCGAACCCGGCGAGACGCTGGAGCAGTGCCTGGCGCGCGAAGTCGAAGAGGAAGTCGGCGTGAAAGTGTCGCGTATCCGCTACTTCGCGAGCCAGCCCTGGCCGTTTCCGAATTCGCTGATGATCGCGTTCGTGTGCGACTGGATTTCCGGAGAGATCCGTCCGCAAGCGGGAGAAATCGAAGACGCCAAGTGGTTCAAAGTATTGCAATTACCAAAACTTCCGAGCAAAATCTCCATCGCACGCAGGTTGATCGATGCGGCCGTCGATGAAATGCGCGCAGACAGGGGAAACAAGAAGAATTGAACGAATCAGACGAACACAGTAAACCGCTGCAAGGCGGTGAAGCCAAGGCGCAGCCCGGAATATTCGGCAGAGGGTTGCGCCTTCGCATTTTCAGGGGGCACGGACATGAGTGAAGTCGAACAAGACGAACAACTGCTCATGGAGCCGCTCAATGACTCGACCGGCTTCTACGTCAAGGCCACGCGCCAGGTGGGCGAGTGGCAGACGGGGCACCACAAGCTCGCGATCTACGACACACCGCACTATGGGCGCGTCTTTCGCCTTGACGGCTGCAACATGACCTCCGAACGCGAGGAGTTCGTCTACCACGAGAACCTGATCCACCCGGCGCTGACGGCGCAGGCCGCGCCGAAGAAGGTGTTGATCATTGGCGGCGGAGACGGCGGCTCCGCCGAGGAGGCGCTCAAGCATCCGTCGGTCGAGCAGGTCACCCTGTGCGAGGTCGACGCCGAAGCCATTGCCATCGCAAAGGAGCATTTTTTCGCGGTGCACCGCGGAGCCTTCGACAATCCCAAGCTGCGCGTGATCATCGGCGACGGCATGAAGTTCATTCGCGAGACGCATGAACGCTTCGACTTGGTGGTGCTCGACCTGAACGACCCGGTCGGGCCGGCCGAGGCGTTTTACTCGGCGGACTTTTTCCAGCAGTGCCGTACCGCGCTCGCTCCCGGCGGCGCTCTGGTGCTGCATATCGGCGCGCCCGTGGCGCGGCCCGAGCGCGTCGCCGAACTGGCGCAGCGGCTGAACAGCATCTTCCGGATAGTGCGGCCGTACACCATGTACATCCCGCTCTATGGCACGCAGTGGGCCATGACGGTCTGCTCCGACAAGCTGGACCCGAAATCGCTGACCGCGGACGAGATCGACCGCCGCATTGAACAGCGGAAGCTGCAGGACCTAAAGTTCTACAACGGCGAGACCCACGAAGGGGTGTTCGCCCTGCCCAACTTCATCCGCGACCTGGTCAACCCGCCGCGCCTGAAGCTGCAGGCGCGCGGACGACGGCTCGGCGTCGTCAGGGCCGCGGCGAAATAGGCAAGGCTGCTACAGACCTCGCGAAGACGAGGAGATTCAGGAAGGGGCGCTGAGGCGCCCCTTCTTTTTCCTAGGCGAGGCCCTTGAGTACGCCGCGCACCGTCCCGAACAGCTGGTCGATCTCCGCCTTGCTGATGATCAGCGGCGGCGCAAGCGCAATGGTATCGCCGCTGACGCGCATGTAGAGGTCCTTCTCGAACGCCTTCACATGCGCTTCCAATGCGCGCGCGCCGACGGCACCCGGCCGGGGCGCGAGTTCGATGGCGGCGATCAGGCCGATGTTGCGGATATCCACCACGTTCGGGCAGTCCTTCAGCGAATGCGCGCCATCCTCCCAATACTTGGCGAGCTCGCCCGCGCGCGTGAGCAACCCTTCGTCCTCGTAGACCTTCAGCGTGCCCAGGCCCGCCGCGCACGCGAGCGGATGCGCCGAGTAGGTGTAGCCGTGCGGCATCTCGATCGCGTTCTCGGGCCCGGTCATGAAGGCCTGGTAGAGGCTTTCCTTCATGAACACCGCGCCCATCGGCACGGTGCCGTTGGTGATGCCCTTGGCCGAAGTGATGAGGTCGGGCATCACGCCGAAATAGTCCGTGCCGAAAGGCTTGCCGAGCCGCCCCCAGCCGGTGATCACCTCGTCGAAGATCAGCAGGATGCCGTGCTTGTCGCAGATCTCGCGCAATTTCTGCAGGTAGCCGACGGGCGGAACGTAGATGCCTCCGGAGCAGGCGACCGGCTCGACGATCACTGCCGCGATCGTAGACGGATCGTGCAGCTGGCACAGGCGCTCGAGATCCTCGGCGAGTTCGGCGCCGTGCTTCGGCTGGCCGCGCGAGAACGCATTCTTCTGCAGGTCGTGCGTGTGGCGGATGTGATCCACGCCCGTCACCAGTGCGCCGAAGATCTTGCGGTTGCCGACGATGCCGCCTACTGCAGTGCCGCCGAAATTGACGCCGTGGTAACCCTTCTCGCGGCCGATCAGGCGCATGCGATGGCCCTCGCCGCGCTGGCGGTGGTAGGCGAGCGCGAGCTTGAGCGCCGTATCCGCAGACTCCGAGCCTGAATTGGTGAAGAACATGCGCGTCATGCCCTTCGGCAGGAACTTCACGACGCGCTCGGCGAACTCGAAAGCGAGCGGGTGGCCAAGCTGGAAGCTCGGCGCGAAATCCAGCGTCGCCACCGCCTTCTGCACCGCCTCGACGATCGGCTTGCGGCAATGACCGGCATTGACGCACCACAGGCCCGAGGTGCCGTCGAGGAGCTTCCGGCCGTCGGAGGTGTAGTAGTGCATGCCCTCCGCGCGCGCCAGCAGCCGCGGCGCCTTCTTGAACGCGCGGTTCATCGAGAACGGCATGAAGTAAGGCGAGTTCTCCAGCGTGGAAACGGCTTCGGGGCGGGCTCTTTCGTTCATGACGGACTCCTTCGCGGGACTTCCCCGAATAGTAGCGCGCCCCGGAAGCCGGGCATAAACTGCGACGCGAGATGAAAAATCCCGAATTCCCGGCCTCGATCGTCGCAGCAAGCGCCCCGCCGCGCGCCAAGCCAACCGGCTATCCGTCGAAGATGGCGAAGATGGTCGAGGGACGCCTGAAGCAGCCGCTTGGCGACCTGTTTGGCCTTACGAATTTCGGAGTGAACCGGACTACGCTCGCGCCTGGCTCCTATTCCGCGCTACGGCATGCGCATGCCAAGCAGGACGAGTTCGTTTACGTGCTGGAAGGCGAGCCGACGCTGATTACGGATGCGGGCGAGACGCAGCTCAAGCCTGGCATGTGCGCGGGCTTCAGGGCCGGCACGGGCGACGCGCACCACTTGCATAACCGCACGCAGAATGACGTGGTGATACTCGAAGTCGGCGACCGGACGCCCGGCGACTCGGGGACCTATCCGGACGACGACCTCGTCGCCGTCCAAGGACCAGACGGCAAATGGCGGTACGCCAGGAAGGATGGAACGCCCTACTAGCCCGAGTAGGGAACGACCTTCTGCTTTTGCTCGCCGAGGCCCTTGATGCCTAGGGTCATCACATCGCCCGGCTTGAGGAACACCGGGTTCGGCTTGATGCCGAGGCCAACGCCCGGCGGCGTGCCGGTGCAGATGACGTCGCCCGGCAGCAGCGTCATGTAGTTGCTGACGTGCGAGACGATCTGCGCGCAGTTGAAAATCATCGTTTTCGTGTTGCCCGATTGCATGCGCTTGCCGTTGACGTCGAGCCACATGTCGAGGACCTGCGGGTCCTTGATCTCGTCGGTGGTGACGAGCCACGGGCCGATCGGTCCGGCGGTGTCGAAGCCCTTGCCCTTGTCCCACTGGCCGGTGGCCATCTGGAACGCGCGCTCGGAGACGTCGTTCACCACGCAGTAGCCGGCCACGTACTCGAGCGCTTCCGCTTCGGAAACGTATTGCGCCTTGGATCCGATCACGATGCCGAGCTCCACTTCCCAGTCGAGCTTGGTCGAGCGCTTGGGCTGGATCACGTCGTCGTTCGGGCCGCTGATGCAGGTCGTCGCCTTCATGAAGACGATGGGCTCGGCCGGAATCGGCATGCCGGCTTCCTTGGCGTGGTCCGAGTAGTTCAAGCCGATCGCGACGAACTTGCCGATGCCGACGAAGGGCACGCCCAGGCGCGGGCCATTGGCCACCACCGGGAGCGTGTCGGCCTTCAGCTTGGCGAGCATCTTCAGGCCGCGCGGCGAAAGTTCGTTCGGGCCGATGTTCTCGACGACCTTGGAGAGGTCGCGCAGGCGACCGTCGCCGTCCACCATTCCCGGCTTTTCGAAGCCGTTCTTTCCGTAGCGACAAAGTTTCATATGGTCATGCCCCCATCGATCGAATACATGTTGCCGGTTGCGAATTTCGCCTCGTCCGAGGCGAGGAACACCAGGATTCCCGTGATGTCGTCCACCGTGCCCAGCCGGCCCATGGGCTGGCGGGCAATGAAGTCCTTCCTGGCCTGCGCCGGGTCGGCGAAAGCGTTGATGCGGCCGGCGAGCGACGGCGTGTCGACCGTACCGGGCCCGATGCAGTTGCAGCGGATGCCCTGCTTCACGTAGTCCGCGGCGACCGCCTTGGTGAGGCCGATCACCGCCGCCTTGGTGGCGCCGTAAACGAAGCGGTTCGGCAAGCCTTTCACGCTCGAGGCTATCGAGGACATGTTGATGATCGAGCCGCCACCCTTCTTCAGCATGCCGGGCAGGAAGGCCTTGGTCACGAGGAACATCGACTTCACGTTCAGGTTGAAACTGAAATCCCAGTCTTTCAGCGAGCACTCGAGGATCGTACCGTGGTGCACAAAGCCAGCGCAGTTGAAGAGGATGTCGATCTGTCCGGCCTCGCCCGCGATCTTGCCGATCGCGGCCTCATCGGTAACGTCGAGAGTCTTGGTGCGGATGCCATCCTTGCCCTCAAGGTCGGCGAGCAGTTTGGCGTTCAGATCGGTAGCCCAGACCTGCGCGCCTTCACGCGCGAACGCGAGCGCGGTGGCACGCCCGATCCCTTGACCGGCCGCAGTGATGAACGCGACCTTGCCTGCGAGCCTGCCTGCCATCGCTTGCGTGCTCCTTGCGCGGGAGATTCCTGAAGGGCGCGAATTATAGCCTGAGAGAAGTTGGCGCAACACTTCCTGGCGCGGTGCAGCATGCGCGGTGTGCCAAAAATAATCGGTCTGACCACTTGACCAATCATCCGCCGCGCCGATACCTTCGGCGCTCGGAGGGAGTCCCGTTTTGCTGACAGCAAGTCAACCGCGCGTGCGCCTGCAGGCCGTGGAGCCGCGCCGCCTGTACCGCCAGATCGCCGACCAGATCCGTACGCTGATCGGCAAGGGAGCAGTAGCGCCCGGCGCGCGCCTGCCCGCGGAGCGCGACCTCGCGCGCCAGCTTGGCGTTTCGCGCCCGAGCCTGCGCGAAGCGCTGATCGCGCTGGAAGTGGAGGGCCTGCTGGAGGTGCGCGTCGGCTCCGGCATCTACGTTTCCCGCGCCGACGGGCGCGGCCGCGCCGCCGAGATCGCCGGCGCCTCGGGCCCATTCGAGGTGATCCGCGCGCGCTGGATGATCGAGGGCGAGTGCGCGGCGCTCGCCGCAAAGAACGGCACAGCCGCGCAGCTGCGTGCCATCCGCAAGGCACATACCGACCTGCAGAAAGAAGCCAAGCGGCACCATAACCCCCTCGATGCCGACCGCGCCTTCCACGTCGCCATCGCGCAGGCGACGGGCAACAGCGCGCTGGAACTGGTGGTGCAGACGCTCTGGGACCAGCGCGTCGGCCCGCTCTACCGCGCGCTCGAAATGAAGCTCGAGTACCCGGCGATGGCCAGGGAAACCACCGACGAGCACGAGGCCGTGCTTTCCGCGATCCTCGCGCGCGATCCGGGCTCGGCGCGCACCGCGATGCGCCGCCACATGGACATGACCAAGAAGCGCTACAGCAAGGACTGGAAGGAGGCGGGCAAATAGCATGGCGGCAGTCGCTCTCAGGGGGGTGCACAAATCCTTCGGCTCCACTGCGGTGGTGCACGGCATCGACCTGGCAATCAAGGACGGCGAGTTCTGCGTGCTGGTCGGTCCCTCGGGATGCGGCAAATCGACGCTGCTCAGGATGATCGCGGGCCTGGAGGAGATCAGCGGCGGCGAGATCGACATCGGCGGCCGGGTGGTGAACAACATTGCGCCGAAGGAACGCGACATTGCGATGGTGTTCCAGAACTACGCGCTCTATCCGCACAAGACGGTGTTCGACAACATGGCTTTCAGCCTGAAGCTCGCCGGCGTGGCGAACGAGGAACTGCACCGGCGCGTCGCCGAGGCGGCCGAGATCCTCGCGCTCACCGACTATCTGCAGCGTTACCCGCGCCAGCTCTCCGGCGGCCAGCGGCAGCGCGTCGCGATGGGCCGCGCCATCGTGCGCAAACCGCAGGTGTTCCTGTTCGACGAGCCGCTCTCGAACCTGGACGCCAAGCTGCGCGTGGCGATGCGCACCGAGATCAAGGCGCTGCACCAGCGCCTGAAAACCACCGCGGTGTACGTCACGCACGACCAGATCGAGGCCATGACCATGGCCGACAAGATCGTCGTCATGAACGCGGGCAAGGTGGAGCAGATCGGCAGCCCGCTCGACCTCTACGACAACCCGGCCAACCTTTTCGTCGCCGGCTTCATCGGCTCGCCGGCGATGAATTTCATTCCCGGCAAGGTGAACGGCGGCAGCATTTCGGTTTCGCCGGAGATCGATTTCCCGATCCAGGGAAAAGCAAAACTCGATGCGAACCGCCCGGTCATCCTCGGGGTGCGACCGGAGCACTTCGCCGTTTCCCCGGACGGACTGCCGGCCAAGGTCGTCGTCGTCGAACCGACCGGCGCCGACACCCAGATCTTCTGCAAGCTCGCCGGCGTCGATGTCACCGCCGTCGTGCGCGAGCGCCACGAGTTCCACCCGGGCGAAAGCATCCGCCTGGTGCCGCAGCTGACTTTCCTTTTCGACCCGGCGAGCGGAGCGAGGCTCGCCTAAATAAATGAACCACGACTGGAGCAAACCATGAGCGAGATGAAACGCAGGGATTTTCTGAAGACCGGCGCCGGCGTCGCAGCCGGCGCAGCCGCGCCGATGATCTGGGTGAAGGATGCGCAGGCCCAGTGGAACAACCAGCCCGAGAAAGGCGCCAAGCTGCGCGTGCTGCGCTGGAGCCGCTTCGTGCAGGGCGACATCGATCAGTACATGAAGAACGTCGAGGCCTTCACCAAGAAGACGGGCATCGAAGTACGCGTCGACAACGAGAGCTGGGAGGACGTGCGCCCGAAGGCGGCGGTGGCGGCCAACACCGGCGCGGGCCCCGACATCATCCTCGGCACCAACGACGACGCCAACCTCTATCCGGAGAAGCTGGTCGACGTGACCGACCTCGCCAACTACCTCGGCAAGAAGTACGGCGGCTGGTATCCGGCAGGCGAGGCCTATCTGCGCCCGAACGGCAAGAACTGGATCGGCATTCCGCTCGGCGCGGCCGGCAGCATGATGGTCTACCGCGAGAGCCAGGTGAAAGCGGCGGGCTTCGACGGCATCCCGAAGGACACCGACGGCTTCCTGAAATTGATGAAGGCGCTGCACGCCAAGGGTACGCCGGGGGGCTTCGCGCTCGGTCACGCCACCGGCGACGCCAACGCCTGGTGCCACTGGGTGGTCTGGGCGTTCGGCGGCAAGATGGTCGACAAGTCGAACAAGGTCACGATCGACAGCCCGGAGACCATCCGGGCGCTGGAGTATGCCAAGGAGCTCTACTCAACCTTCATCCCCGGCACTCTCTCCTGGCTCGATCCAAGCAACAACAAGGTGTTCCTGGACGGCCAGATCTCGGTCACTAACAACGGCATCTCCATCTACTACGCTGCCAAGACCTCGAAGGACCCGAAGATCGCGGCGCTGGCGGCCGACATCAATCATTCCGTCTACCCGACCGGCCCTGGCGGCTCTGCCGCATTCCACCTGTTCCTGAACCAGATGATCTTCAAATACACCAAGTACCCGAAGGCGGCGAAGGAATTCATCCGCTTCATGATGGAAGAAGAGCAATACGGGCCGTGGATGCAGGCGAGCATCGGCTACGTGGCGCACCCGCTCAGGGCCTACGAGAAGAATCCGATCTGGACCGTCGATCCGAAGCACCTGCCTTACCGCGACGCAGTGAAGGAACTGCGCCCCGGCGGCTACGATGGCAAGCTCGGCTACGCGTCGGCAGGCGTGTTCGCGGACTTCGTCATCGTCGACATGGTGGCGGAGGCCGCCAGCGGCGCGAAATCGCCGAAGGAAGCCGCCGAGCGCGCCGCCAAGCGTGCCGAGCGCTACTACAAGGTGTGAGTTGAAGAACTGGCTCGACCGAAGGAGGAGGCAGTGAGACGCCTCCTCGATGACAGGAACATCCTCGGGTGGCTGTTCATGCTGCCCGCGGGCGCCCTGTTGCTCGTTTTCCTAACCTACCCGCTCGGCCTGGGAACCTGGCTGGGCTTCACGGACGCCAAGATCGGGCGCCCGGGCGAGTGGATAGGCGCGGAGAACTTCACCTACCTGTTCGGCGACGACGTGGCGCGCCTCTCTCTCTTCAACACCTTTTTCTATACGGCCGTCGCGAGCGTCCTGAAATTCGCGCTCGGCCTGTGGCTCGCGCTGCTGCTGAACAATCATCTGCCCTTCAAGGCATTCCTGCGCGCGATCATCCTGCTGCCGTTCATCGTGCCGACCGCCCTGTCCGCGATTGCATTCTGGTGGATCTACGACTCGCAGTTCTCGGTGGTTTCCTGGGCACTAATGAAGCTGGGCTTGATCCACGAATACATCGACTTCCTCGGCGA
>DATJYN010000068.1:0-32687 GCA_035499575.1 Burkholderiales bacterium | reverse complement strand
GGTGGAAGTCGAGGAAGGCAAGGCGGTGTTCACGCTTACGCCCGCCGAGCAGCACTACAACCCGATCGGCGTCGTGCACGGCGGCATCGCCTTCACCATGCTCGATTCGGCGATGGGCTGCTGCGTGCAGACGCTGCTGCCCGCGGGCAAGGGCTACACCACGCTCGAGATCAAGGCGAACTTGGTGCGCGCCATTACGCTCAAGACCGGCCCGATCCGCGCCATCGGAAAAATCGTCCACATGGGCCGGCAGACGGCGACCGCCGAAGGCAGGATCGAAGACGCCGAGGGCAAGCTGTATGCGCACGGCTCCACCACCTGCATCATCCTGGGCTGACTCGGAGCGGGAGACAGTCATGGGCAAGCTCGACGGAAAAGTCGCCCTCGTTACCGGCGGCACCAGCGGCATCGGCCTGGCAACGGCGAAGCAGTTTGCGAAGGAGGGCGCCTATGTCTTCATCACGGGGCGCCGCGATGCGGAGCTGGCCGCCGCAACGAAGGAGATCGGCGGAAACGTGACCGGTGTTCAAGGAGACGTGGGCAAGCCTGGCGATCTCGACCGTCTGTTCGCGCAAATCGAGCGGGAAAGGGGCAAGCTCGATATCGTGTTCGCGAACGCCGGCGTCGCGCAGTACGCCCCCTTCGGCAGGATCACGGAGGAACATTACGACGCGATCTTCAACATCAACGTGAAAGGTCTGCTTTTCACGGTGCAGAAGGCGCTGCGGCTGCTGCCGGACGGGGCCTCGATCATCCTGTGCGCCTCCATCGTCGCCAGCAAGGGCCTGACGGCGAACAGCGTCTACAGCGCCACGAAGGCCGCCGTGCGTTCGTTTGCGCGGACATGGACCACGGACCTGAAGGAGCGCCGCATCCGCGTGAACGCGATCAGCCCGGGTCCCATCGACACGCCCGGGCTGAACGACCTGGCGGCTTCAACAGGAGCGGGCGAGCAACGCCTGAAGATGGTTGCGGGTAGTGTTCCGCTGGGCAGGCTCGGCAAGCCCCATGAGATCGCGAAAGCCGTGGTGTTTCTCGCCTCCGACGACAGCAGCTATATCACGGGAACGGAATTGTTCGTGGACGGCGGCATGGCGCAAGTGTAGGCCTCCGGGTATTTCATCCCGGGCTGAGGATCTGGCCTTGCCAGGAGAAGCGCCGCGCGTGAAATTCGGCCAGGCTCTCCCTGTGGCCGATCGACACCAGCGTCGTCGCGGGCAGCTTCCGCGCCAGCAGTCGGTAGAGCGCCGCCTGGTCCTCGTCAGGCAGCGCCGCGGTGGCTTCGTCCATGAACAGCCAGTCGGGCCTGTTCAGCAGCGCGCGCGCGAACGCGAGCCGCTGCTGCTCGCCGCCGGAGAGGAGCTGCGCCCAGTTTTCCTCGCGCGCGAGGTCATCCGGAAACTGCGCGAGCCCGACCGCGCCCAAGGCATCGCGCACGTCGCCATCGGTAAAACCCGATTCGTCTTCCGGATAGCAGGCCGCGCGCTTCAGCGAACCGATCGGCAGATAGGGCTTCTGCGGCAGGAACAGCAGCCTGGCGCCGCCCGGCAGCGCGATCTTTCCCTTCCAGTACGGCCAGATGCCGGCGAGCGCGCGGAACAGGGTGCTCTTGCCCGCGCCTGACGGCCCAGAGATGAGCACCGATTCGCCCTGCTTCAGCCGCAGCGTCGTCGGCGCGAGCAGCGGCTGGCCTTGCGGCAGGCCCAGTTCGAGACGGTCCAGCGACAGTTCCGCCGCCGCGCCATCGGCGCGTTCTCCATCCAACTCGCAGGCCTCGGCGCGTGCGCGCGCAAGCGCCTCGGTGAAGCCGGTGAGCCGGTCGACGGTTGCCTTCCAGTTGGCGAAGGTGGCGTAGGCGTCGATGAACCAGGAAAGGGCGCCCTGCACCTGGCCGAACGCGGAGGCGATCTGGAAAATCTGTCCCAGTGGGATCGTGCCGGCAAAATAGCGCGGCGCGGCGACGAGGAACGGAAAGATGATGGCCAGCTGCCCGTAGAACGACTGGAACCAGCCGAGCTGCTTTTGCTTCAGCATCTTCGCCCACCAGGTGGCGATCACGTCGGCGAATCGCGCGCGGAAGTTGCCGAGCTCGCCCGTTTCGCCGCGGTACAGCGCCACGCCCTCGGCGTTCTCCCGCAGCCGCACCAGCGAGAAACGGAAGTTCGCCTCGTAGCGCTGCAGATTGAAGCTGATGCCGACCAGCGGCCGGCCGATCAGGTGCGCGATCCACGTTGCCGGCAGCGCGTAGAGCACCGCGACCCAGACCAGGTAGCCCGGGATTTCAAATCCCATCACCGTAAGCGCACCCGAGATGCTCCATAGAATGCCGAAGAAGGACACCAGCGTCACCACCGCTGACAGCAGGCCCAGCGACAGACTGAGCGTCAGGTCGACGAAAGCGTTCAGGTCGTCCGCGATCCGCTGGTCCGGGTTGTCGGTGCCCTTGTCGAGCAGTTGCAGGCGGTAATAGGCGCGGTCCTTAAGCCAGTCGCCGAGGAAGCGCTCGGTCAGCCAGCTGCGCCATTCGATCATCAGCATCTGCTGGAAGTACAGCCTGTAGACCCCGAGGATGATGTACAGCACCGCGAGCAGGCTGAACAGGCCGAGCTGGCGGAAGAACTCGGCCTGGTCCTTGCTCTCGAAGGTGCTGTAGAAATTCCGGTTCCAGGTATTGAACTGCACCTCCAGCCAGACGCCCAGCAGCGCAGCGCCGACCACCGTGGCGAGCAGGACCAGGCCGGTGCCGCGCTTTTCCGACACCCAGTAGGGCTTGATCAGCGCCCACAGCGCCCCTAAGAATCGTTTCTTTTGCATGGAGTTACCTCAGGAGGATTCACTTCCTACCGCGGGCAGTTTACAGAACGCTCGCGACGGGGCCAGAATGCCGTCATGCAGCAGGTCTACCGCTTCGGGCCCGCCCGCTCCGTCCCCTCCCCGCTGCAGCCCGCCCGACATCTCTTCGTATTCCTGCACGCCAGCGGCGCCGACGCGCGCTCGATGATCCCCGCAGCCTTCAAGTACCAGGGGCGCTTCCCGAGCGCGGCGCTCGTCGTGCCGAGCGGCTTCGCACGCTACGGCATCGACATCACTAGTGACCATCGCGGCCAGCAATGGTTCTCGACCTCGGGCCTCACCGATGCCAACCGCATGGACCGCATCTCGGCGATCCTGCCGAAAATCGAGCAGCTGGTGCGGCGCGAGCAGACCAACCACCGCGTGCCCTACGAGCGCACCGTGCTGATCGGCTATTCACAGGGCGGCACCGTCGCCCTCGAAGCCGCCAAGGCATTCCCGGAACTCGCCGGCGCCGTCGTTGCCTACTCTGCGCGCTTCGCGCAGCTGCCGAAGCCGGGCACCCGCATGGACTCGCGCATCCACCTGGTGCACGGCGGCTACGATTCCGTCGTCTCGCGCGTCTACGCCGAGCGCGCCGCCCGCGCCCTCGCCGGCTTGCGCGTCCCGGTCACCCTCGACATCATCGAAGACCTCGGCCACGCCCTCACCCACGAGGCCATCTGCCGCGGCTCTTTGCGCCTGCTACAGGGCATCTACGAGCGCCGCAAAGCGACGTTGCACTAGAGTCAGGGAGCGCAGGCCATGTCGAGGATTTTCATGAAGACCTGGTCGCCCTTGCCGGCGGACAAGTTCGTCCAGTCATCTAGAACATTGCGCAGCGCAATGATTTGCCCGCTCGCCATGGGTTCGGAATGACCGGTCGCCGATAGCGTCCTCATGCGCTTTTCCGCGCAATCGTATTCGACCGATGCCAGTATGGATCTCTCTCCGCTGGGCCCGGTGTCGGGCAGGTTGTGTATTTCCCATACCCTGCGGAGACTGCCGTCCCTGGTGATCATGCTTGGATCAACGAAGTAGACGGTCGTCGCGGACATGAAGATGTGGGTCGATTTCTTGACTTCGCCCACCTTCACCCAGTCTGCCGAGGCCGGCGCAACAACGCTCAGTAGCAGAACGCTGAAAAGCAAACGCATTCCGCTTGCGCCCTACTTGCCGGAATAGAGCGCCGGCAATTCCTTCTTCAGTGCGGCGAGCTTGGGCAGGTCGTTGAAGACGATGTAGGGCTGGGTCGGATTGTGCACCAGGTAATTCTGGTGATACCCCTCGGCATCGTAGAAAGCCTTGAGCGGCGTGACCTCGGTGACGATGGGCTTGCGGAACGCCTTCGCCGCGTCGAGTTGCGCGATATAGGCCTTGGCGACGCGCTCCTGCTCGGGATTCGAGAAGAAGATCGCCGAACGGTATTGCGTGCCGGTGTCCGGCCCCTGCCGGTTGAGTTCCGTCGGGTCGTGCGCGATCTGGAAAAAAACCTTGAGCAGCGTGCCGTAGCTGATCTTCGACGGATCGTAGGTCACCTTCACCGATTCGGCGTGGCCCGTCATCCCCGAACTCACTTGCTCGTAGGAAGGCGCGGCGGTCCTGCCGCCGGAGTAGCCGGAGACCGCCTTGCTCACGCCCTTCAGGCTCTCGAACACGGCCTCGACGCCCCAGAAGCAGCCGCCGGCGAACACGGCGGTTTCGGTGCCGCTGGCCTTCGCGAGCGGGATGTCGGCCGCGGGATCGGGCAGCGGGCCGGCGTTGCTCGAAGACATGCAGGCCGCAAGGGCAAGGGCGGGAAGGATCTTGAGGATTTTCATGGTCGTCTCCTTTGCCCTTGGGTCGGGCTGGGGGTGCGGGAACTTACAGCTTCAGGTTGCCAGGGCGGGAATATTCCTGAAGAGCTCGAGTGCTTCGGGATTGGAGAGCGCATCGGTATTGGCGACGGTCAACCCGTGGACAACGGATTTCACGGCGAGTTCGACGACCTTGCCGTTCTTGGTGCGCGGAATGTCGGTTACCTGGATCACCCTGGCGGGCACGTGGCGGGGCGTCGTGCTCTCGCGGATTTTCTTTTTTATCTTCTCAATTAAATTCTCTTCAAGGGAAAACCCCGGGCGCAGGCGCACGAACAGGACCACGCGGGTGTCGGTGGGCTTGTCGGGCGGCCAGAGCTGGCCGATCGCCACCGACTCCTCCACTTCGTCGATCTTTTCCACCTGGCGGTAGATCTCGGCGGTGCCAATGCGCACGCCGCCCGGGTTGAGCGTCGCGTCCGAGCGGCCGTAGACGATCATGGTGCCGCGCTCGGTGAGTTCGCACCAGTCGCCGTGAGTCCAGACGCCGGGAAATTTTTCGTAGTAGGCGCTGCGGTATTTCTCGCCGCCGCGGTCGTTCCAGAAGCCGAGCGGCATCGAGGGCAGCGGCTTCACGCAGACCAGCTCGCCCTTCTCGCCCACCACGGACTCGCCTGCCTCGTTGTAGACGTCCACCGCCGCGGCGAGCGAGCGGCACTGCATCTCGCCGCGGTAGACCGGTAGCACGGGATTCGCGTCGGCGAAGGCGCCCATGATGTCGGTGCCCCCCGAAATGGACGAGAGGCAGACGCCGGCCTTTACCTTCGAATACACGTAGTCGTAGCTCTCGGCCACCAGCGGCGAGCCGGTGGAGATGAGCATGCGCAACTCCGGCATGGGGTGGCTTTCGATCGGCGCGAGGCCGCGCTTCTCCAGCGCGTCGATGTACTTGGCCGAGACGCCCATCTGCGTGAAGCGCTCCTGTTCCGCGTAGTCGAAAAGGATTTCGCCGTTGCGCTCGAACGGCGAGCCGTCGTAGAGCATGACGGTAGCCTCGGCGCCGAGCGCGTGGAACAGCATGTTCCAGATCACCCAGTTGGTGGTGCAGTAGTAGAACATGCGGTCGCCCGGCCGCACGTCGAACTGCAGCTTGAGCGTCTTCATCGCCTGCAGCAGCGCGCCGCCTGCGCCGTGCACGATGCATTTCGGCGTGCCGGTGGTGCCGGAACTGAAGAGGATGTAGGCAGGATGCTCGAAGGGCATCTGCACGTACTCGATCTCCCCCGGCGTGTGCTTGCGCAGCCATTCGTCGAGCAGTACCGCCTTCGGGATGTCCGACACGTCGGGCCGCTTGTTCAGGTGCGGCACCACCACGACCTTGCGCAGCTGCGGCAGGCCCTCGGCGATTTCGGCGACGCGCTCGAGCACGTCGTAGTCGCGTCCGGCGTAGCGGTAGCCGTCGGCGACGAAGAGGATCTTCGGCTCGATCTGGCCGAATCGGTCGAGCACGCCGCTGGTGCCGAAGTCAGGCGAGCAGGAGGACCAGACGATGCCCTGCGACAGGGCGGCGAGCGCGAGCATGCCGGTCTCGGGCAGGTTCGGGATGAAGGCCGCGGCACGGTCGCCCGGTCGCAGGCCCAGCTGCGCCAGCGCCTGCGCGGCGCGCGATACCTCGCTGGTGAGCTGGGAATAGCTGATGCGCCTCTGGAAGCCGTGCTCGTCCCAGAACACGTAGGCGTCGCCCTGGTCGCCGCGCCTGAGGAGGTTCTCGGCGAAATTCAGGCGCGCGTCCGGAAACCACTTCGCGCCCGGCATTTTGTCGCCGTCCACCAGCACGGTGCCGCCCTTCTTCGAGGCGATCACGCCGCACCAGTCCCAGACCTCGGTCCAGAACTCCTCGAGGTTGTCGACCGTCCACTGGTAGAACTCGGGATAGGTGTTGAACTCGAGCTTGTACTTGCGCACCACGTGGCGCGCAAACTGGGTGATCTGCGCTTCCTCGATCGCCTTCTCGTTGGGCGCCCAGATGGGCGAGACGGGTTTCATGGCGCGGGCATTCTACTGGTCCGCCTTCGGCTTGTGCACGGTGCTGAAGTGCGGCTGCGTGAGGACCTCGGGCCGCATCACCGCGTCCAGGTCCGCCTTGTTCATGAGTTTCTTCTCCAGCACCAGGTCGTAGACGCGCTTGCCGGTGGCAAGCGCCTCCTTGGCGATCTCGCTAGCGCGCGCATAACCGATGAAGGGATTCAGCGCGGTCACCAGCGCGGTGGATTCGTCCACTAAGCGCCGCGCACGCTCGCGGTTGGCGGTTATACCGCTGACACAGCGCTCCGAGAGCGTGCGGCAGCCGGCGGAGAGGTGCGCGATGCTCTTGAAAAGGCTGTGCGCGATGATCGGTTCGAAGGCGTTCAGCTGGAGCTGGCCGCCTTCGGCCGCCATGGTGACGGTGATGTCGTTGCCGATCACCTCGAAGGCGATCTGGTTGACCACCTCGGGGATCACCGGATTGACCTTGCCCGGCATGATCGACGAGCCGGCCTGTACCGCCGGTAGGTTGATCTCGCCTATTCCAGCGCGCGGCCCTGATGAGAGCAGCCGCAGGTCGTTGCAGACCTTGGAGAGCTTGACCGCGACGCGCTTCAGCACGCCCGAGAGCTGCACGAATGCGCCGGCGTCCTGCGTCGCCTCGATCAGGTTGGGCGAGACGACGAATTCGACGCCGGAGATTTCCGACAGGTGGCGCGTGACGCGCTCGGCGTACTCCGGGTGCGCGTTGATGCCGGTGCCGATCGCCGTAGCGCCGAGGTTGATCTCGCGCGCGAGGCCGCCCGCCTCGCCCAGCCGGCTCTCATCTTCCTGCAGCATCACGGCGTAGGTTGAGAATTCCTGGCCGAGCGTCATCGGCACCGCGTCCTGCAGCTGCGTGCGGCCGATCTTCAGCACATCGGCGAATTCCGCGGCCTTCAACTGGAAGGCATTTCTGAGCGATGCCATTTCCTCGACCAGGCGCCGGATGCCGAACTGCAGCGCGAGCTTGACCGCCGTCGGGTAGACGTCGTTGGTGCTCTGCGACAGGTTGACGTGGTCGAGCGGGTGCAGGCGCGCGTAGTCGCCCTTCCGCGCGCCAAGCAGCTCCAGGGCTCGGTTGGCGACGACCTCGTTGGCATTCATGTTGGTGGAGGTGCCGGCGCCGCCCTGGATCACGTCCACGACGAATTCGTCCACCAGCGCGCCGCCGCGGATCTCCTCGCAGGCGCCGGCGATGGCGTCGGCACGCTCCCCGTCCAGCAGGCCTAGTTCACGGTTGGCCATCGCGGCCGCCTGCTTGACGCAGGCGAGCGCCCGCACCAGGTCTGGATAGATCGAGATCGCGGTGCCCGTGATCGGGAAATTTTCCAGCGCCCGCAGCGTATGCACGCCGTAGTAGGCGCCCGCCGGAACCTGGCGGTCGCCGATCATGTCGTGTTCCACGCGGAAAGACTGGTTCATACTGGCTCCTGTGCGGATTCTAGTCCCGCGTAAAGGCATGAACAGCATTCTTCGAATCGCCTTCCTGGCGCTCCTGCTCGCGCTGCCGGGCGCCCGGGCCGCCAAGATCATGGTGGCCGCCGCCAATCCCCAGGCCGCGCGCGCAGGCCTCGAGGTACTGCACGAGGGCGGCAGCGCGCTGGACGCCGCCATCGCCGTGCAAATGGTGCTCAACTTGGTCGAGCCGCAGTCGTCGGGCATCGGCGGCGGCGCCTTCCTGCTCTACTGGGATGCGGCGTCGCAAACCAATTCGGTCTACGACGGCCGCGAAACCGCGCCGGCGGCGGCGCGCCCCGACCGCTTCCTGCGGCCCGGCGGCCAGCCGATGTCGCTGGGCGAGGCCATCGGCTCGGGCCTCTCGGTCGGCGTGCCCGGCGTGCTGCGCGCGCTCGAGCTTGCGCACCACAAGCACGGCGTGCTGCCCTGGCAGCGCCTGTTCGAACCGGCGATACGGCTCGCCGAGGAAGGCTTTGCCGTGTCGCCGCGCCTCAATAGGCTGATTGCAACAGACCCGCTGTTGCGCCGGCATCCGGCGGCGCGCGCCTATTTCTATCTTCCGGACGGCAGTCCCCTGCCCGTGGGTCACCGGTTGAAGAACCCCGAACTTGCCGCGGTGCTGCGCCGGATCGCCGATGGCGGGCCCGATGCGTTCTACAAAGGGGAGATCGCGCACGATATCGCCGCGGCAGTGGCTGCAGTTCCGCGGCCCGGAGACCTGACGGAACAGGACCTTGCCGCCTACCAAGCGAAGGGCCGCGACGCGGTCTGCGGCGCTTACCGCGGCTACCGCATCTGCGGCATGCCGCCGCCCAGTTCCGGCGGCATCGCGGTACTGGAGATGCTCGGCCTGCTCGAGCGCTTCCCGATGGCCTCGATGCGTCCCGGTTCCAGCGGCTCGGTGCATCTCTTCGCCGAGGCGGGGCGCCTCGCCTATGCCGATCGCGACTATTACGTCGGCGATCCGGACTTCGTCGACGTGCCCGTGGCGGGTCTTACCGATCCGGCGTACCTGCGCGAGCGCTCGAAGCTGATCCGTCCCGAGCGCAGCATGGTGCACGCGGAGCCCGGCGTGCCGGCCGGCGTGCGCGTCTCGCTCGGCGCGGATGCGACCGTCGAGGTCGGCGGCACCAGCCACCTGTCGATTGTCGACGCCGACGGCAATGCCGTGGCGATGACCACCAGCGTCGAATCGGCGTTCGGCAGCCGGATTTTCGTCCATGGTTTCCTGCTCAATAACGAGCTGACGGATTTTTCCTTCCAGCCCGAGGCAGGCGGCCGCCCGCTCGCCAACCGCGTCCAGCCCGGCAAGCGCCCGCGCAGCGCGATGGCGCCGACCTTCGTGTTCGATCGCCGGGGAAACCTGCGCATGACCGTCGGCGCCGCAGGCGGCCCGGCCATCATCAACTACGTCGCGAAAACGCTGGTCGGCGTGCTCGACTGGAAGCTCAGCCTGCAGCAGGCCGTCGCCCTGCCCAACATGGGCAGCCGCAACCACGAAACCGAGATCGAGGCGGGCTCCTCGCTGGAGGGCATCGCCGCCGCCCTGCGGGCGCTTGGCCACCCGGTGAAAGCAGTGCAGATGCCCAGCGGCCTGCACGGAATCGTGCGAGACGGGCGTGGCGCGAAGGACGGCTGGCAAGGGGGGGCCGACCCCCGCCGGGAGGGCGCCGCCCTCGGCGAATAGCTAGGCAACCCGTTGCAGGATCATTACAATAAATCGCTGCTCAACATGGAGAATCCCGGATGAAACGCATTGCCCTCGTCACGCTTTCGCTTTTCGCGCTGGCCAGCTTCGGCGCCGCCGCGCAGGAAGGCACCCTCAAGAAGATCAAGGATAGCGGCGCCATCACCATCGGCCACCGCGACGCCTCGGTGCCCCTGTCCTACTACGATGACAAGCAGCAGCCCATCGGCTACGCCATGGACCTGTGCATGAAGATCGTCGACGCGGTGAAGGCGGATCTGAAGATGCCGGCGATCAAGGTCAACTACCAGCTGGTCACCTCGGCGAACCGGATCCCGCTGATGGCGAACGGCACCATCGACCTGGAGTGCGGCTCGACCACCAACAACATCGCGCGCCAGGAGCAGGTCTGGTTCACGATCACGCATTTCGTGACCGCCAACAAATGGGTGGCGAAGAAGTCCTCCAACATCAAGACGCTCGCGGACCTGAAGGGCAAGACCATCGTTTCGACCGCCGGCACCACCAACATCAAGCAGATTACCGAGATCAATGCCGCGCAGAACCTGGGCATGAACATCATCTCGGCCAACGGCCATCCGGAAGCCTTCCAGATGGTGGAGACCGGCCGCGCGGTGGCGTTCGTGATGGACGACATCATCCTCGCGGGCCTGGCGGCGCAGTCGCGCGCGCCTGCCGAATACGCGATTTCGGACGTCGGCCTGTCGGTGGAACCATACGGCATCATGCTGCGCAAGGGCGACACGGCCTTCAAGGCGGTCGCCGACAAGGCCATGACCGACGTCTACAAGTCGGGCCAGATCAACGCCATCTGGGCCAAGTGGTTCGAGGAACCGATCCCGCCGAAGGGCATCAACATGCACCTGCCGATGACGGCGGCCTTCAAGAAAGTGGTGGCCCACCCGACTTCCTCGGGTGATCCGAAAGACTACGAGTAACCGGCAAGCGAACCCAGGGGACCTGAACCAGGTCCCCTTTTTCTTTTCTGGGCTGCCATGAACTATCACTGGCAATGGAGTATTTTCATCAGCCCCGAGCCGGGGGGTACGGGAACCTACCTGTGGTACCTGTTCGTCGGCCTGGGCTGGACGCTGGCTACGGCGCTCGCCGCCTGGGTGATCGCGCTGATGGTCGGTTCGGTCATAGGCACCCTGCGCACCACGCCGATGGTCTGGGTGGTGCGCCTCGGCAACGCCTATGTCGAAGTATTCAGGAACGTGCCGCTGATCGTGCAGATGTTCCTCTGGTTCTTCGTGGTGCCGGAACTGCTGCCCAAGGCGATGGGCGACTGGATCAAGCAGGTGCCACCGCCCTGGGGTTCCTACATCCCTGCGGTGCTGTGCCTGGGTCTCTACACGTCGGTGCGCGTCGCCGAACAAGTCAAGGCCGGCATCGCTTCGCTGTCCCGCGGCCAGGGCATGGCCGGCACTGCCCTCGGGCTGACGCTCGGGCAGAGCTACCGCTTCGTGCTGCTGCCGCAGGCGTTCCGCATCGTGCTGCCGCCGCTCACTTCGGAATTCATGAACGTCATCAAGAACTCCTCCGTGGCGCTGACTATCGGCCTGCTGGAACTCACGGGCCGCGCGCGCGCGATGCAGGAGTTCAGCTTCAAGGTGTTCGAGGCCTTTGCCGCGGCCACGGTCATCTACCTGCTCACCAACCTGATCGTGGTGCTGGGCATGCGCATGCTGGAAAAAAGGGTGCGCGTGCCGGGCCTCATGGCGGCCGGCGGCGCGTCGATGGCGGGGCACTGAACCATGGATTCCGGATTCGACTTCAACGTCATCCAGCGCTCCTGGGTCTACCTGTTCCGCGACGGCATGACGTTCACGCTGACGCTGACCGGGCTGGCTATGGTCGGCGGCATTTTCTTCGGCACGCTGCTGGCGATGATGCGGCTGTCGCGATTCCGCCTGCTCGGGCTCGCGGCCGGCGGCTACGTGAACCTGATGCGCTCGCTGCCGCTGGTGCTGGTTATCTTCTGGTTCTTCTTCCTGGTGCCCTACATCGGCGCCTGGATCATCGGCTCCCCGGACCCGGTCAAGGTCGGCTCCTTCCTGTCCTGCCTGATCACCTTCACGATGTTCGAGGCCGCCTACTACTGCGAAATCATGCGCGCCGGCATCCAGTCGGTCTCGCGCGGCCAGGTCTGGGCGGGCTACGCGCTCGGCCTGAACTACTGGATGACGATGGGCAAGATCGTGCTGCCGCAGGCCTTCCGCAACATGCTGCCGGTGCTGCTGACGCAGACCATCATCCTGTTCCAGGACACATCGCTGGTCTACGTGATATCGGCGACCGATTTTCTCGGCGCCGCGTCCAAGGTCGCCAACCGCGATTACCGCCTGGTCGAGATGTACACGTTCGCCGCGGTGGTTTACTTCATCATTTCCTTCGGCTTGTCCAGCCTCGTCAAACAACTTCAAAATAGAATCGCGATCATCCGATGATCTCCATCAAGAACATCAGCAAGTGGTACGGGGCATTCCAGGTCCTGACCGACTGTTCCACCGAGGTCAAGAAGGGCGAGGTGGTGGTGGTCTGCGGCCCCTCGGGCAGCGGCAAGTCCACCATCATCAAGTGCGTGAACGCGCTCGAGCCCTTCCAGAAGGGCGAGATCACCGTCGACGGCATCCCGGTCGGCGACCCGAAGACGGACCTGCCGAAGCTGCGCTCTCGCATCGGCATGGTGTTCCAGAACTTCGAGCTGTTCCCGCACCTCTCGGTCACCGAGAACCTGACGCTCGCGCAGGTCAAGGTGCTCGGCCGCACGCAGGAGGCGGCGCGCGACAAGGGTCTCAAGCTGCTCGACCGCGTCGGCCTGATTGCGCACAAGGACAAGTTTCCCGGCCAGCTCTCCGGCGGCCAGCAGCAGCGCGTCGCGATCGCGCGCGCGCTGTCGATGGACCCGATCGCGATGCTGTTCGACGAGCCGACCTCGGCGCTCGACCCGGAAATGATCAACGAAGTGCTCGACGTGATGGTCGAGCTCGCGCAGGAAGGCATGACCATGATGGTGGTCACGCATGAGATGGGCTTCGCCAAGAAGGTCGCGCACCGCGTGATTTTCATGGACGCGGGCAAGATCATCGAGGACGCCACCAAGGACGAATTCTTCGGCACGCCGCGCTCCGAGCGCGCGCAGCTATTCCTGTCGAAAATCCTGCATCATTGAAAAAGAGGGCTGGGTCCTTCGAGAGCAGTCGAGCGAACCAGTCCCGTCACAAACCTCTGTAGCCGTGGAATAGGAAATACCTGACGAGGTGCGCGACGTTCTCGACGCCAAGCTTCTTCATGATGCGACTGCGATAGGTATCGACTGTCTTGTCCGACAAGGAAAGAGTCTTCGCGATCGCCTTGCTCGTCTTGCCCTGTACGACGAGCAGCAATACCTCACGTTCGCGCGCGCTTAGGCTGTCCAGCGCGGTATCGTTGCTGTTGAATCCCGGGATCATGCTGCCGTCTCCGAGATCCTGGATTACGCCGACCAGCAGCACCGGTTTGCCCATCCTGCTGCGACTTATGGTTCCGCGCGCCCTTACTATCCGGACGGATCCATCGGGCCGGATGATGCGAAACGGGATCTCTTCGGAGAACCCGGTTTCCTGCGTGGTTTTTGCGGCCTTTGCCGCCCAAGCGCGGTCTTCCGGATGAACAAGCTCCAGGAAGCTGCTCACCGTGGGGCGGAAACCATCGACGACTCCGAAAATCCGCTTCAACTCGGGAGACCAGGAGATTGCTCCCTGTTCCACATCCCATTCCCAGCTTCCGAGGTGTGCGATCGCGAGCGCTTCCTGCAATTGCTTTTCGCGCGCATCGAGAATCTTGTCGATCCGACCCCGTTCGGTATTGTCATCCGAGTCGATCACGGCCAACTCCGCCACTAACTGTGGCAATGTAGCTTACACGGTTTGCACACCTGCATACTGGAGTACCGATAGGAGGATCGAATGAGTACAGTGGCTTTTATAGGCTTGGGCGCGATGGGCTCGCGCATGGCGATGAACCTGCATGCCGCGGGGCATGTGTTGAAGGTCTTCAATAGAAATAAAGAAAAAACAAAATCTTTCGCGGACAAGGGCATCCAGGTCTGCGAGTCGCCCGCAGCCGCAGCCAAGGGCGCTGAATTCGTCTGCTCGATCGTCTCGGACGACGTCGCCACGCGCGAAGTGATGCTGGGGGCCAACGGCGCCGTCGCCGCAGCCGCAGCGGGCACGATCATTCTCGATTCCAGCACCAACACGCCGGCGACGGCGCGCGAAGTCGCATTTGAAGCGAGAGCAAAGGGCGTCTTTTACCTGGACGCGCCGGTGTCGGGTTCGATGGCGCAGGCTCAAGCGCGCGAGTTGGTAATCCTGGTCGGCGGCGACCAGGCTGCCTTCGACAAGGCGCAGCCGGTGCTCGCCGCGATGGGGAAAATGGTCCGCCGCATCGGCGACTCGGGCGCCGGCGCCACGCTCAAGCTCATCAACAACATGATTTCCGCCTCGCTGACCGTGGCGATCGCGGAAGCCGCGCAGGTGGCCGAGGCGGCGAACCTCGACCGCGACGCGGCGCTGGAAGTGCTGGGCGAAGGCGCCGCGGGTTCGCGTCTCATGAAGACCAAGCTGCCGAAGATCTTCAAGCGCGACTTCTCGGCGCAGTTCCAGCTGGAGCTGATGGAAAAGGACCTGCGCTACTTCCTCGCGCTCGCCAGCGAACTGGACCGCCCGGTGCCGATTGCATCGCTGGTGCGCAGCCAGTACCAGGCCGCCAAGCGCGCGCAGTTCGGCAAACTCGATTCCTGCGCGGTGTTCCTGCAGGCAGCGGGAGAAAAACCGAAGGCCTGACTAGCGTTTCTCGACGCGCTCCAGCGTCGCGTCGGGAATCCTGTAGTCCGGGTAGCGCTTGCGGAATTCCGCCAGCGCCTTGTCCGCGTCCTCCTGCCTGCCCTCGCGGCGCAGCTGTGCGATGCGCTCCAGTTCCTTCTCGGGCGTTTCCGCCGCCGGCCTCGACAGCGCCTGCGCCGCGGCTCCGGCATCGCGCGCCGTATCGTCGCGCGAAGCGGGCGCCTGCGTTTTTTCCCGTATCGGGGAGTGCCGTATCGGGGATTGAATTGGCGCCGGCTCGAGGCGTGCCGGTGGCTTGGGTTGCTGTTCCGCCTTGGGCCGAGACTGGGGTTTCTCGTCCGGCAGCGCCGCCGGCGCAGTCTCCTTCGCTGCAGGCAAGGGCGCAGTCGCGGGCGCCGGCGCCGGCGATGCAACTTCCGGCCGCTCGTGCTGCATGCGCAGGGTCACCACGACCGACAGCACCACCACGGCTGCGAGCGACAGCGGCCCCGCAAGGCGTCGCGCCGGTGAACGCACGGGTCCGCGTTCACCCGCTAGCGGGCGCCTCGCTGCCGCGAGAATCGCTTCATCCAGCGCGCGCGGCGGCTCCTCCGCGCCGAGTTCGCGATAGCGGATCGAAACCTTCGGGTCGATTTCTTCAGCCACCGCCCATCGCCTGCTTCAGTTTGGACACCGCGTAGCGCAGGCGGCTCTTCGCGGCCTCCTCGTTGCTGCCCGTGGCGAGCGCGATCTCGGCCGCGCTCATATCCGCCTCCTGGTGCATCAGGAAGGCCTCGCGCTGCGCCGGCGGCAGCTCCGCCAACGCGCGCGCGAACAGTTCCAGCCCCTGCTTCGCCTCGGCAATGCGCTGCGGTTCGTATTCCATCGGCGCCGACGGATCGGCTGCCGGATCCTGCGCGTCGAGCGCGACCAGCTGCAACCCGCGCTTGCGCCAGTGGTCCACGAGCCGGTTGTGCGCGATCGTATAGAGCCAGGTGCTGAACTTCGCGGGCTGGCCGGCACCTGGCGCCGAGACTTCGTACCGCCCGCGCGCTTCGATGACGCGCATCCAGATCTCCTGGTACAGCTCCTCGGCCACTGCGCGCTCGCGCACGCTGCGCAGCACGAAGCGGAACAGGCCGCCCTTGTGGCGCCGGTAGATCTCCTCGAAGGCGCCGGCGTCGCCTTCTCGATAAGCAAGCATGAGTTGTTCGTCGCCGGCCTGCATCTACCTCCAGTCTACGCGGCACTCGGCGTCCTTCACGCGGGCGGGTCCTGCACAAAGCCCGGGAACGGGTTCGGCACCGGCCGCCCGAGCGGGGGTTGCGGAATGATGCCTCGCGCGACTAGGTTGCGGTAGCTGTCGTAGTAAATCACCACCGTTTCCGCTGGCGCACTGGTCGCGCGTTCGAAGCCGACCATGCGGGCATATGAAGTCTCGCTGCGTCCGTGGCCTGTTCCCAGCTGCGGCTCGGCGGCCGGAGCGCGCGCCGCCGACTCCGAGGCAGCCGAGTCCCTCCTCTCGCTCTTTGCGGATGGAGCTATCTGCGAGAAGGGCACGGGCTCAGGCGCTTTCCTTCGGTAGAGCGCCACGCCGATCGCACCGACGTTATCGGGCCGGCCGGTGCGCGCAGCGTAGGAATCCCCCAGCGGGGTGAAATAGAAGGCTGCCGTGCGCGAAAGGTCCTTGCGCCAGCCCTTCACCTCCAGTGCGCCGCCGGGCGCGAGCACGTAGCCGCTCTGCTGCACGCTCGCGGTCTCGCCGCTGATCACGTTGACGCCATCCACTGACAGTACCGCGAGCACATCTTCGCCCCGCCGGTTGCGCAGGTTTAGCTGGTATTCGTTGCCGGGCTTGCCGACCACCCAGGCGCGGCCTTCGTGCCAGTAAACGGGCAGGCTGCGGCCCTCGCTGCGGTCGTAGACGGACAGGTCGGCCAGGCCGCCGACCGCGGCGGCGCAGGCCGAGAACGCGGCCAGCAGCGCCGCAAAAACCAGTTTGAGGGTTTTCATGATGCTTTCTCCAGGTTGGGCATACCCTGGATGAAACGTGCCCGGCACCCAAAAGGGTTAAAGCGATTAGCGTAGAATTCGCGGCCTTTTTCCCCGCCATCGAGAACAGTGAAAAACGACGCCTCCTACGATTGCAAGAAATGTCCCGGCTACTGCTGCAGCTACCCGCTGATCGAGGTGTCGCGCGCCGACGTGGCGCGCCTCGCCAAGCACTTCGGCATTGACCACGCCACCGCCGAGGCGCGCCATACCAAGTACGACGCGGGCGAAAAAGCGCGCGGCCTGCGCCACCAGAAGGACGAATTCTTCGGCCAGGTCTGCCACCTCTTCGATACCAAGACGCGCCGCTGCACCGTCTACGAGGCGCGTCCCGAAGCCTGCCGCGACTACCCCTACGGCAAGACTTGCGGGTACTATGGTTTCCTGAAATTCGAACGCAAGCTGCAGGACGACGACAAGTTCATCGCCATGACGAGGTAAGGGACGCCCCATGCTGCTGCGCCTTGCTGCTCCCGCTTTCCTGCTCTGCCTGTTCGGCTGCGCCGCCCCCGCCCCGACGGAGCCCGCGGCTGCGGCCCCGCAGAAGATCACGATCTACGAATCGGTGACCGGCGCCCCGGCGCGCTTCCAGATCGTCAAGCGACTCTGGATCGAATCCTGGATCAGCGTGGTCGGATCCCCCTGGTACGACTCCCTGGACGAAGCGAAGCAGGCGTTTCGCGAGCACGCGGAAAGCCTCGGCGGCAACGGCGTGATCAATTTCGGCTGCTACCGCATGGCGGGCGTACTCGGCGGCAGTCCGCGCCTGTCCTGCAACGGCACCATCGTCCGCTTCCTCTAGGACGAAGGCCGGGTTATTTCCTCGCCAGCGCCGCGGCGCGCAGCCCGGCGAGCGTCGCCGACGGCGTGATCGCCTCGGGGTCGATCTTCAACTCGACAATCGCAGGCTTGCCGGATGCCACGGCACGCTGAAACGCCGGCGCGAAATCGGCCGTGCGCTCCACGGTTTCGCCGTGACCGCCGAAGGCGCGCGCATAGGCGGCGAAATCGGGGTTCGCGAGCTCAGTGCCCGATACCCGGCCCGGATATTCGCGCTCCTGGTGCATGCGGATGGTGCCGTACATGCCATTGTTCACCACCAGCACGATGATCGCCGCGCCGTACTGCATCGCGGTGGCGAACTCCTGGCCGTTCATGAGGAATTCGCCGTCGCCGGCCAGCGCAACCACCGTGCGCTGCGGCGCCGAGATCTTCGCTGCCACCGCCGCCGGCACGCTGTAGCCCATCGAGCCGCTGGTCGGCGCGAGCTGCGTGCGCCAGGCCTTGTACCGGAAGTGGCGGTGCAGCCAGCTGGCGAAGTTGCCAGCGCCGTTCGTGAGGATCGCGTCCTCCGGCAGGTGCTGCGACAACCAGGCAATCACTTCGCCGTAGTGCAGCGTGCCCGGCATGGGAATGGTCCTGTTCCATTCCAAATATTGTGAATGTGCCTCTTTTACGATTTCGTTCCAGATCTTCCCAATATGCAACTTCTGAAGGGCCAAAAGAAATTCCAAATAGTCCGAGTTGATCGGCAGCGTCGCCCGGTACACGCGCCCCAGTTCTTCCGCGCCCGACTGCACGTGCACCAGCCTCTGCTTAGGCACTGGCACGTCAAGCAGCGTGTAGGCGCTGGTGGTCATCTCGCCCAGTCGCTCGCCGATCACCAGCAGCAGGTCGGCGTCCTTCACGCGCTGCGCGAGCTTCGGGTTGACGCCGATGCCGATGTCGCCCGCGTAGTTCGGATGCCGGTTGTCGAAGTAATCCTGGCAGCGGAAGCCGCAGCCGACTGGGACGCCGGCGCTCTCGGCCCAGGCGCGCAGGGCGTCGGTCGCCGGCCTGGTCCAGCCGCCGCCGCCCACCAGCACGAACGGGCGCTGCGCGGCAGCGAGCAGCTTTTCCAGTTCCTTCATGTCCGCGGGCGACGGCGCGGCACGGGCAGCGCGATAGCGCGGCGCATCCGCGACCGCCGCTTCCGAGAAAAGCATGTCTTCCGGCAGCGCGAGCAGCACCGGGCCCGGCCGCCCCGCAGTGGCGACGTGAAAGGCGTGGCTCACGTACTCGGGAATGCGCTCGGCGCGGTCGATCTGCGCCACCCACTTGGTGAGCGGCCCGTACATGCGCCGGTAATCCACTTCCTGGAAAGCCTCGCGCTCGACGAAATCGTTGCCGACCTGGCCGACGAACACCAGCATCGGCGTGGAATCCTGGAACGCGGTGTGCACGCCGACCGAGCCGTTGGTCGCGCCGGGGCCGCGCGTCACGAACAGCACGCCCGGTTCGCCGGTGAGCTTGGCCGAGGCCTCGGCCATGTAGGACGCGCCGCCTTCCTGGCGGCAGATGACGAAGCGCAGTTTGTCTTTCAGGTCGTGCAGGCCGTCGAGCACCGGCAGGAAGCTTTCGCCCGGCACGCCAAACGCGAGGCGTGCGCCGTGGCCGGCAAGTGCGTCGGCGAGGATGCGGCCGCCATGCCTGGTTTTCAGGTCTGCCTTCAACTGCCCCAGGCTTTCTTCAGCGCCTGCGCGCAATCGGCGAGCGCCGCGTTCGCGGTGTCGAGCGCGCGTCCCATGGTGATGAAGCCGTGCACCATGCCGGGGTAGTTCTTGTACTCCACCTTCACGCCCTCCTTCTGCATGCGTTCCGCATACTCCCTGCCCTCGTCGACCAGCGGGTCGAAGCCCGCCGTGAGCAGAATAGCCGGCGGCAGGCCCTGCAGGCTTTTCGCCAGCAGGGGCGACGCGCGCCAGTCGAGGCGGTCCTTCTCGTTCGGCAGGTAATGGCCGCGGAAGTACAGCATGCTCTTCTCGGTGAGCAGATAGCCCTCGCCGTTGCGCTTGATCGAGGCATGCGCCATGCGCTGGTCCACGCCCGGATAGATCAGCACCTGGAACGAGATCGCCGGTGCGCCCGCGTCGCGCGCCATGAGCGCCATCACGGTCGCGAGATTGCCGCCCGCGCTATCGCCGCCGACGGCCAGCTGTTTTGCATTGATACGAAGTTGCTTTTCTTCCCGGGAGACGAACTGCAATGCCGCAAAACAATCCTCTACAGCCGCCGGAAAAGGGCTCTCCGGCGCCTTGCGGTATTCGACCGAGAACACCGCGCAGCGCGCACCGTTGGCGAGTGTGCGGCAGACGACATCGTGCGTGTCGAGATCGCCGATTACCCAACCGCCGCCGTGGATGTAGACGAGCGCCGGCAGGACTTCATCCTTGCCAGCGCCCTTGGGGCGGTAGGCGCGGACCGGAACCGGCCCGACCGGGCCGGGCGCCAGCAGCAGCTGCACCGACTCCACGGCCGGCGGATCAGGCGTGAGCGCGCCGCGAACGTCGCGGTACAGGCGCCGCGCCACCGCGGGCGGGACGTCGTAGTACGCGGGCAGCGGCGACTTCGCCGCGCGCTCGAGCAGCGCGGCGACCTGCGGATGCGGCGCGGTCATTTCGTTGCCGCGAGCATCTTCTTCAGCCGTTCGACGAAGAACGGCGCGCATTTCATGACGCGTGTCTGCTGCGAAACCATGAATGGCCGGTTCTTGACGAGATAGGCATGCCACTCGGGATCCGCTTGCATCGCGGCGCGGCATTTGTCGCGCTGGTTCAGATCGTCGTAGGCCCAGAGGTGAATCACCATGTTCAGGTCGCCGGTTTCAGTGACGTAGTAGCCGACCATGTGCGGCAGGTGCTTCAACTGCACCTTCATGCCGAATTCCTCGTAATTCTTGAAGTACTGCGCCGCCGTGCCGACCTGCAGGGTGTACATGCGTTCTTCGACGTACATCGCTCTCTCCTCCGGGGTGACAGTTCGATTATAGTAGGCCGGTGCACGACGATATCAACACGCTGCGCCGCATATTGAAAGAGTCCCGCGTCATCGCGGTGGTGGGCCTGTCGGCGCAATGGCACCGGCCGAGCTATTTCGCCGCGAAATACATGATCGAGCATGGGTACCGGGTGATCCCGGTGAACCCGCAGTACAAGGAAGTGCTGGGGCGGAAGTGCTACGCGTCGCTGCGCGACATTCCGGAAAAGGTCGGCATGGTGGACGTGTTCCGCAAGACTGCCGACGTGATGCCGGTCGCCGAGGACGCCATCGCCATCGGCGCGCGGGTGCTCTGGCAGCAGCTCGGGGTGGTCAACGAGGCAGCCGACGCCAGGGCGCGCGCCGCCGGCCTGGAAACCGTCATGGACCGCTGCGTGAAAATCGAGCACGCGCGCCTGTTCGGCGGGCTCAACTGGGTGGGGGTGAATACCCGGGTGATTTCCGCGAAAAGGCCTCGCTGGCTGGCCTACTAGCTATATTCGCAGGCTGACATTAAGCTTGCGGCATGGCACGCCCCATCCGCGTATTCGACGGCAGTTTCGGCCGGCTCCAGCTGCTCGAGGCTGCCGCGGGAGAGACGCCGCAGACCGGCGCCGTGCCGCAGATCATCATCAAGCAAGACGGCGCAGACCTGGACGTGCGGGTGGACAGCGAAAGCCACCGCCTCACGCGCGACAACCTGCTGTTCCTCAATCCGGGCGTCACCTGCCTTGCGACGCCGGACCCCTCCGGGTCGGGCGCGGCTTCGGCCCAGCTGCTCTGGTTCCAGGCCTCCGGCGACTGGCTGCGCGGCAGCTTCCCCGCGGTGTTCGACCTGGGCAACCGGCCATTCAGCGCCGCGGGCGAGCCCATTACCGTGCGCATCCGCCAGCTCGCCGATACGCTGGCGATCGAAGTGCTGAACGACCAGTTCCTGTCCCACGAGCGGCTCGAGTTCATGCTGCAGGAGCTGATGCTCTCGATCGTGGAAACCTATCTCGCGCGCCGCCAGGCGGGCGGGCGGCTGTGGCGCGGTTCGCCCTTCGCGGATACGCGCATCCGGCGCGCGCTCGCGCTGCTGCGCGCGCACCCGAACAAGGACGTCAACATGAACGACCTGGCCAGCCAGGTCGGCCTGTCGCGCTCGCGTTTCTACGACCTGTTCCAGCTCTCCACCGGCCGCTCGCCGCGCGCCTACCTCGACATGTTGTGCGTCGAGTCGGCGATTTCCAAGCTCTCGACCGGCAGCGCCAAGATCGCCGAGGTCTCGGCCGAGCTCGGCTTCTCCGCGCAATCCAACTTCACCCGCTTTTTCCAGCAACAGGTCGGCATCCCGCCCTCCGAATACCGGCGCGCGGCGGTCAAGCCGAACACGGAACCGCAGGGCGAGCCCGAAGGCTGAAGCTGACCGGGGGCCCCCGCCCGTCTCGGGCGGCGGCCTGCCTGGCATGTGTTTTGCTCGTTCCTGAGGGGGAACTCCGCATGGAACGTCGCCAACAATACGATGAAATGCGCTCTGCCGACGGCAAGGTGCGGCCGCATTTCGGCCCGATCGCCGAGTGGCTCGCGAAAACCCCCGCCAAGCGGATCGCCGAGAAGCGGCGCGAGGCGGACCTGCTGTTCCACCGCGTCGGCATCACCTTCGCTGTCTATGGCGATGCGCATGGCGCCGAGGATGGCGCCGAGCGGCTGATCCCCTTCGACACCATCCCGCGCATCCTGCCGAAGTCGGAGTGGGACCAGCTTGCCAAGGGCCTGAAGCAGCGCGCGGACGCGCTCAACCGCTTCCTGCACGACGTCTACCATGGCCAGGAGATCCTCAAGGCCGGCGTGATCCCGCCGGAGCAGGTGCTGAAAAATCCCGGTTTCCAGAAGGAAATGCGCGGCGTCGACCTGCCGAACCGCGTCTACTCGAGCATCGCGGGCATCGACCTGGTGCGGCACTCGGACGGCAAGTACTACGTGCTCGAGGACAACCTGCGCACACCCTCCGGCGTGTCGTACATGATCGAAAACCGCAAGATGATGATGCGGCTCTTTCCCGAGCTGTTCGAGCGCCAGACCGTGCTGCCGGTCGAGCACTATCCGTCGATGCTGCTGGAGACGCTGCGCGCTTCCGCCCCGCCGCGCGTGCGCGACCCGGTGGTCGCCGTGCTCACGCCCGGGCAGTACAACAGCGCCTACTTCGAGCACGCCTTCCTCGCGCAACAGATGGGCGTCGAGCTGGTGGAAGGGCCCGACCTCTTCGTCAAGGACAACTCGGTCTACATGCGCACCACCAGCGGCCGCCAGCGCGTGGACGTGATCTACCGCCGCCTGGACGACGCCTTCCTGGACCCGCTCGCGTTCCGCAAGGATTCGATGCTCGGCGTGCCGGGCCTGTTCGCCGCGTATCGAGCGGGCAACGTCGCGCTCGCCAACGCTGTCGGCACAGGCGTCGCCGACGACAAGTCCACCTACCCCTACGTGCCGGAGATGATCAAGTTCTACCTCAAGGAAGAACCGATCCTCGCCAACGTGCCGACCTGGATGTGCGGCAACACCAAGGACCTTGCGCACGTGCTGGCGAACCTGGCCGACCTGGTGGTAAAGGAAGTGCAGGGCTCGGGCGGCTACGGCATGCTGGTCGGGCCTTCCGCCTCCCCGAAGGAGATTGCGGCGTTCCGCAAGCGCCTGAAGGCGAATCCGTCGAACTACATCGCGCAGCCGACGCTGTCGCTCTCCACCTGCCCCACCTTCGTCAAGCGCGGCTTCGCGCCGCGACACGTCGACCTGCGTCCCTACGTCCTGTCGGGCAGGGAAGTGAAGCTAGTGCCGGGCGGGCTCACGCGCGTCGCGCTGAAGGAAGGCTCGCTGGTCGTGAATTCTTCCCAGGGCGGGGGAACAAAAGATACCTGGGTGGTGGAGTAAATGCTCTCGAGAGTCGCCGACCGCGTTTACTGGATGAGCCGCCAGATGGAGCGCGCCGAAAACATGGCGCGCATCCTCGGGGTGACTTCGAACATGGTGCTGTTCGGCGCAAAGGAAACGCGCGAGCAGAACCAGCTTGCGCCGCTGACCATCACCGACAGCGCGGAGCACTACTTCAAGACGCGCAAAATCGTGACTTTCGAGGCGCTGGTGGACTACCTCGCGCTCGACCCGCAGAATCCCTCCTCCATCTACAGTTGCCTGAAGTGGGCGCGAGAGAATGCGCACGCGGTGCGCTGGCAGATCACCTCGGAAATGTGGGAGACGCTGAACACCACCTGGATCGAGATGAAGCGCGTGCGCAAGGCCGACCTCGCCGGCGCCGGCGCGGCCAAATTCTTCGACTGGGTAAAGGACCGCAGCCATCTCTACCGCGGCGTCACCTACGGCACCATCATGCGCGGCGAAGCCTTCAACTTCTCGCGCCTGGGCACTTTTCTCGAGCGCGCCGACAACACCGCGCGCATCCTGGACGTGAAGTACCACGTGCTGCTGCCCTCGGTGAAGGACGTCGGCGGGGCGCTCGACTACTACCAATGGACCGCGCTGCTGCGCTCGGTGTCGGCCTACGAAACCTATCGCAGCCTGTACCGCGACCAGATCCTGCCGATCAAGGTGGCGCAGCTGTTGATCCTCGAACGGCGCATGCCGAGGTCCCTCGCCGGTTGCTTCGACCAGATCACGCAGGCCATGGACCGCATCGAGGGCCAGGATCGCGCCGCCAAGCGGCTCGCGAGCGAACTGCACGCGCGCCTCACCAATGCGGACATCGAGGAAATCTTCCAGGACGGCCTGCACGAATACTTGACCGAGTGCATCGCCGACATGCACGAACTGGGCAATCGCATCCAGCGCGCCTACTTGGGTAGCTGAGCCAGGCTCCTCCTCTGCCATGTCCATACACGTCGCCCTAAACCACGTAACGCACTACCGCTACGACCGGCCGATCATGCTCGGACCGCAGTTGGTGCGCCTGAGGCCGGCGCCGCACGCGCGCACGCCCGTGCTCGCTTACTCGCAGCGCGTCACGCCGGCCAAGCATTTCATCAACTGGCAGCAGGACCCGCAGTCGAACTGGCTCGCGCGCCTGGTGTTCCCGGAGCCGGTGCGGGAACTGAAAATCGAGGTGGACCTGGTGGCCGAGATGTCGGTCATCAATCCCTTCGATTTCTTCCTCGAACCGCGCGCCGACAACTATCCGTTCCGCTACGAGGAGTCGCAGCTGCACGAACTGGCGCCTTACCTCCTGCGCGGCGCGCTGTCGCCGCGCTTCAAACGCTACCTGGACGCGGTGCCGCGCTCCAAGAAGCCGACGGTCGATTTCCTCGTCGACCTGAACATGAATCTCTCCAAGGCGATCCGCTACATCGTGCGCATGGAGCCCGGCGTGCAGACGCCGGAGGAAACGCTGTCGCTCGCGAGCGGCTCCTGCCGCGATTCAGGCTGGCTGCTGGTGCAGCTGCTGCGCCACCTCGGCATCGCCGCGCGCTTCGTATCCGGCTACCTGATCCAGCTCAAGCCCGACGTAAAGTCGCTCGACGGCCCTTCGGGTACCGAAGTAGATTTCACCGACCTGCACGCCTGGTGCGAGGCCTACCTGCCGGGCGCCGGCTGGGTCGGCCTGGACCCGACCTCGGGCCTCTTCGCGGGCGAAGGCCACATCCCGCTCGCCTGCTCGCCCGAGCCGGGCAGCGCGGCGCCGATCAGCGGCGCCACCGAGAAAGCCGAAGTGGAATTCACGCACCTCATGCGCGTGGACCGCATCTGGGAGGCGCCGCGCGTCACCAAGCCCTACACGGATGAGCAGTGGGCGGCCATCGACGCGCTCGGCGCCCGCGTCGATGCCGATCTTGCGGCGCGCGACGTACGCCTCACCATGGGCGGCGAGCCGACCTTCATATCGGTCGACAACCGGCAGGGCGCGGAGTGGAACACCGAAGCCGATTCCCCTCCTTCGCGGCCGGACAAGCGCAGGCTGGGCGCGCAGTTGCTGAAAAAACTCAAGGAAAAATACGCGCCCCAGGGCCTGCTGCATTACGGCCAGGGCAAGTGGTATCCGGGCGAGCCGCTGCCGCGCTGGTCGCTATCCTGCTACTGGCGCAAGGACGGCGAGCCGATCTGGGAAGCCGCCGCGCTGTTCGCGGACGAAAGCATCGACAACGGCGCGACGGAGGCGCAGGCAGCGTTGTTCCTGCGCACGCTCGCGCAGAAACTCGCGCTCGATCCGCAATATGTGTTCCCGGCCTACGAGGACACCTGGTACTACCTGTGGCGCGAACGGCGGCTGCCGGGGAACGTCGACCCGTTCGACTCGCGCCTGGACGATCCGCTGGAACGCGAACGCCTGCGCCGCGTGTTCCAGCAGGGCTTGGACAAGATCGCCGGCCACGTCCTCCCGGTGTCCAAGGGCACCGGCCGCTGGGCCACCGGCCAGTGGTTCCTTCGCGACGAGCGCTGCTACCTGATCCCGGGCGACTCGCCGCTCGGCTTCCGGCTGCCGCTCGATTCCCTGCCCTGGGCCTCGAAGGCGGATTTCCCCTGGGTGCACGCGCCCGATCTGGCGCAGGTGTTCAAGCCGTTGCAGCTGAGGAAAGAGATCGCTCTCAAGTTCCAGATTATTGAAAAGGGCGAATCGGGCAAAGGCAAACCAGCGAGCAAGGGGCCCGCTCCTTCGGGCAAGGCGCCCGGCCCGTTCGAATCCGCCGGCTGGATCACGCGCACGGCGATCTGCGCCGAGCCGAGGAAGGGCACGCTCTACCTCTTCATGCCGCCGGCCGAGTCGCTGGAGGTCTACCTGGAACTGGCGGCGGCGATCGAGGCAACCGCCGGCGAGCTCGGAATTCCCGTGGTGCTGGAAGGCTATGAGCCGCCGCGAGACCCGCGCATCGAGGTCATGCGCATCACGCCCGACCCGGGCGTGCTGGAAGCGAACATCCAACCCGCGAACAACTGGCGCGAGCTGGTCGACAACATCGGTTTCCTCTATGAGCAGGCGCACCTGACGCGCCTCACCACGGAGAAGTTCATGGTCGACGGCCGCCACACCGGCACCGGCGGCGGCAACCACTTCGTGCTGGGCGGCGCGACGCCGGCCGACTCGCCGTTCCTGCGCCGGCCCGACCTGCTCGCAAGCCTGGTCGCCTACTGGCACAACCATCCGTCGCTGTCCTACTTGTTCTCGGGAATGTTCATCGGTCCGACCAGCCAGCATCCACGCATCGACGAGGCGCGGAACGACTCGGTCTACGAGATGGAAATCGCCTTGCGCGAAACCGAGAAGCTTTCGCGCATCCCGCCCTGGATCGCCGACCGCCTGTTCCGCAACCTGCTGATCGACGCTACCGGCAACACGCACCGCGCCGAGTTCTGCATCGACAAGCTCTATTCGCCCGACGGCCCGACCGGGCGCCTCGGCCTGCTCGAGCTGCGCGCCTTCGAGATGCCTCCTCATGCCCGGATGTCCTTAACGCAGCAGTTACTGCTGCGTTCCCTCATAGCGCGCTTCTGGCAGCGCCCCTACCGGCCGGCGCGCCTCGCGCGCTGGGGCACCGGGCTGCACGACCGGTTCATGCTGCCGCACTTCGTCTGGCAGGATTTCGAGGACGTGATCGCGGAGACGCGCGAGGCGGGCTACGCGATCGAAGCCGCCTGGTTCGCGCCGCACTTCGAATTCCGCTTCCCGCGCGTGGGCGAATTCGCCTCGCTCGGCGCGCACATCGAGCTGCGCAGCGCGCTCGAGCCCTGGAACGTGCTGGGCGAGGAAGGCTCCGCCGGCGGCAGCGTGCGCTACGTCGACTCCTCGGTCGAGCGGCTGCAATTGCGCGCGACCGGCCTCGTCGGCGAGCGCCACGTGCTCTCGTGCAACGGCCGCCCGGTGCCGCTCGTGCCCACCGGCAAGGTCGGCGAGTTCGTCGCCGGCGTGCGCTACAAGGCCTGGGCGCCGCCCTCGGCGCTGCACCCGACCATCGGCGCGCATGCGCCCCTGGTATTCGACCTGGTCGATACCTGGATGAACCGCTCGATGGGCGGCTGCCAGTACCACGTCGCGCATCCCGGCGGCCGTGCGCACGAGGATTTCCCGGTCAACGCCTACGCCGCCGAGGGGCGGCGGCTCGCGCGCTTCGTCAAGATGGGCCACACGCCCGGCCACATCGAGGTGCGCGCCGAAGAACGCAATCCGAATTTCCCCTTCACGCTCGACCTGCGAAGGTAACCGCGCGTTAGTGGAATAATGGGGCATGAGACAACGCTCCCGGACCGGCGCCTTCGTCCTGACCGCGGTCGACGTCGCGCTGCCCGGCCGCCCCGGCAAAAGCAATCAGTGATCGAATCGCTGCTGCTGGCGGTGACCCGGGTATCGACGATGCTCGGGCAGAAGCAGCTCACCAATGCGACCGGCTTCTTCTTCGAGCGCGAAGAGCGCCTTTACCTGATCACCAACCGCCACGTGGTGCACGACGAGGCCGGCGAGCATTTCCCCGACCGGCTCGAAATCGAGCTGCACGTCGACGCGACGAATATCGGAAACACGGTGCAGTTCTCGATTCCGCTCTACCGCGACGGCAAATCTCTCTGGCACGAGGGCTTGGACTCGGCAGGCGCGATCGACGTCGTCGCGATCCAGCTCGAGCGCAAGGCGCTGCCGGGGAAGATGCTGTTCCGCGCCTTCTCGCCCGCGCACCTGGTCGAACGGCTGGACCGCGTGGAACTCGGCACCTCGGTGCTGGTGGTCGGCTTTCCGCTCGGCGTGCACGATACGCTGCACCGCCTGCCGGTGGCGCGCCAGTCGGTGATCGCGTCCTCCTTCGGCATCCGCTTCCAGGGCAAGGGCTACTTCCTCACCGATGCGCGGCTGCACCGCGGCATGAGCGGCGCGCCGGTGGTGGCGCGCGAAGCCGCAGCGCGCGCCGGACGAGCGGAACTGTCCTGGCTGCTGCTCGGCGTCCACGCCACGCGCCTGGATGTCACCAACCGCGACGCGAGCATCGACGAGAGCCTGGACCTGAACTTCGCGTGGTATGCCGACATCCTGATGACGCTGACGCAGAAGGAGGCCGCTGCGCCCGCACCCCAGGTGCTGGCGGCGGCGCCCGGCGCGCGTCCCGGCCCGCCGGACTAGGCGAGCGCCTCGGCCAGTTGCGCGCAGGTCGCGGTCCAGCCGACGATCGCGCCCTGCGCGCGGATCATGTCGAGCGCTGCCTGCTTGAACTGCGGGAAATAGCTTTCGGTCGCGTCCTCGATCAGCAGGCAGTCGTAGCCGCGGTCGTTCGCCTCGCGCATCGTGGTCTGCACGCAGACCTCGGTCGTGACGCCGGCGAACAGGAGGTGCGTGATGTTCTTCAGCCGCAGGATCTCGCCCAGGTCGGTGGCGTAGAAGGCGCCCTTGCCCGGCTTGTCGATGACGATTTCGCCCGGCGCCGGCGCGAGCGCCGGCACGATGTCGTTGCCGGGCTCGCCGCGCACCAGGATGCGCCCCATCGCGCCGGCATCGCCGATGCGCAGCTTCGGGCTGCCGCGCAGGCGCTTGGCGGGCGGGCAGTCGGACAGGTCCGGGCGGTGAGACTCGCGCGTGTGCACCACCGCGATGCCCGCCCCGCGGCAGATTGCCAGCAGCTTCTGCGTCGTCGGAATGATTGCCTGCAACCGGCGCACGTCGTTGCCGAGTGTTTCTCCGAAACCGCCGGCCTCGACGAAATCGCGCTGCATGTCGATCACCACCAGCGCGGTGTGCGACGGCTCAAATTTGTAGGGAAAGGGGATTGCTGCGACGCTCGCCATGGCAACGTCAGTGATGCCCATGCCCGGCCATCGCCGGTCCGATCACCGAGATGTCGGCGCTGGCGATCGGCGTCTCGTGCACGATGCCGCCCTCGAACATCACCACGATGCGGTCCGAGAGCTCCAGCAGCTCGTCCAGGTCCGCGCTGACGAGCAGTACCGCCGCGCCCTGGTTACGCGCGGCGAGGATACGGTCGTGGATCTCCGCCACCGCGGCGAAATCCAGCCCGAACACCGGGTTGGCCGCGATCAGTACCGCCGCCTCGCCCGACAGCTCGCGCGCCAGCACCGCGCGCTGCACGTTGCCGCCCGAGAGCGCGGCGATCGGCGTTTCCGGGCCGCGCGTCTTGACGCCGAAGTCCGCGATCCAGCGCAGCGCCTGCTCGCGCATCGCGCCGCTCTTCAGCCAGAAGCCGGCGGAGATCGGGGCGCGGTCGAAATTGCGCAGCGCCATGTTCTCGGCCACGCTCATGCCGGGCACGCAGGCGTTGCGCAGCGGCTCCTCGGGCAAGCTGAAGGCTTTCCAGTAGCGGATCTCGCCGCGCGACGCAGCGTAGGGCTTGCCGCCGACGCTGATTTCGCCCGACTCCAGCGTGCGCTGGCCCACCAGCGCCTCGACCAGTTCCTTCTGGCCGTTGCCGGAGACGCCCGCGATGCCGACGATTTCCCCGGGCCGGACCTCGAGCGAAAAATCCCGCACCGCCGGCAGGCCGGTGTCATCGTGCACCACCAGGCCCTTGATGCCGAGCCGCGGCCGTCCGTCGGCGCCGGCGCCGCCGGCTTTTTCGCCCTTGGCCTGCGGGATTTCCCGGTCGCCGACCATCATCTCGGCCATCTTCGTGGTGTCGAGTTCGGCCACCGGACCCGCGCCTGCAAAGCGGCCGCGCCGCAATACCGTGACGGCGTCGGCGAAGTTGGTCACCTCGCGGAACTTGTGCGTGATGATCAGCACCGTCACCCTGTTAGCGCGCGTCATGTCCTTCAGCATGCCGAGCACCTCGTCGGCTTCGTTCGGCGTGAGCACCGAGGTCGGCTCGTCCAGGATCATGAAGCGCCGCTCGAGGTACAACTGCTTGAGGATCTCGGTCTTCTGCTTGTCGCCCGCGGCGAGGCGCGATACCGGCGTATCGAGCTTCAGCTCGAAGGGCACCGTCTTCATGAATTCGGCCAGGCGCTCGCGCTCCGCTTTCCAGTTCACCACCGCCGGCACGTCGGCGCGCGACATCACCAGGTTTTCCGCCACCGTCATGCTGGGCACGAGCGTGAAGTGCTGGTACACCATGCCGATGCCGAGCGCATGCGAGTCCTGCGGCGAGTGGATTGCGACTTCGCGCCCGTCCACCTGGATCTCCCCGCCGTCCGGCTCGTAGAAGCCGACCAGGCATTTGACCAGCGTGCTCTTGCCGGCGCCGTTCTCGCCCAATAGCGCGTGGAACGAACCGGCCGGCACCTTGATCGACACATCGTCGAGCGCGGCAAAGTCGCCGAAGCGCTTGCTCATGCCATTGACTTCGACGGCCAGCCCGCGCGCCGGAATCGCCGGGTGTTCCGGCTTGAGGCGCATCATGCCGTCTTCCATCAGCCGGCTCCGATCGCCTTGATCAGCTTGCGCGAATCCGTGACCGCGCCGAACACGCCGCCCTGCATCTTGACCATGTGCAGCGCGGCGAGATGGTTGCCCTTGTCCGTAGCCGCGGTGCAATCAGACAGCAGCAGGCATTCGAAGCCGCGATCGTTGCCTTCGCGCATGGTGGTGTGCACGCAGACGTCGGTGGTGATGCCCGTGAGCACCAGGTTGCGGATGCCGCTGGTGCGCAGGATCAGCTCCAGATCGGTCGCGCAGAAGGATCCCTTGCCGGGCTTGTCGATCACGACCTCGCCCTGCTTCGGCGCGAGCTCGGGGATGATCTCCCAGCCGGGCTCGCCGCGCACCAGGATCCTGCCGCAGGGCCCCGGGTCGCCGATGCCGACGCCGTTGGCGCCGATCTGGCGCGAACGCCAGCGCTTGTTGTCGGGCAGGTCGGAGAGGTCGGGGCGGTGGCCTTCGCGGGTATGGATGATATGGAAGCCTTTTTTCCGCATGGCCGCGAGCAGCGCCTTGATGGGCTTTATCGGCGCGCGCGTGAGCGACAGGTCGTAGCCCATCTTGTCGACGTAGCCGCCCTTGCCGCAGAAGTCGGTCTGCATGTCGATGACGATCAGCGCCGTGTTCGCCGGGCGCAGGTCGCCATCGTAGGGCCAGGGATAGGGTTCCGCCTGGGCGGTTAGATGCGCGGTGCGCTTGGTCATTTGACGATGCTCAGTTCGCCCGGTGCACCGGCGAGGCTGCGCCGTGTCGAGCAGGTTGCGATCATGATGCCCAGCGTCAGCACGTAGGGCGCGGCGTTGAACAGGTAGTAGCCCGATGTCACGCCGACCGACTGCAGGGCCGGCCCGAGCGAGCCGGCGCCGCCGAACAGCAGCGCGGCGTAAAAACAGTTGACCGGCTGCCAGCGCGCGAAGATCACCAGCGCCACCGCCATCAGGCCCTGGCCGCTCGAGAGGCCTTCACTCCAGCTGCCCGGGTAGTAGAGCGACAGGAACGAGCCGCCGATGCCGGCGAGGAAGCCGCCGGCCGCGGTGCAAAGGGTTCGCACCGTGTTCACGCGGTAGCCCATGGCGCGCGCCGCGTCCGAACTGTCGCCGACCATGCGCACCACCAGGCCCCAGCGCGTATTGCGGAACGCCCACGCCAGCAGGAACGCGAGCGCGATGCCGATCAGGAAAAGCGGATTCACCTTGAGCGCCGCCTGGATCTGCGGCACCGAACTCCAGTCGCCGAATGCGATCGCAGGCAGCGTCGGCGCCTTGGGCTGCACGTAGGGCTTGCCGAGGAAGAACGCGAAGCCGGTGCCGAAGAGCATCAGCCCGATGCCGACGGCAATGTCGTTGACGCGCGGCAGGCTGCAGATCAGGCCGTGCAGCGTGCCGAGCAGCAGGCCGGCGAAGCCCGCCGCTATCACGCCCGTCCAGGGACTGCCGGTGGTATAGGACGCTGCGTAGCCGGTCATCGCGCCCATCACGAGGATGCCCTCCAGTCCCAGGTTGATGCGCCCGCTCTTCTCGGTGATGCACTCGCCGAGGCTCACGAACAGGAACGGCGTGCTCACGCGCAGCGCGCCGCCGAGCACCGCGATCGGCACGCCCCACCAGCCGAGGTCGGTCATGCGGGTTTTCCCGCCGGCGTTGCCACTTCGGCCTCGCGGGGACGGAAGATCCGGAAACGGCCGTACAGCGTCTCGCTGGCCAGGATCAGCATGAACACCATGCCCTGGAGCACCAGCACGGTCGCATCGGGCATGTCGAGCCGGCGCTGTAGCATGCCGCCACTCGCCGAGATGCCGCCCAGCAGCACTGCGACCGGGATGATGGCAAGCGGATTCT
>DATJYN010000067.1:0-17949 GCA_035499575.1 Burkholderiales bacterium | reverse complement strand
TGCAGGCGCGAGGTCCAGACTTTCTGGCCGTTTACCACGTAGCGGTCGCCCTTCTTGACCGCCACGGTCTTGATGCTGGTGGTGTCGGTGCCGGCCGTGGGCTCGGTGACGCCCATCGACTGCAGGCGCAGTTCGCCGCTGGCGATCTTCGGCAGGTACTTCTTCTTCTGCGCTTCCGAACCGTTCCGCAGGAGCGTGTTCATGTTGTACATCTGGCCATGGCAGCAGCCGGCGTTGCCGCCGGAGCGCGTGATCTCTTCCATGATCACCGAGGCTTCGGTCAGCGTAAGCCCCGAACCGCCGTGCTCCTCCGGGATCAGGGCCGACATCCAGCCCGCCTTGGTGAGCGCCTCGACGAATGCCTCGGGATAGGCGCGCGCCTCGTCGATCTTCTGCCAGTAGGCGGAGTCGAATGCGGCGCAGAGCGCGCGCACGGCGTCGCGTATGTCGTGGTGGGTTTCGTCGGCTTTCATCAGGCATCAAATATAGCCGGGTCCTTCAATGGCGGGATGCTTTCGAAGGAATTCCTCGTCCACTTCCAATCCCAGGCCCGGTTTGTCGAGCGGGCGCACGTTGCCGTCGCGATCCGCTTCGCAGGCGCGCGAGCAGAGTTCGTCGCGGAACTTGTTGGCTCTGGAAACATCTGCTTCGAAATAGCCGCCGTTGTCGATGGCGGCGAGGAAATGGATGGTGGCGGCGTGGTTCAGGCCGGTCATCGAGCTGTGCGGGTGGATCGGCAGCTTGTACGCGGAGGCCATGGCGGCGATGCGCAGCGCCTCCGTGATGCCGCCGGTCTTCGACAGGTCCGGCTGCAGGATGGTGATGGAGCCGTCCTCGATCACCCGGTTGAACTCGAAGCGGGTGTAATGGTTCTCGCCGGCCGCAAGCGGGGTGCGGCCGAAGCCCTTGGCGCGGCGATAGCTGCGATAGTCGTGCGCCGGGAACGGTTCCTCCAGCCAGGCGACGCTCATTTCGTCCATGCCCGGCATGACCCGGCGCACGTCCTCGACGCTGTAGCCGGTGTTGGCGTCGGTCAGGATCACCAAATCGTCGCCGCAGGCTTTGCGCACGGCGCGGATGCGCTCTAGATCCTTTTTCGGGGAGTCGCCGACGCGCAGCTTGACCGCCTTGTAGCCTGCTTCAATGCTTCTTTTAAGTTCGTTCAAAAGTTCTTCCGGGGGCTGATAGCCCAGCGACACGCCCCCCGCATAAGCGGGTATCGCTTTCCTGGCGCCTCCCAGCAACTTGTATAGCGGCATCCCGGCCGCCTGGCCGCGAATGTCCCAGAGCGCGCAGTCGATGCCGCTCATCGCCAGGCAGGTGCCGGCGCCCATGCCGTGGCTGGCGAGCTGCTTGTCGTAGATTTTCTTCCAGACGCCGACCACATCAGCGGCATCCATGCCGAGGACCAGCTGGCGGAGCGTGGTTTCGATCAGCCTTGCCACCGCAGTGTGCGCGCGGCCATGGTGCGATTCGCCCCAGCCCACCAGGCCGCCGGCCGTGGTGACCTTGACCACCACGGCATCCCGTTTCACTGCGACGCCGATGCCAAGCGCCACGCGGTTTTCCGGCGCAATCGGGAACGAGGTCGGGTAAGCCTTGACGTCAGCGATTCTCAGATCTGCGGGCATGGCGTTGTTCCCAGGCTTGCGGATTGACGAAATTCCTCGGCGCCTCGCCGGCGAGCATGCGCAGCGTCTCTTCGGCGGCCGCCGCGCCCATGCGCTTGCGCGACTCCTGCGTCATGCCCGCGAGGTGCGGCGTGAGCACCGCGTTGTCGAGCATGAGCAGCGGATGGCCGGGCTCGAGGCGGTAATGCTCGTAGACGTCCAGCATGGCGCCCGCGATGCTTTTCTTCTGCAGGGCCTCGATGAGCGCCGCTTCGTCCACGACGGCGCCGCGGCCCACATTGATGAGCCAGGCGCTGGCTTTCATGGTTTTTATTCTTGCCTGGTTGAATAAATGATGCGTCTCAGGGGACAGGGGGCAGGTCAAAACCACAAAATCGGATTCCGCTACCAGTCTGTCCAGCGCCGCAGGCTCCGCGTCGGGCGGCAGCCGGTCCAGGCGTCTCTGGTTTCCCAGCACTCTCATGCCGAAGCCTTGCCGGCAGATTTTCGCCAGGCGCTTGCCGATCTCGCCCACGCCGACGATGCCGGTCGTCAGCGCGGCGATTTCATGCGCCTTGGCGCCGAGCGCGCGCGTGTCGTCCCAGGGTTTCGAACGAATGGAATTGGAAATTTCCAGGAAATTTCTGGCCAGCACCTGCATGGCCATGACGCAATATTCCGCGACCGATTGAGCATTGCCGCCCGGGATGTTGGCCACCGGGATTCCCCGGTCGGTGGCGGCTTGCAGCGGCACCAGGTCCACCCCGGTGCCGTGGACCGTGACAGCCTTCAATTTCGTCGCGAATTCGAAGAAGTCATCCGGCAGGCGGCTGCGCGTGATCACGGCGTCCACATCGGCGGCATCGCGCCGGATGCCGTCGAAGGAAGCCTCGCTGCACTGCAGGACTTCGGCCTTGGCGCGCAGCAGCGCCACGCCGGACGGATCGATCGGGTCGACCAGCAATACTTTCAAACGATGCCCGCGGCTTTCAATTTCTGCAGGTCCGCGTCGCTGCGGCCGAGGATTCCCTTGAGCACTTCCTCGGTGTGCTGCCCCAGCATCGGCGGCGCGAGCCGGTACTCGACCGGCGTCTCCGACAGGCGCAGCGGGCTGCGCACCACCGACGCTTTGCCGCCCAGTGGATGCGGCATGTCCACCCGTAGCCCCCGGTGCTGCACCTGCGGGTCCTCGAAGACTTCCTTCATGTTGTTGATCGGGCCGCAGGGCACGTTGGCGGCTTCCAGCGCCTCGATCCATTCGCGCTTGCTGCGCGTGCGCATTACTTCGGTGATGAGCGGAATCAGTTCGCCGCGATGGACGATCCGCTGCGACATGGTCTTGAAGCGCGGCTCCTGCGCCAGCTCGGCGCAGCCGGCGGCCTGGCAGAAGCTGGCGAACTGGCTGTCGTTGCCCACCGCCAGGATGATGTGGCCGTCGGCGCAGGGAAATACCTCGTAAGGCACCACCTGCGCGTGCGCGTTGCCCCAGCGTATCGGGATCTTGCCCGAGGCGAAGTAGGACGAAATCTGGTTGGCGTTGAAGGCGACGATGGTATCGAGCAGGGCCGCGTCGATGTACTGCCCCTGGCCGGTGCGCTCGCGGTGGGTGACGGCGGCGAGGATGGCGACGCTCGCGTACATGCCGGTCAGCACGTCGGTAATCGCGATGCCGACCTTTTGCGGGCCGGCGCCCGGCTGGCCGTCGCGCTCGCCGGTGATCGACATCAGGCCGCCCATGCCCTGGAAGATGAAGTCGTAGCCGGGGCGCGGGGCGTAGGGGCCGTCCTGGCCGAAGCCGGTGACCGAGCAGTAGATCAGCGAAGGGTTGGCGGCCTTCAGGTCTTCGTATCCCAGATGGTACTTCTTCAAGGTGCCGACCTTGTAGTTCTCGATCAGTACTTGCGACTTCATCGCCAGCTCGCGCGCGATCTCCTGCCCCTCGGGCTTCGAGATGTCGAGCGTGACCGACTTCTTGTTGCGGTTCACCGAGAGGAAGTAGGCCGACTCGCTGCTGTCCTGGCCTGCGCCGTCCTTCATCCAGGGCGGGCCCCAGCCGCGCGTATCGTCGCCCGCGCCGGGGCGCTCGACCTTGATCACCTCGGCGCCAAGGTCGGCCAGGTTCTGCGCCGCCCAGGGGCCGGCGAGGACGCGCGAGAGGTCGAGGACGCGGAGGTGCGAAAGGGGACCGGGCATGGGCTGGATTCAGGCGAGGCGCGTCAGCATACCCGCGACGGCATCTGGCGCAAGCGCCGTTTCAGGCAGCAGCGCGTCTGCGAGTTCCGCTTCCTGGCCGGTGGTCACGCGGCGCAGCGGGTCGCGCGGCGCGAGGCGGTGCACGTAGGCGAGGAAAGCGATGAGCTGGCGGCGCGCATCGGGGCGTCCTTCCTGCTCGCCCAGGCGCGTGCCTTCGTCGGCGAGCAACGCGGCAGCGCAGGCGTAGTAGAGGCCGGTCGCCGCCTGGCGCGCGTGCGCTTCGTCCTTCGTGCTGGCGACCTCATGGGCGAACTCGGCCGCCTTGTCCAGCGAAGCCGCCAGGCGTCCGGCAAGCAGGCGTGGCGCGCGACGGATGCGTTCGTCGAGCACCGGCAGCAGGGCTTCCAGGCAGTTCTCGCGCCCGATGGCGCGCAGCACGTCGAGCGCGACGATGTTCGACGTGCCCTCCCAGATGGAGCCGAGGTGCGCGTCGCGCAGCAGCCGCGGGTCGGACCATTCCTCGGTGTAGCCGACGCCGCCGCGCACTTCCATCGCGTCGCCAGTGACCTTGCGCGCGTCGCGGCAGGCGCGGAACTTGATCAGCGGGGTGAGCAGGCGCACGCGCTTGCGCGAGGATTCAACCCCGGCATCCGATTTTTTCAGTTCTTCGGAAATAAAAAACAAAACGGAGCGTGCCGCTTCCGTCGACAGCATCAGTTTGAGCAATTGCCGGCGCATCAGCGGCAGTTCGATCAGCGGCTTGCCGAACGCGCGCCGGTTGCGCGCGACGAACAGGGCTTCGGTAAGCGCGCGGCGCATCAGGCCCGCTGCGCGCATGCCGTTCGAGAGGCGCGACATGTTGATCATGTCGGCCATCTGCTTGAAGCCCTGCTGCGGGTCGCCCACCAGCCAGGCAAGCGCTCCCTCGAGCTTGATTTCGCCGCTCGGCATCGCGCGCGTGCCGAGCTTGTCTTTCAGCCGCTGGATGCGGTAGCGGTTCGGGCTGCCGTCGGGCAGCACGCGGGGCAGCAGGAAGAGCGAGAGGCCGCCGGTGCCGGCGGGGGCGCCTTCGGGGCGGGCCAGCACCAGGGCCAGGCCCGCATCCGCGTTGGAACAGAACCACTTGTCGCCATCGAGCAGCCAGTGATCCTGCTGTTTCCTGGCGATGGTCTTCACGCCGCCGACGTCCGAGCCCGCCTGCTGCTCGGTCATGAACATCGCGCCCTGCGTGAGCGTGTCCATGTCCTGCGAAGTCAGGCCGGGTAGATAGCGGGCGACTAGCGCAGGGTCCGCAAATTTACGGATCGTGCGCGTCAGCGCGTCGGTCATCGACAGCGGGCAGCAGATGCCGAACTCGGCCTGCACGTAAAGATAGCTCAGCGCATATTTGGCCGCCGGCGGCAGCGGTTCCGGCCAGCCGAGCACGCCGCCACGGTGCGACATGGCCGCCAGGCCGTAGTCGGCGAACGCGACCTTCTCCAGCCGCTTGTATGCCTCGTGCTTTTCGACCTGGTTGTTCGGCAGCAGGGTGGAGGGGTTCTTGTCCGCGGTCAGCGCCAGCTCGTCCAGTTCGGCGCCGGCCATCGCTCCCAGCCTGACGAAGTGCGGCGAGAGGTGCGCATGCAGGTCGTTGCCGAGATGCAGTCCGAGCAGGCCAGCGTAAGACGGATCGGCCTCGTAAAGGTTGAGGCCCCGGGAATCCGGCACGCCCTCGGGGGAGCGCAGGGCGGCCATCAGCCAGGTCTCATCACTTGCGCTTCAGGAAGCGCTCGAAGCCCTCGTCCGCGCCCAGGACCCAGGTGCCGAATTCATCGAGCACGTCGTCGTTTAGCTCTTCAGGCGCGAGGCGCAACTTCGCCGGACCGTGGTGACGCACGTTCACCAGCTCTATCATGACGCCGGGCTCGTCGTAGTCGGCGCGCAGCACCGCCTGGCAGGGGAAGGGTCCGCTCATGAGGAAGGTGCCGTTGGCGGCCAGGCCGAGTTCGTTCCTGCGGGCCGCGTATTCGTACTTGACGCCGAGCGCTTTCAAGCGCTCCTGGATCCGCTGCGCTTCCTGCGCTCCGACTTCCAGCTTCTCCGGCTGCGGGAAGCGCACCCGGTACTTGAAGGTGACGTAGTCCGCGCGGGACTTGCCATGAAGGTCGCGCGTGCGCATGTCGGTGAAGCCTTCGCCGAGTACCGTGCCGGTGCGGTCGCCGAAGAACATCACACCCTGCTTGCCATCTGAAACCGGATTGGCTTCGTTCAACACGGTGGCGAATTCGGAGAGGTACCGGAAGGCCGCGCGCAATCGCTCGTCCACCAGGGCGATCGCTTCGTCTTTCTTGCCCTGGCCGGCGGCGACCGCCGCACCGCGTCCAGCCGCCTTCTGCTTGAGCATTTCGATGGCCGCGCTGCGCCGCGTGCCGCCGCCTGCCTGCGTGATGCCGGACTTGGCGTCGCGCTCGCGTTCGAATTCCTCGCGGCGCTTTTCCTCGGCTTCGGCCCAGCGGCGGATCTCCGCCTCCTTGCGCTCGCGCTCCGCCGCTTCCATACGCAGCGTTTCCTGTTGCTGACGCTCGAAGCCCTGGGCGAATACGTCCAGGTCCTGGATGAGCGTCGCGGTCGCCGCATCCGCCTGCTCCCGTTTGGCCGGAGCACGCTCGACGGCGATGGTTTTCGCATAGTCCACGTCCGCGCCGGGCTCGCCGCCTGCGGCTGGTTTGAACTTGCGCAGCTCGGTAGCCATGTCGCCGGCGCGCTGGTAGCGCTTGTCGGGGGACTTGGCGAGCGCGCGGTCGAGGATGGCATCGAAAAACGCTGGAATCTGCGCATCCGCCTTCGTCACCGCGCCGTGCGGCTCGCCGGAGATGCGGTGCATCACCGCAAATACCGAGGTGTCGCCCTTGCGCTCGAAGGGCGTGCGTCGCAACAGCATCTCGTACAGCACCACGCCGAGCGAAAAAATGTCGGAGCGCGGATCCAGCGGCTGGCCGGTGACCTGTTCCGGCGACATGTACTTCGGCGAGCCGAGCGCCGAGCCGGTCTGCGTCATCGAGGACGAGGCGACGTGAGCGACGCCGAAATCCGTCAGCTTGGCGCGCCCGTCGGACGACACCATGATGTTCGCCGGCTTGATGTCGCGGTGCGTGATCTTGAAGCGCTGCGCCAGGTCCAGCCCGTCGGCGACTTGCGCCACCAGGTCGGCAATCATCGCGAAGGGCAGGCGGGGCGATTCGCGCAGGATCTGCTGCAGCGACTTGCCTTCGAGCAGCTCCATCGCAATGAACGCGATGCCGTCCTGCTCGCCCACGTCGTAAACGGTGACGATGTTGGGGTGATTCAGGCGGCCGGCCGAGCGCGCTTCGCGCAGGAAGCGCTCGCGCACCTCGCCCATGATTTCGGGCGGCAGGTTGGGCAACAGGGTTTTTATCGCCACGTCCCGCTCGATGAGCGGATCGACCGCGCGGTGCACGGCACCCATCGCGCCGCGGCCGAGTTCCGAGACGATGACGTAACGCCCGAACTGCTTCTGATTCAAGCGGTGTTCCCCCGCGGCTAGCTTAGCTCAGTTCAGGCGGATTTCAGATGGGGTCCCACGAGAAAACATCCTGCGAGCGGTCGAGCGCATAGAAATGCGCACGCATTGCGGGCATGGCGTGCTCGCCGATCGCCTCCGGCGTCCAGCCTTCGGCGCGATGCACCGAGCGGATGGGACGGTTCTGCGACATCAGGAACATCTCGTTGGCGCGCACGGCGAAGATCTGGCCGGTCACATCCTGCGAAGCGTCGCTTGCAAGATAGACCGCCAGGGGCGCGATCTTGGCCGTTTCCATGCGCTTCAACTTTTCCAGGCGCGCCTTCTGGTCCGGCGTCTCCGCGGGAATCGTCCCAATCATGCGGCTCCAGGCAAATGGCGCAATGCAGTTCGAGGTGACCTTGTACTTGGCCATGTCGAGCGCCATCGATTTCGACAGCGCCGCGATGCCGAGCTTGGCGGCGGCGTAATTGGCCTGGCCGAAATTGCCGATCAGGCCCGATGTCGACGTCATGTTGATGTAGCGGCCGGAATTCTGGCTCTTGAAATAGGCCGACGCGGCGCGCGAAACGTAGAACGTGCCGTTCAGGTGCACGTCGATGACGGCCTTCCACTCTTCCACCGACATGTTGAAGAAGAAGCGGTCGCGCAGGATGCCGGCATTGTTGACGACGACGTCGATCTTCCCAAACGCGTCGATCGCGGTCTTGACGATTCGATTGGCGGCCTCCCATTCGGCGACGCTGTCCGTGTTTGCGATCGCGCTACCGCCTCTGGCTTTTATCTCTTCGACCACCTTCTGCGCCGGACCGGCATCCTTGCCCTCGCCGGAGACCGACGCCCCGATGTCGTTCACCACCACTTTTGCGCCGTGCGCGGCCATGGCGAGCGCGAAATCACGCCCGATGCCGCCGCCCGCGCCTGTGACGACGACGACCTTGCCTGTCAGCATTGCCTTACTCCCTGAAAGATGGATCCCGCCGGTCGAGCATGCGCAGCATGGCCGGCCATTCGAGTTCGGTGATCTTGCGGCGCTGGCCGGGCTTGTAGCGGTCGTTGGTGAGCTTCACGACTTCCGGCGAGGGATGGTTCAGCTCGGCGTTGCAGGCCATCGCCATGAGCTGCGCCTGGCAGGCCTTTTCCAGCCAGTGCATGGTGACGAAGGCGTCGCAGACGGTGCTGCCGGCGACAAGCAGGCCGTGGTTGCGCAGGATCATCGCCGCGCCGTCGCCGAGGTCGCGCACCAGGCGCTTCTGCTCGTCGAGGTCGATCGCCACGCTTTCGTAGTCGTGGTAGCCGAGCTTGCCGAAGAACATCGCGTTCTGCGTCAGCGGCAGCAAGCCGCATTTGAGCGCCGAAACCGCCATGCCGGCAGGCGAATGGGTGTGAATCACGCAATCCACGTCATGGCGCGCCTTGTGCACGGCGCTGTGGATCACGAAGCCGGCCATGTTGACGCCGTAGCCGGTGCCCGAGTCCAGCACCAGCTTGCCGTCGAAGTCGATCTTGACGAGGCTGGAGGCGGTGACCTCCTCGTAGGCATAGCCATAGGGGTTGATGAGGAAGTGGCCTGCCTCGCCCGGCACGCGGCCGGAGATGTGGTTGTACACCAGGTCGTTCATGCCGAACAGCGCGACCAGACGGTAACAGGCGGCGATGTCTATCCGCATCTGCCATTCCTGCGCACTCACCTTGCCCCGCAACGAGGGAATGCGTACCTGCGAGAGATCGCTCATGAAGCCTCCGATGCGGGAATTATAATGAAGCCGGGAAGGAGAACCATTCATGCCGACACTGAAGGGCAAGACACTGTTCATTTCCGGCGCGAGCCGCGGCATCGGCCTGGCGATTGCGCTCAGGGCGGCGCGCGACGGCGCCAATGTCGCCATCGCGGCAAAATCGGACCAGCCGCATCCGAAGCTGGAAGGCACGATCCATACCGCGGCGGCAGAAATCGAGAAGGCGGGCGGCAAGGCGCTGGCGATTGCCTGCGACATCCGCTTCGAGGAACAGGTGCAGGCAGCCGTGGCGCGCACCGTCGACGCCTTCGGCGGGCTCGACATCTGCGTCAACAACGCGAGCGCAATTTCACTGACGCCGAGCACCGCGACCGACATGAAGCGCTACGACCTGATGCACGGCATCAACGCGCGCGGCACGTTCCTTGTGTCCAAGACCTGCATTCCGCATCTGAAGAAGAGCGCCAATCCGCACATCCTGATGCTCTCGCCGCCGCTCGACATGGACGTGAAGTGGTTCGCGCCGCACGTCGCCTACACCATGGCCAAGTTCAACATGAGCATCATCGCGCTGGGCCTGTCCGGCGAACTCAAGGCCGACGGCATCGCGGTCAACGCGCTCTGGCCGCGCACCACCATCGCCACCGCGGCGGTGCGCAACCTGCTCGGCGGCGAGGCGCTGATCCGCATGAGCCGCACGCCGGAAATCATGGGCGATGCCGCGCACCTGATCCTCACGCAGGATGCGAAGGCCTTCACGGGACGCTTCTGCATTGATGACACGCTGCTGTACGAGCACGGCGTCAAGGACTTTGAAAAATACCGCGTCAACCCGGGCGCCGAACTGGCTCCCGATTTCTTCGTTCCCGACAGCGTACCGCCGCCGCCGGGCGTGAAACTGGCGCCGCCACGGCGCTAAGCGCTGTCCTATGTCGTTGAACGCCAAGCTATAATTTCGCTCCTTTTCATCCGGTCACAAACCCATGAAAGTCCTGGTCAGCGTCAAGCGCGTCATCGATTACAACGTCAAGGTGCGCGTCAAGGCCGACGGCACCGGCGTCGAGACGGCGAACGTCAAGATGTCGATGAATCCTTTCGACGAAATCGCGGTGGAGGAGGCGGTGCGGCTGAAGGAAGCCGGCGTCGCCACCGAGATCGTCGCGGTGTCCTGCGGTCCGCAGGCCTGCCAGGAAACGCTGCGCACGGCGCTCGCCATCGGCGCGGACAAGGCCGTGCTCGTGGAGTGCAACGACGAGCTGCAGCCGCTCGCGGTCGCGAAGCTGCTGAAGGCGGTAGTCTCCAAGGAGGCGCCTCAGCTGGTGATCCTCGGCAAGCAGGCGATCGACGACGATTCCAACCAGACCGGCCAGATGCTGGCGGCGCTGCTGGGCTGGCCGCAGGCGACCTTTGCTTCGAAACTGAAAATTGCCGACGGCAAGGCGCAGGTCACGCGCGAAGTCGACGGCGGCCTGGAAACGCTCTCGATCAAGCTGCCGGCGATCGTCACGACCGACCTGCGCCTGAACGAACCGCGCTATGTGACGCTGCCGAACATCATGAAGGCGAAGAAGAAGGCGCTTGAAACGCTGAAACCGGATGCGCTCGGCGTGGACGTGGCGCCGCGGCTGCAGACGCTCAAGGTGGCCGAGCCGCCGAAGCGCAAAGCGGGCGTGAAAGTGCCGGATCCGAAAGCGCTGGTCGACAAGCTGCGCAACGAAGCGAAGGTGATCTGATGGCCGCCATCCTCGTCCTCGCCGACCACGACGGGAAGTCCATCCGGAAATCGACTTTGAATTGCATTGGGGCTGCCGTTAAGCTCAATTCTGAAATTCACATTCTGGTGGCGGGGCACAACTGCGCCGATGCTGCGAAAACGGCTGCTGCGGTGCCAGGCGTGACGAAGGTGCTGCACGCGGACGGCGCTCAGCTCGCCGACGAGCTTGCCGAGAACGTCGCCGCTCTCGTGGTTTCGCTCGCCAAGGGCTACGGCCACATCCTCGCGCCGGCGACTTCGAGCGGGAAGAACATCCTGCCGCGCGCCGCAGCGCTGCTCGATTGCCAGCAGATTTCGGAAATCATCGCCGTCGAATCCCCCGACACTTTCGTGCGGCCGATCTACGCAGGCAACGCGCTGGCGACGGTGAAATCGAAGGACCCGATCAAAGTCATTACCGTCAGGACGACTGGATTCGATGCGGCCGCTTCTGCCGGGGGAAATGCTTCTATTGAAGTCATTCAGTCCCCGGGCGACAGCGGTCTATCCACGTTTGTCGGCAGGGAAGTTCAGAAGTCCGAGCGCCCGGAGCTGACCTCGGCCCGCGTGGTGGTGTCTGGCGGCCGCGGCATGGGCTCGGGGGACAATTTCAAGATCCTCGAGCCTCTCGCGGACAAGCTGAATGCGGCCATGGGCGCCTCGCGTGCAGCGGTGGATGCCGGCTTCGTGCCGAACGACTGGCAGGTGGGGCAGACGGGCAAGATCGTTGCGCCCGAACTCTACGTGGCGATCGGCATTTCCGGCGCCATCCAGCACCTGGCCGGCATGAAGGACAGCCGCGTGATCGTGGCCATCAACAAGGACGAAGAGGCACCGATCTTCCAGGTCGCCGATTACGGCATCGTCGGCGACCTGTTCAAACTGGTTCCGGAGCTGGTGGAGGAGTTGAAGAAATGAGTTCCTATACCGCCCCCCTGAAGGACATGCGCTTCGTGCTGAAGGAACTGGCCGGACTGGAGGCGGTGGCGAAGTTGCCCGGCTACGAGGAAGCCACCTCGGACACGGTTGACGCAATCCTCGAGGAAGCCTCGAAGTTCGCTTCGGAAGTACTTGATCCATTGAACTATTCTGGAGATCAGGAAGGCTCCAACTGGAAGGACGGCAAGGTCACTACCCCCAAGGGGTTCAAGGAAGCCTACAAGCAGTACACCGAGGGTGGCTGGGCCGCTTTGCCGTTCGATGCTGCCCATGGCGGGCAGGGCTTGCCGAAGCTCGTGGCGACCGTGGTCGAGGAAATGCTGACTTCAGCCAACATGTCGTTTTCCCTGTGCCCGCTGCTGACCCAGGGTGCGATCCACGCGCTCGAACTGGCTGGCACGGACGCACTGAAAGCGACCTACCTGGAAAAGATGGTCGCCGGCCGCTGGACCGGCACCATGAACCTGACGGAGCCGCAGGCCGGATCGGACCTTGCCCTCGTTCGCACGCGCGCGGTACCGAAGGGAGATCACTATCTGATCTCCGGCCAGAAGATCTTCATTACCTACGGCGAGCACGACATGTCGGAGAACATCGTGCACCTGGTGCTCGCGCGCACGCCGGATGCGCCCGAAGGCGTGAAAGGCATTTCCCTGTTCGTGGTGCCGAAGTTCCTGCCCAAGGCGGACGGCACGCCGGGCGAGCGCAACAGCGCGAAATGCGCGTCCATCGAGCACAAGCTCGGCATCCACGCCAGCCCGACCGCGGTGATGGTCTTCGAGGACGCCAAAGGTTACCTGGTGGGCGAGCTGAACAAGGGCCTGTCCTACATGTTCGTGATGATGAACGCCGCGCGCTTCAGCGTCGGGCTGGAGGGCGTGTCGATTGCAGAGCGCGCGTTCCAGCGCGCGCTGGCCTATGCCAAGGAGCGGCTGCAGGGCAAGGACCTGGTGCAGGGTGGCAAGACAGTCTCGATCATCCATCACCCTGACGTGCGCAGGATGCTGATGCTGATGAAGTCGCAGACCGAGGCGGCGCGCGCGCTCGCGTACGTTGTCGCCGCCTCGATGGATTTTGCTTCCAGGTCGAAAGACCCGAAACATCAGGCCTTCGTTGACCTGATGATTCCGGTCGTGAAAGGCTGGAGCACCGAGACCGGCATCGAAGTCGCCTCGCTCGGCGTGCAGGTGCACGGCGGCATGGGCTTCATCGAGGAAACCGGCGCCGCGCAGCACCTGCGCGACGCGCGTATTACCACCATCTACGAAGGCACCACCGGCATCCAGGCGAGCGACCTGGTCGGGCGCAAGATCGCGCGCGAGGGCGGCGTGACGGTCAAGGGATGGCTGGCCGAGCTCAAGGAGTTTGACGCAGTGCTTTCCGCCTCCAAGAACCCGGATATCCAGGTCCTGCGCGAACACCTTGCCGCCGGTGCGCAGGCTGTCGCGGAGAGCGTCGATTTCATCCTCGGCGCCGCCAGTAAGGATCCGAACGCGGCTTTTGCCGGCGCGGTTCCGTTCCTCAAGCTGATGGGCATCGTCGCCGGCGGCTGGCAACTGGCCAGGGCCGCTTTGGTTTCCGAATCAAAAATCAATAAGAATGAAGGAGACCAAAGCTTCTACAAGGCGAAAATCACCACTGCGCGCTTCTTCGCCGACCACGTGTTGTCGCAGGCCGCCGGCCTGGCGGCGACGGTGACTGCCGGTTCCGCGGCGGTGATGACCCTGTCCGAGGAACAGTTCCTGGCAGCCTAGCGCAGCGCCAATGTCACTCGCGTGACGGTCAGATCGTCGTGGTGGCGGCCAAGCGTGAAGCCGAGGTGGCGGCAGAAATCCAGCATCTTGAGGTTGGTGGAGAGCACGTCGCCGTAGATTTGCTGCAAACCGCGACCGCGCGCCACCGCAATCAGTTTTTCCATCATGCGCCGTCCGATGCCGCGGCCCTGCCAGGCGTCGGCGATCACCAGCGCGAACTCGCAGGCTCGTCCAGCCGGATCCAGTACGTAGCGCGCGACTCCGATCAGTATTTCGCGGTCCTCCAGCATCAGCGCCGCCGCGAGCGCCATGTCGCGGGAGAAGTCCACGGTGGTCAGCTTCTCCACGTACTCGCGGGTGATCTTGATCATGCCGCCGAGCAGGCGGTTGTGGCGCGACTCGGATGACAGGCCGGTCAGGAACGCGGCTTCGATGTCGGCGTCCCCGCGGCACAATGGGCGCAGGATGACCGACTGGCCGATGATCGGCTGGAACGACTCGGGACGTTCGGCGGGAACTAGAACTTGATCTTTCCCGTGAGGATTTCCTTCCACATCACCCAGTCGCCCAGGAAGCTGTAGAAGGGATGCGTGAAGGTGGCGGGGCGGTTGTGCTCGAAGAAGTAGTGCCCGACCCAGGCCCAGGCGTAGCCCTGCACGATGCCGCCGAGCAGCCACCAGAAATCGAGCGTCGCGAACGCGTGCAGCGTGCAGGCCAGGCCGATGCTGGTGCCGATGAAGTGCAGGCGCCGGCAGGTGCGGTTGGCATGCTCGCCAAGGTAGAACGGATAGAAGGAGGCAAAGCTGGTGTAGGTGGTAGCCATGGTCACATGTTCGGGTAGTTGGGACCGCCGCCGCCTTCCGGCGTGACCCACACGATGTTCTGGGTGGGATCCTTGATATCGCAGGTCTTGCAATGCACGCAGTTCTGCGCGTTGATCTGCAGGCGCGGACCCTTGTCGTCGCGCACGATCTCGTAGACCCCGGCGGGGCAGTAGCGCTGTTCGGGCGCGTCGTAAAGCTCGAGGTTGACGTTCACCGGCACCGAGGCATCCTTCAGCGTGAGGTGGATCGGCTGGTCCTCGACGTGATTGGTGGCGGAGAAGGAAACGTTGGTCAGCCGGTCGAAGGAGAGCACGCCGTCGGGCCTGGGGTAGGCGATCGGCTGCGCCTCGGTCTTCTTCTTGAGCGTCTCGTTGTCGGCATGGTCGTGGTGCAGCGTCCAGGGCGCCTTGCCGCCGAACACGATCTGGTCGATGCCGACCATGAGCGAGCCGGTATAGAGGCCCTTGGACATCCACGGCTTGAAGTTGCGTGCCTTGTACAACTCGTCGAAGAGCCAGCTCTGGCGGAACGCCTCCGGATAGGCGGCGAGAGTGTCGGCCGAGCGGCCGGCGGCCAGCGCCGCATGTGCGGCTTCGGCGGCCAGCATGCCGGACTTGATGGCGCAGTGGCTCCCCTTGATGCGCGATGCGTTCAGGAAGCCGGCGTCGTCGCCGATCAGGCAGCCGCCCGGGAACACGAGTTCCGGCAGAGACTGCAGGCCGCCGGCCGTGATCGCCCGGGCGCCGTAAGCGACGCGCTTGCCGCCCTCGAGGAAGCTGCGGATCGCAGGATGGGTCTTGTAGCGCTGGAATTCCTCGTAGGGGCTGAGATAGGGATTCGTGTAGCCGAGACCGACGACGAATCCGACCGCCACCTGGTTGTTTTCGGCGTGATACAGGAAGGAGCCGCCGTAGGTCTCGCTGTCGAGCGGCCAGCCGGCGGTATGGACGACGAGGCCCGGCTGGTGCTTCTCCGGCCTGATGTCCCACAACTCTTTCAGGCCGATGCCGTAGACCTGCGGGTCCACGCCCTTGCGCAGGCTGAATTTCGCTTCCAGCTGCTTGCCCAGGTTGCCGCGGCAGCCCTCGGCGAAGAAGGTGTACTTCGCGTGCAGCTCGATGCCGGGCTGGTATGCGCTGCCGTGCTCGCCCTTGCGCGTGACGCCCATGTCGCCCGTGGCTACGCCCTTGACCGCTCCCTTGTCGTCATAGAGCACTTCGGCTGCGGCGAAACCCGGGAAGATCTCCACGCCCAGCGCCTCGGCCTGCTGGCCCAGCCAGCGCGCCACATTGCCCAGGCTGATCACGTAGTTGCCATGGTTCTGGAAGCAGGCCGGCAGCATGAAGTTCGGCGTTTTAAATGCCGATGTTTCCTTGAGAAACAGAAACCTGTCCTCGGAAACCGGAACGTTGAGCGGCGCGCCTTTCTCTTTCCAGTCGGGGAACAGCTCGGTGATGGCGCGCGGGTCCATCACCGCGCCCGAGAGGATGTGCGCGCCGATTTCCGAGCCTTTCTCGATCAGGCAAACCGGGGTTTCCGGGGACAGCTGCTTCAACCGGATCGCCGCGGCGAGGCCTGCCGGGCCGCCGCCGACGATTACGACGTCGTATTGCATCGATTCGCGAGCCATGCGCGGGATTATAGAATGCCGTCATGGCAGAAGAACGCAGGCTGGCCCATGTCGAGCGCATCCCGGTCCGCTGGGGCGACATGGATGCAATGGGCCACGTCAACAACACCATTTACTTCCGCTACATGGAGCAGGCGCGCATCAGCTGGTTCGCCGCGCTGGTGCCCAAGGGCGAAGCCTGGCAGTCCACCGGCATCGTTATTGCCAACGCCTCCTGCAATTACAAGCGGGCGATTACCTATCCGGGGACGGTGGAGGTTAACCTTCATGTCGGCGCGCCCGGCGGATCCAGCGTGCCGACGTATTACGAACTGCGGGTCGACGGAGATCCAGTGCCGTACGCCGACGGTGCCGCAGTGGTGGTATTCGTGAACATGAAAACCCAGAAATCTGCCCGCATTCCTGACGGCATCCGGGAGCGCCTGCTGGAAGCAAAAATGGAGAACCTGCCCACATGAACAAAGTTCAAGCCAACGCCACCGCCGCCCTGCAGGGCCTGCTGCACAATGACATGACTATCGCCGCAGGCGGCTTTGGCCTATGCGGCATCCCGGAGAACCTCATCCAGGCGCTGGTGGACAGCGGCGTGAAGGGGCTGACCATCGTCGGCAACAACGCCGGCGTGGACGACTTCGGCATGGGCCTGTTGCTGAAGAACCGGCAGGTGAAGAAGGTCATCGCCTCCTACGTGGGCGAGAACAAGGAATTCGAGCGCCAGGTGCTCGCCGGCGAACTCGATCTGCAGCTGACGCCGCAGGGCACCCTGGCCGAGAAGCTGCGTGCCGGCGGCGCCGGCATCCCGGGCTTTTACACGCGCACGGCTTACGGCACCAAGCTGGCCGACGGCAAGGACACGCGGAGCTTCGATGGCAAGGAGTACGTGCTGGAGAGGGCTATTCACGCAGACCTGTCGATCGTCAAGGCCTGGAAGGGGGACAAATCGGGGAACCTGGTCTATCGCAAGACTGCGCGCAACTTCAATCCGATGATCGCCACCTGCGGCAAGGTGACGGTGGCCGAGGTGGAGCAGCTGGTCGAGGTGGGCGACCTGGATCCGGAGCAGGTGCACACCCCCGGTGTCTACGTCGACCGCATTCTCAAGGGGTCGAGCTACCAGAAGCGCGTCGAGTTCCGCACCGTCTCCGGCGCCGCGGCGTCGAAAAAGGAATCGCCGGCGCGCGCCCTGATGGCGCAGCGTGCCGCCAAGGAGCTGCGCGACGGTTACTACGTGAACCTCGGCATCGGCATTCCGACGCTGGTGGCGAACTACATCCCGGCGGGCATCAACGTGACCCTGCAGTCGGAGAACGGCCTGCTCGGCATCGGCCCGTTCCCTGCCGAGGACCAGGTTGACCCCGACTTGATCAATGCGGGCAAGCAGACCATTACCACCATTCCCGGTTCGAGCTTCTTCTCCAGTTCGGATTCGTTTGCCATGATCCGCGGCGGGCATATCGACCTGTCCATCCTGGGCGGGCTGGAGGTGGCGGAGAACGGCGACCTCGCCAACTGGATGGTGCCGGGCGCGATGGTGAAGGGACCGGGCGGCGCCATGGACCTGGTGGCCGGGGTCCGGAGGGTGATCGTGCTGATGGAGCACGTCGCCAAGGACGGCAGCCCGAAAATCCTGCACCGCTGCAACCTGCCCATCACCGGCAAGGGTGTAGTCAATATGATCGTCACCGATCTTTGCGTGTTCGAAGTGGTGCCCTCGGTCGGTCTGGCGCTGAAGGAACTGCATCCCGGCGTAACCCTCGAGCAGGTGCGCGCGAAGACCGGCTGCGATTTCCAGGTGGCGATGTAGCCGGGCGATTTGCCGCGGCCGGATTTGTGGCCGTATTTGTCGCATCGGGCGGCTTCCTGTAAACTCCGGCTTTCACGCTTGGGTCTCGTAGATGACCAAGTATGTGTTCGTTACCGGTGGTGTCGTTTCCAGTCTTGGAAAGGGTATCGCCGCCGCTTCTCTAGCCGCGATCCTCGAATCGCG
>DATJYN010000066.1:0-12140 GCA_035499575.1 Burkholderiales bacterium | reverse complement strand
ATCGGCATCTGGATTGGCTTCCAGTCGCTCATCAACATGGGCGTGAACATGGGCCTGCTGCCCACCAAGGGCCTCACGCTGCCGCTGATGAGTTTCGGCGGCTCGGGCCTGATCGTGAACTGCGTGGCCATCGCGATGCTGCTGCGCATCGACTGGGAAAACCGCCAGGTCGCGAGAGGGCTAAACGCATGAATGCGTTCCAGGACTTCTCTTGAGCACGATCCTCATCATGGCGGGCGGCACCGGCGGACACGTGTTCCCGGGACTCGCGGTGGCCGACGAGCTGCGCGGTCGCGGCTGGCAGGTAGTCTGGATGGGCGCGCGCAGCGGCCTGGAAGCGCGCCTGGTGCCGGAACGCGGCTACGCGATGGAATGGATCCGCGCCGCTGCGCTGCGCGGCAAGGGGCTGGCGGCGACCCTGCTGCTGCCGTTCAATCTGCTCGCCGGCTTCTGGCAGAGCGCACGCGCGATTTTCCGCATCCGTCCCGACGTGGTGCTGGGCATGGGCGGCTATGTCGCTTTCCCCGGCGGCATGATGGCCTCGCTGCTGGCGCGGCCGCTCGCGGTGCACGAGCAGAACGCGGTCGCGGGCCTCGCCAATCGAGTGCTGGCGGGCGTCGCCGGAAAGTCCATGGTCGCGTTCCCAGATGCGCTGAAGAACGCGGAGTGGACCGGCAACCCGGTGCGCGCGGACATCACGGCAATCGCAGGGCCTGCAGAGCGCTACGCAGGCAGGACCGGCCCGCTGCGCCTGCTGGTGGTGGGCGGCAGCTTGGGCGCGCAGGCGTTGAACGAAGCCGTGCCGAAGGCGCTTGCCCTCATTTCGGAAGGCGTCCGTCCGTCCGTCGTGCACCAGGCGGGCGAGAAGAATCTTGCCGCACTGAAAAGCAGCTACCAGTCCTCGGGCGTTCGCGGCGAGCTCGCCGCCTTCATCGAGGACATGGCAAAGCGCTATACCGAGGCGGACCTGGTGATCTGCCGTGCGGGCGCGATGACCGTCGCCGAGCTGGCCGCGGCCGGCATGGCGAGCGTGCTGGTGCCGTTCCCGCACGCAGTGGACGACCACCAGACCGCGAATGCGCGCTTCCTCGCCGACAAGGGCGCGGCGATCCTGCTGCCGCAGGAAAAACTGAATCCGCAATCCCTGGCGAACCTGATCCGCGCCCTGGACCGGGAGGCCCTGCTTGCAATGGCGAAGAAGGCGAGGTCCCTCGGCAAGCCCGATGCGGCGAAGGTCGTCGCGGACCGCTGCGTGGCGCTGGCAGGGGGGAAGGCGGCGTGAAACACAAGATCCGCCGCATCCACTTCGTCGGCATCGGCGGCGCCGGCATGAGCGGCATCGCCGAGGTGTTGGTGAATCTTGGCTACCAGGTGAGCGGCTCCGATATCGCGCCGAACGCGGCGACCAAGCGGCTTGCCGCCATGGGTTCGAGCATCAAGTTCGAGCACAAGAGCGAAAACATCCAGGGCGCCGACGCAGTGGTGGTGTCGACCGCGGTGCGCCCGGACAACCCGGAAGTGGTCGCTGCGCGCGCGCGCCGCATCCCGGTCGTGCCGCGCGCCCTGATGCTCGCCGAACTGATGCGGCTCAAGCAGGGCGTGGCGATCGCCGGCACGCACGGCAAGACCACCACCACCAGCCTGGTCGCCAGCGTGCTCGCCGAAGGCGGCCTCGATCCCACCTTCGTGATCGGCGGCAAGCTGAACGCCGCCGGTTCGAACGCGAAGCTCGGCGCCGGCGAATTCATCGTGGTCGAAGCGGACGAATCGGACGCGAGCTTCCTGCACCTGCAGCCGGTGATCGCGGTGGTGACCAACATCGACGCCGATCACATGGACACCTACCAGCACGATTTCCCGCGGCTGCAGCAGGCGTTCATCCAGTTCCTGCACAACATGCCGTTCTACGGCAGCGCGGTGCTGTGCGCCGACGACCCGCACGTGCGCGAGATCATGCCTTTCGTGTCGCGCCCGATCGTCACCTACGGCCTGCGCGAGGACGCCATGATCCGCGCCACCGACCTGCAGCTGGGCGCGCAGAGCCGCTTCAAGGCGCTGCGCGGTGAGTCGCCGCCGCTCGAGGTTTCGCTCAACCTGCCGGGGCGGCACAACGTGCTGAACGCGCTGGCGGCGATCGCGGTGGCGACCGAACTGAAGATGCCCGGCGAGGCGATCCAGCGCGCGCTGGCAGGTTTTCGCGGCGTCGGGCGCAGGTTCCAGCAGTACGGCGACGTGAAGCTGAACGGCGCGGCGGGAACGTTCGCGCTGGTGGACGATTACGGGCATCACCCTGCCGAGATCGCCGCGACGCTGGAGGCCGCGCGCGTCGCCTTTCCGGGGCGGCGACTGGTGCTCGCGTTCCAGCCGCACCGTTATACGCGCACGCGCGACCTGTTCGAGGGCTTCGTGCAGGTACTTGCGCGCGCCGACGTTCTGCTGCTAGCCGAGGTTTACCCTGCAGGCGAAGCGCCGATTGCCTCCGCCGACGGCCGCGCGCTGGCGGGTGCCGTGCGCGGCGCCGGCAAGGCGGAACCGGTGTTCGTCGCCGACATCGCGGGCATGGCGGATGCGATCCGCCGCGCGGCACGCGCGGGCGACGTCGTGCTCACCATGGGTGCGGGCTCCATCGGAAATGTCGCGGGGCAACTGAGCTGACCATGGCCGGCGACATCAAATTCCAGGGACTGCGCGGCGAGCTGAAGGCGAACGAGCCGATGTCGCGCCATTCGAGCTGGCACGCGGGCGGCCCTGCCAGGCGCTTTTTTGCGCCGGCTGACCTCGAGGATCTGTCGGCCTTCCTCGGTCAGCTGCCGGTAGAAGAACCGGTCCTGTTTGTCGGCTTGGGCTCCAACCTCCTGGTGCGCGAGGGCGGCTGGCGCGGCACTGTGGTCCTGACGTACGGGCCGCGCCGGGCGCCGCGCATGGAAGACGGCCTGGTCTACGCCGAGGCCGGCGTCGCCTGCCCGAAAGTGGCGCGCTTCGCCGCCGACCATAACCTCGGCAGCGCGGAATTCCTGACCGGCATTCCCGGCACCGTCGGTGGCGCGCTCGCGATGAACGCCGGCTGCTACGGCGGCGAAACCTGGGACATCGTCGAGCGCGTGGTGACCATCAACCGCCGCGGCCAGCTGCGACGCCGCGGCAAGGAAGAATTCGAATTCGGCTACCGGCACTGCGAGCTGAAGGCCGACGTCAGCAGCGACGGCGACGAGTGGTTCGCCTCGGCGCACTTCAAGCTGCCCGAGGGCGACCGCGAGGAGTCGCGCGAAATCATGAAGGCGCTGCTCTCGAAGCGGCGCTCGACGCAGCCGCTGCAGCTGCCGAACGCCGGCAGCGTGTTCCGCAATCCCTCCGAAGGCAAGACGGCCGCGCGCCTGATCCAGTCCAGCGGCCTAAAGAAGCTCGAGAGGAACGGCGTGCGCATCTCGGAAAAGCACGCCAATTTCATCGTCAACCCGGGCGGCAAGGGCAGCGCCGCCGACATCGAGTGGCTGATCCTGCAGGTGCAGCAGAAGGTCGAAGAAGACAAGGGCGTGCGCCTGGTGCCGGAGGTGAAGATCGTGGGGGACCCGGCATGAACCCCGGCAAGGTCGCCGTGCTGCTGGGCGGAAAATCCGCCGAGCGCGAAATCTCGCTGATGAGCGGGACCGGCGTGCTGAAGGCGCTCCGGGCGAAGGGCGTGGACGCGCACGCTTTCGATCCGGCAGAGCGCGACCTGTTCGAACTCAAGCGCGAGGGCTACGCGCGCTGTTTCATCGCGCTGCACGGCCGCGGCGGCGAGGACGGCACGGTGCAGGGCGCGCTGGAGGTGCTCGGTGTGCCCTATACCGGCAGCGGGGTGCTCGGCTCGGCGCTGGCGATGGACAAGCTGCGCTGCAAGCTGCTGTGGCGCGCGGAGGGCCTGCCGACACCGCCGCACGAATCGCTGCACGCCGGCAGCGACCTCCCCGCAGTCGCGAAACGGCTGGGCATGCCGCTCGTCGTCAAGCCGGTGAGCGAAGGTTCGTCGTTCGGCGTGACCAAGGTCTACGAGACGGGTGCGCTCGACGAAGCCTACGCGCTCGCGGTGAACTACGACCGCGCGGTGATGGCCGAGAAGCTGATCGAAGGGCCCGAATACACCGCGAGCATCGTGGATGACGCCGCGCTGCCGCTGATCCGCATCGAAGCGCCGCAGGGCAACTACGACTACCAGAACAAGTACTTCACCGACGACACGAAGTACCTCTGTCCCTGCGGCCTGCCGGCGCCGAAGGAAGAGGCGCTCAAGGCGCTCGCGCTGCAGGCCTTCAAGCTGGCGGGCTGCACCGGCTGGGGCCGCATCGACCTGATGCTCGACGCCAAGGGCGATCCGTGGCTGCTCGAGGTGAACACTTCGCCTGGCATGACGGGCCACAGCCTTGTGCCGATGGCCGCACGTGCGACGGGGCTTTCCTACGAAGACCTGTGCGTGAAGATCCTGGGGGGCGCCCATGTGGGATAACCCGCGCCTGCTCAACCTGACGGCCAACGCCCTGATCGGCCTGGCGGCGCTGCTGTTCGCGGCATCGGCGCTGCAGTCACTGCTTAGCTCGCCGCTGTTCCCGCTCAGGGAAGTCGTGGTGCTCGGCGAACTGAAGCACGCCGACCGCGAGGAAATCACCAGCGCGCTGGACGGCATCGGCGGCAATTTCTTCGCGGCGGAACTTGCCGACGTGCGCGGGCGGCTGGAGCAAGTGCCCTGGGTGCGGCGCGTGGACGCCCGGCGCGTCTGGCCCGACCGCATCGAAGTGCAGATCGAGGAACACGTCGCGTTCGCTCGCTGGGGCGACTCGGGTTTCGTGAACACTTTCGGCGAGCCGTTCGCCGCCAGCATGGATGCCGAAGCGCAGGCGGGCCTGCCGTTGCTCGCAGGTCCTGCCGGCACCGAGGGCGAACTCGCGGCCCGCTACCGGCGCTTCGCGGAGCTGCTCGCACCCCTCTCGACCGCGCCCGACCGCGTAGTGCTGTCGCCGCGCCACGCCTGGCAGCTGCGCCTCGGCGAAGGCCCCTATGCCGGCATGACCCTGGAGCTTGGCCGCGACGGCGCCGAAGCGGTCGAAGTCCGCCTCGCGCGCTTCGTCGCCGTGGTGCCGGACTCGCTCGGGCGCCTGCCGCACGGCGCCGCGGTGGACCCGCGCCGCCACGTCGACCTGCGTTACCCGAACGGCTTCGCGATGCGCGTTGCCGGCTGGAAAGGCTGAAGGATGGCGAAAGAGAACCGCAATCTTGTCGTGGGACTGGACATCGGCACCTCCAAGGTGGCGGCGCTGGTGGCCGAGCTCGGGCCCGACGGGACCCTGGAAGTGCTCGGCATGGGCAACCACGAGTCGCGCGGCCTGAAGAAGGGCGTGGTGGTCAATATCGAGTCCACGGTCGCAGGCATCCAGCGCGCCCTCGAGGAGGCCGAGTTGATGGCCGACTGCAAGATCGCCTCGGCTTTCACCGGCATCGCCGGCAGCCACATCCGCAGCTTCAACTCCACCGGCATGGTGGCGGTGAAGGACCGCGAAGTCAGCGCCGTGGACGTCGAGCGCGCCGTCGAGACGGCGAAGGCGGTGAACATCCCGACCGACCAGCAAATACTCCATGTGCTGCGGCAGGAATTCATCATCGACGGCCAGGAGGACGTGCGCGAGCCGGTCGGCATGTCCGGCGTGCGCCTCGAAGTGAAGGTGCACATCGTCACCGGCGCGGTATCGGCGGCGCAAAACATCGTCAAGTGCGTGCGCCGCTGCGGCCTGGACGTGAACGACCTGATCCTGCAGCCGCTCGCGTCGGCGCGCGCGGTGCTGTCGGCCGACGAGATGGACCTCGGCGTCTGCCTGGTCGACATCGGCGGCGGCACCACCGACCTGGCGATCTTCACCCACGGCGCGATCCGCCACACCGCGGTGATCCCGATCGCCGGCGACCAGATCACCAACGACATCGCGATGGCGCTGCGCACGCCCACGGCGGAGGCAGAGGCGATCAAGATGCGCCACGGCGTGGCGCTGCGCCAGCTCGCCGACCCGAACGAGACGATCGAGGTACCCGGCATCGGCGACCGGCAGCCGCGCGTCATGTCGCGCCAGACGCTTGCCGAGGTGATCGAGCCGCGCGCCGAGGAGCTGTTTTCGCTGGTGCAGCAGGTGCTGCGCGAATCCGGCTACGAGGAACTGCTGTCGTCCGGGATCGTGCTGACCGGCGGCAGTTCCATGATGCAGGGCATGGTGGAGCTGGGCGAGGAGATCTTCCACATGCCGGTGCGCATCGGCATGCCGCGCTACCAGGGCGGCCTCGCCGACGTGGTGCGCAGCCCGCGCTATGCGACGGCGATGGGGCTGCTGCTGGAGGGCGTGTCGCAGATCCAGCAGGGGCGGGTAGCCAAACAGGACGGATCGGTGCGCGCGGTGTTCAGCCGCATGCGCGACTGGTTCCAGCGGAATTTTTGAAGCGAATTTTTACGTAGGTCAACTGGCAAGGAGAGAAAAATGTTCGAAATGGTGAATGAGCAGGCAACGGGGCCGGTCATCAAGGTGATCGGGGTGGGTGGCGCCGGCGGCAACGCCGTCGACCACATGATCGAGCAGGGCGTGGAGGGCGTCGATTTCTTCGCCGTCAACACGGATGCGCAGGTGCTCGCGCGCAGCAAGGCACGCAACCAGATCCAGCTCGGCACCAGCGGGCTGGGCGCGGGCGCCAAGCCCGAGGAGGCACGCACGGTGGCGATCGCCGACCGCGAACGCCTGGAGGAAACCATCGCCGGTTCGCACATGGTGTTCATTACCGCCGGCATGGGCGGCGGCACGGGTACCGGCGCGGCGCCGGTGATCGCGGAAGTCGCCCGTTCGCTCGGCATCCTCACGGTGGCAGTGGTGACCAAGCCCTTCACCTGGGAAGGTTCCAAGCGCATGAAGATCGCCGAGCAGGGCATTGAAGAGCTGGCGCCGCATGTCGATTCGCTGATCGTGATCCTGAACGACAAGCTGGAGGAGGTGCTCGGCGACGACGTCACGCAGGAGGACGCGTTCGAGGCGGCCGACGACGTGCTGAACAACGCCGTGGCCGGAATCGCCGAGATCATCAACCAGCCTGGCCTGGTGAACGTGGACTTCCAGGACGTGCGCACGGTCATGACCGAGCAGGGCATGGCGATGATGGGCTCGGCGGTCGCCAACGGCGTCGACCGGGCGCGCATAGCAGCGGAACAGGCAATCGCCTGCCCGCTGCTCGAAGGCGTGAACCTGGCCGGCGCGCGCGGCGTGCTGGTGAACATCACCGCCTCGCGCACCAGCCTTAAGCTGCGCGAGACCAAAGAGGTGATGAACACTATCCGCGCCTTCGCGGCAGAGGACGCGACCATCATTTACGGCGGCGTCTACGACGACACGCTCGGCGAGGACCTGCGCGTGACAGTCGTGGCGACCGGTCTCGGCCAGCCGCTCGGCATGCGCGCGCAGAAGCCGCAGCTCGTGGTGTCGCATGCGTCGGCCCAGCGTACCGGGACCGACAACCAGCCCGCGTTTTCTTCCGCGGCGGCGCCGGGTTCGTCGCCCGACTACAACGCGATGGCGGAAACGCCTGCGGTGTTCCGCAAACGCGACCGCGCTGCGCAGGTCGAGGCGCTCGCCAACAGCGGCGTCGACAAATACGACATTCCGGCCTTCCTCAGGAAGCAGGCCGACTAGCGCCGCGCCGGCACGGTCGGCGGAGGGCGGCGTTCCTACCTTGCCAGGGGGGCGCCGCCTTACCGTTTGTTACAGATTCGTGCCGGCAACCTGACACCACAAGCTAAAATTCCGTCTCGATGCTTCGCCAGAGAACCCTGAAATCGCTCGTCAGCGCCACCGGCGTGGGCCTGCATACCGGCCAGAAGGTGCGCCTCACGCTGCGCCCCGCGCAGCCCGATACCGGCGTGGTGTTCCGCCGCACGGACCTGCCGGGCGTGGCCGATCTTCCGGCGCGCGCCGACCTGGTCGGAGAGACGCGCCTGTGCTCCTGCCTGGTGAGCGGCGCGGTCAAGATCTACACCATCGAGCACCTGATGTCGGCGCTCTCCGGCCTGGGCGTCGACAACGCCTATGTCGACCTTGACGGGCCCGAGGTGCCGATCATGGACGGCAGCGCGGCACCTTTCGTGCTGCTGATCCAGCAGGCCGGCGTCGAGGAGCAGGGCGCGCCCAAGCGCTTCCTGCGGGTGAAGAAGCGCATCGAGGCGAAGGAAGGCGACAAGTGGGCGGTGCTCGAGCCCTATGAAGGCTTCAAGCTGTCGTTTTCCATCGTCTACGACCACCCGGTGATCGAAAAATCGAACACCGAGTTGACAGTGGATTTCGCGACCACCTCCTACCTGAAGGAGGTCGCGCGCGCCCGCACCTACGGGTTCATGCACGACGTCGAGAGCCTGCGCGAGTCGGGCCTGGCGCTGGGCGGCGGGCTGGAGAATGCCGTGGTGCTGGACGAGCACCGCGTGCTGAACGCCGAGGGATTGCGCTTTGGCGACGAGTTCATCCGCCACAAGATCCTAGATGCGATCGGCGACCTTTACCTGCTCGGGCGGCCGTTCCTGGCCGCCTTCAGCGCCTATAAATCGGGGCATGGGCTGAACAATAAGCTGCTGCGCGACCTGGCGATGGATCCGTCGGCGACCGAGGTGGTGACCTTCGAGCGGGCCGAAGAGGCTCCTGCGGGAGTGGCCGGCCTGTTGCGTCCCGCTATCGCCTAAGGTGATGATCGAGCAAGGTTTTAAGGGCTTTGCGTGCGGGCGAATCCGGTAGTCTCTGATGCAGGGCTTGCAGCGCATCCAGCGCGCTCTGCGATAGCCGGGCAGGCTGTCGGGCAGGGGCGTCGTAGACCGTCGTCCCGCCGGGTTGCACCCTCACGGAAACTGAATTAACCTGCGCTCGCTGTTCTAACAGGTAGTTACGCAGGGCCTCGGCAAGCAGTTTCAGTTTGGCCGCCGCAGCGGGCGATGCGGCGACCAGGACCAGTTGGTGGTCTCTGAGGTTGACGGCTCGTACCAGGCGGGCCAGCTCGGGCGGCAGAAAGTCAAAACAAAGCTTCGAAAGCGCGTTGATTTCGCGCGCTTTTGCGATGACCGGCTGAAGGCCGGCATCCGACGCAAGCAGTCTGCCGACTTTGGAGGGTTGCACGGGATAGGGAATTTGGGAGGTGGCGTGCAGGTTATCTTGATCACCAGCAGGCTGGCAAAGGCGCGCTCGCTGTCGCTATCGCTGCATCACGTGCTGGCGTCGGCAGCGGTCGGTATTGCCGTTATCGTGGGCCTCACGGGGGCGCTGTACTGGTTCAGCCTGCGTTTCGCCGCCGACCTGAAAATCCCGCTGGTGCGCGAACTGGTGCTTGCAGCGCAGAAGAACGAGACTGAGCGTTCGCGCGAATTCATGCAGCAGAACCTGAATTCGATGGCGGTCAAGATCGGCGAAATGCAGGCCCAGCTGACCCGGCTGGACGCTCTCGGCGAGCGGCTCTCGACGATGGCCGGCATCCGGCCGCAGGAGTTCCGCTTTTCGGAATCGCCCGGCATGGGCGGAGCGCAGTCGACCACGATGCCGCCGCAGAACCTCACTTTGACGCAGTTCAACGAAAAGGTGGCCATGCTGTCGCGCCAGATGGAGAGCCGCACCGACATGCTCGGCCTGCTCGAAGCGCAGCTGTTCGAGCAGGCGGTGAAGAAGAAGGCGATGCCCACCATGATGCCGGTGAACGCACAGTACAACGCCTCCAGCTACGGCATGCGCATTGATCCTTTCACCGGCCAGCAGGCGATGCACGAAGGCATTGATTTTGTGGTCGATGTCGGCACCCCTGTGGTTGCGGCGGCCGGCGGCGTAGTGCAGTTCGCGGGCTTCCACCCGCAATACGGCAACATGATCGATATCGACCATGGCAACGACCTGGTCACGCGTTACGCGCACTTGTCGAAGGTGCTGGTCAAGGAGGGCGACATGGTGCAGCGGGGCCGGCATATCGGCGACAGCGGAAACACCGGCCGTACCACCGGCCCGCATTTGCACTTCGAAGTGCGCTTCCGCGGCGTGGCCCAGAATCCAGCGAAATTCCTGCTCGCCAACAATCCGCAATACCCGCAATACCCGGTGGCGAAAGCCAAGTAGTCCTTCCCGGGGCAGCTTGCCTCGGCGTGATAAAATCGCATTTTTTCCGGGGCTTAGCGCGCAACTGCTGCGCACTTCCCCGCCTTCATGCTCAAAGTCCTGACGAAAATATTCGGCAGCCGCAACGAGCGGCTGCTAAAGCAGTACTCGCGCAGCGTCGCCCGCGTCAACGCGCTCGAACCGGAAACGGCCAAGCTCTCCGACGGCGCGCTGCAGGGGAAGACCGCCGAATTCAGGAAGCGCCTCGCTGAAGGTGTTGCGCTGGACGATCTGCTGCCCGAGGCCTTCGCCGTAGTGCGCGAAGCCGGCAAGCGCACTTTGCGCATGCGCCACTTCGACGTGCAGCTGATCGGCGGCATGGTGCTGCACGACGGCAAGATCGCGGAGATGCGCACCGGCGAGGGCAAGACCCTGGTCGCCACGTTGCCCGCCTACCTGAACGCGCTGACCGGCAACGGCGTGCATGTCGTCACGGTGAACGACTACCTGGCGAAGCGCGACGCCGAGTGGATGGGCAAGATCTTCGGCTTCCTCGGCCTGACCGTGGGCGTCAACGTCCCGCAGATGGAGCCCGAGGAAAAGCGCAAGGCTTACCAGGCCGACATCACTTACGGCACCAACAACGAATTCGGCTTCGACTATCTGCGCGACAACATGGCGATGCGCGTCGAGGAGCGCTTCCAGAAGAAGCTCAGCTACGGCATCGTCGACGAGGTGGACTCGATCCTGATCGACGAGGCGCGCACGCCGCTGATCATATCCGGCCAGGCGGAGGACCGCACCGAGATCTACTACCGCATGAACGAAGTCGCGCCGCTTCTCACGCGGCAGAAAGAGGAAAAGAAGCAGGACGGCCCCGAGCCGCCGGGCGATTTCTATGTCGACGAGAAAAGCCACCAGGTCGTCATCTCGGAGGCGGGGCACCAGAAGGCGGAGGAAATCCTCGCGCGCGTCGGTCTGCTGCCGCAGGGCGCCAGCCTGTACGAACCCGCCTACATCAACCTGGTGCACCACCTGCTGGCGGCGCTGCGGGCGCACCACCTGTATCACCGCGACCAGCATTACGTGGTGCAGGAGGGCGAGGTGGTGATCGTCGACGAATTCACCGGCCGCCTGATGACCGGGCGGCGCTGGTCCGACGGCCTGCACCAGGCGGTGGAGGCGAAGGAGAAGGTGGCGATCCAGAACGAGAACCAGACGCTCGCCTCCATCACCTTCCAGAATTACTTCCGCATGTACGGCAAGCTCGCCGGCATGACCGGCACGGCCGACACCGAAGCCTACGAATTCCAGGAGATCTACGGCCTGGAGACCGTGGTGGTGCCGACGCACAACAAGATGATCCGCGAGGACCGGCTGGACCTCGTGTACCGTACTGCCGGCGAGAAGTACAAGGCGATCATCGACGAGATCCGCGACTGCCACAAGCGCGGCCAGCCCGTACTGGTGGGCACCACCTCGATCGAGAATTCCGAGCTGCTGTCGGCGATGCTCGGCAAGGAGAAGATGCCGCACCAGGTGCTGAACGCCAAGCAGCATGCGCGCGAGGCGGAGATCGTGGCGCAAGCGGGCAGGCCGCAGATGGTCACCATTGCCACCAACATGGCCGGGCGCGGCACCGACATCGTGCTCGGCGGCAGCGTCGAGAAGCAGGTCGAGCTGGTCGAGGCGACGGAGGGCCTGTCCGCGACGGACAAGCTGGCGCGCACCGAGAAACTGCGCGGCGAGTGGCAGGCGCTGCACGACAAGGTGATCGCCGCGGGCGGGCTGCACATCATCGGCACCGAGCGCCACGAATCGCGGCGCGTCGACAACCAGTTGCGCGGCCGCTCCGGGCGCCAGGGCGACCCGGGCAGCTCGCGCTTCTTCATGGCGCTCGAGGACCCGCTGCTCAGGATCTTCGCCGGCGACCGCATCAACCGCATCATGGTGATGCTGAAGATGCCCGAAGGCGAGGCGATCGAACATTCGATGGTCACGCGCTCGATCGAAAGCGCGCAGCGC
>DATJYN010000065.1:0-9667 GCA_035499575.1 Burkholderiales bacterium | reverse complement strand
TGCCAAGTCGCGCGACGCTCTTTCTAGCTAACTGCTTCTGCCGTATCAGGTCTTTGGTGGCTTGATTTCTTCGAGCCGGTCCGTCGCTGGCGGCGGTGTGCGTGACAGATCCGCTATTTCCGCCCGCAGCGCTGGTGTCATCTCCACCTTCACCGCGTTCAGCGAATCCTTGAGTTGGTCGAGGTTGCGCGCGCCGATGATGGGCGCGGTGACGGCAGGGTGGGCGCCGACCCAGGCGACGGCGGTGCTGACGGGATGCAGGCCTTTCTGCTTGCAGAAGGCGACGTATTTTTCCGCGACGTCGAACATCCACTGCTCGCCGTAGCGGGCTTCGTACATTTTGTTGGTCTTGAGGCGCCCGCTCGCTTGGCCTGAATACTTACCTGAAAGCAGGCCGGCGCCGGCGGGGCTGTAGGGAATGACGCCGATGCCGTTGGCTTCGCACATCGGCAGGATTTCGACTTCGGCCTGGCGCTTGACGAGGTTGTACATGGGTTGGTGCACCTGCAGGCGCGCCCAGTTGTTGCGTTCCTGTATGTCGACGGCGCGCTGGGTCTGCCAGGCGGACCAGTTGCTCACCGCGGGGTAGAGCACCTTGCCCGAGCGCACGACGTCTTCCAGCGCGCGCATGGATTCGTCGATCGGGGTGTTCTTGTCGAACTGGTGCAGAAAGAGGATGTCGACGCGGTCGGTGCCGAGGCGCTTGAGGCTCGTCTCGATGGCGCGCACGACGTGCCGGCGCGAGGTGCCGCGGTCGTTGACGTCCTCGGTCACCGGGTTGTAGCACTTGGTGGTGATCACCAGCTGGTCGCGGTGGCCCTTCACCAGGCGGCCGAGGATTTCCTCGGACTTGCCCTTGTTGTACTGGTCGGCGCAGTCGTAGAAATTGATGCCGGCGTCGCGCGTGGCCTTGTACATGGCCGCGGAGGTGGCTTCGTCGGCGTCGCCGCCGAAGGACATGGTGCCGAAGCAGAGTTCGGAGACCTGGATGCCGGTACGGCCGAGAGGTTTGGTTTTCATGCGGCGATTCTAGCGTGGCCGTTCGCAGCGCGGGGTTGCGCCGCGGGCGCTCGCAGCCCCACAATGCGGGCACTGGGAAAAAGACCGGGGGTTCGCGTGAACGACATGGTCAGCGAAGTACGCGGCTGGTTCGCCGCGGCACAGGCGGTGCAGGGCGAGACGGTGGCGCTGCGCCGCGCGATCCACGCCGAGCCGGAGCTCGGCCTGCAGACGCCGAAGACGATCGCCAAGGTGCGCGCGGCGCTGCAGGGCCTGCCGCTCGAATGGAAGACGGGCAAGTCCACCACCGGCGCGGTTGCCGTGCTGCGCGGCGCGCGGCCCGGCAGGACGGTGCTGCTGCGCGGCGACATGGACGCGCTGCCGATGCCCGAGGACACGTCTCTTCCCTTCAAGTCGAAGGTGGAGGGCACGATGCACGCCTGCGGGCACGACACGCACACCGCGATGCTCGCTTCGGCGGCACGGCTGCTGTGCGAGCGGCGCGACTCGCTCGCCGGCACGGTGCTGTTCATGTTCCAGCCGGGCGAGGAGGGCTGGCACGGCGCGAAGTTCATGATCGACGACGGCCTGCTCGTGGGCCCGGCGCCGGACGCGGCCTTCGCGCTGCACATCATGCCGAACGGCCCGGCCGGGCTGTTTTTCTCCAAGGCCGGCGCGATGATGGCCTCGGCCGACAGGCTCGAGGTGGCGGTGCGCGGCAAGGGCGGACATGCGTCCATGCCGCACGACGCCATCGACCCGGTGCCGGTCGCCTGCGAGATCGTCACCGCGCTGCAGGTGTTCCTCACGCGGCGCGTGAACATCTTCGACCCGGCGGTGCTGACGGTGGCCAAGATCGACGGCGGCACGACCAACAACGTGATTCCCGAGGCGGCGAACCTGCTCGGCACCATCCGCACGCTGTCCGAGGAGACGCGCGAGCTGGTGCACGCGGGCGTGACGCGCATCGCGCAGAACGTCGCGCTCGCGCATGAGTGCGAGGCCGAGGTGCAGATCGTGCGCGGCTTTCCGGTCACCGTCTGCGACGCGCGCGCGGTCGCCTTCGCGCAGGGCGCGGTGGCGGAGCTGTTCGGCGCCGAAGCCTGGAAGACGATGGACGCGCCGGTGATGGGCGCCGAGGATTTCTCCTACGTGCTGCAGCGCCATCCCGGCGCGATGGTGTTCCTCGGCGTCTGCCCCGAGGGCCAGCAGTGGAAGATGGCCTGCCCCTGCCACTCCAACAAGATGACGCTGAACGAGGCCGTGCTGGCGCGCGGCGTGGCCGCGCACTGCGCGATCGCCGAACGTTTCCTCGAGCGGGGGCTGGCCTAGGCATGCCCGTCGCCGAGGCGATCGATTTCCGCCCCGACGCGCCCGATTTCCTCGCCGACCCGTTCCCGGCCTACCGCCGGCTGCGCGAGGAAGACCCGGTGCATTGGAGCCCGCGCCTCAAGGCCTGGATCCTCACGCGCTACGACGACGTGCGCGGCGTCCTGCTCGACAAGACGATTTCCTCGGACCGCATGCGGCCGTTCTTCGCCGCGCTGCCGGGGCCGGAAGCGGCGCGCATCGGCGACATCGTGCGCTACCTCTCGACCTGGATGGTGTTCCGCGACCCGCCCGACCATACGCGCCTGCGCCGCCTGACCAGCAAGGTGTTCCACGTGCAGTCGATGCACGCGATGCGCCCGGCGATCGAGGAGCTGGTCGGCTGGCTGATGGCAGGCATCGGCGAGCGCGAACGGATCGACTTCATCGCCGATTTCGCCGGGCCGCTGCCGGCGCTGGTGATCATGGCGATGCTCGGCGTGCCGCGCGAGGAACTGGCGATGGTGAAGCGCCTGTCGGACGACATGGCCCTGTTCATCGGCAGCTCGCGCATGGCGCCGGAGAAATACGCCATCGCGGAAAAGGCGACCAAGGAAATGGCCGCCTTTTTCATTTTGCTGATTGAACAACGGAAAAAAACGCCGCAACGGGATCTGCTCTCGCAGCTTGTCCATCTCGACGACAATGGCGATCGCCTGCGCGACGACGAGCTCGTCGCCACCTGCATCCTGCTGCTGTTCGCCGGCCACGAGACCACCACCAACCACATCGCCACCGGGCTGCTGTCGCTGCTGCGTTTTCCGCGGGAACTTGATTTGCTCAGGATGAAACCGGAATTGGCGCCGCGCGCCGTCGAGGAACTGCTGCGCTACGACGGCCCGAGCGGGGTGCAGGCGCGCGTGGTGCAGGTCGAGCACGAGATGCGCGGCAAGACGCTGAAGGCCGGCGACCGCATGTTCGTGATGCTGAGCGCGGCCAACCGCGATCCCGAAGCCTACCCGGACCCCGACCGGCTCGATATCGAGCGCGACGGCGTGCCGCATCTTTCCTTCGGCTTCGGCATGCACATCTGCCTCGGCTTTCCGCTGGCGCGGCTGGAGGGCCAGATCGCGCTGCCTGCGGTGCTGAAGCGCTGGCAGCGCATCGAGCTCGCCGTGCCGGAAGCGCGCCTCGAGTGGCTGAACTCGATGGTGTTCCGCGGCATGAAGGCGATGCCGCTGCGCGTCGCGCCCTAGGCATTCCGGTGGCGCAGGCGGAAATCCGGCTCGGGCCGGTGAGTGTTTTCCCCGGGGAAAAATCCGGCAAGTACCCGGACGGCAACCAGGTCGTGGTGCGCGGCGCCGACACGCTCGTCGCCTTCGACACGCCGCAGGTCGCCAACCGCCTGGGCGCGGAACTCCTCGATGCCGACCTGTTGATCCTCGGTCACGTGCACGAGGACCATCTGGCGGGCCTGGGTCGCCTGAAGGACGTTCCGGTGCAGGTGCATGAAGCGGACGTGGAGGCGGCGCGCAGCTGGCCGGGCCTCGCGCGGCACTACGGCTACGCGCCCGAGGCGCTCGAACGCATGCGCGCGATGATCGAGCGCGATTTCAGCTACGTACCGCGCCCGGACGCGCAGCCCTACGCCGGCGGCGCGCGCTGGGAACTGGGAGGCGGCGTCGCCGTGCAGGCCATCCACGCGCCGGGCCACACGAGCGGCCACTGCGTGCTGCTGGTGGAGCCCGGCGGCATCGCCTTCATCGGCGACATCGATCTTTCGTCTTTCGGGCCGTACTACGGCGACGCCACCTCGAGCCTGGACGAATTCCGGCGCACGCTGGAAGCGGTGAAGGACATCCCGGCGCGGGCCTGGATCACCTCGCACCACAAGGGCGTGATCACCGAGCGCGCGACGTTCCTTTCGCTGCTGGAGGCCTACACGGCGCGGCTGGACGCGCGCGAGGAGGCGATCGCGGCCCACCTGCGCGCGCGGCCCTCGACGCTCGCCGAACTGGTCGAGCATCGCTTCCTGTATCCGAAGCGCCTGGAGGGCATCTGGTATGACGACGCGGAACGGCGCACGACCGGACAGCACCTCGAGTCGCTGCGGCGCGCCGGCCGGGCGGTGGATGAAGGCGGGCGCTGGCGCCTTTCGTAGGCGCCCGGCGTCAGGAGGCGCGCGGCCGCGCGATTTCGAAGGCGGGAAAAGCCTCGGCGACCGGGATCACCTTGCCGCAGTCGATGCCGTCCAGGCCCTGCAGGTCGGCCAGCCGGCGCTTGAATTCGGCGCCGCGCATCGCCGCCAGGATGCCCTGGATCGGCGCCGACTGTAGCGCGTCCTTGCGGCAGACGAGGAAATAGCGCTCGTTCACCAGGGGTACGAAGCCGAGCTGGAACTGGCGCGCTGCCGTCTCCACGCCCAGGCCCGCGTCGGCCATGCCGCTTGCGATGTACGCCGCGACAGCGGCATGCGTGTGTTCGGCGACGTCGAAACCGGAAATCTGCGAGGCGTCCATGCCGGCCTGCCGGAGCAGCATGCCGAGCAGCAGGCGGGTGCCCGAGCCGGCCTGCCGGTCGACGTAGCGCAGTCCCGGCCGCGCGAGGTCGGCGATCGAGGCGATGCCCGCGGGATTGCCGCGCGCGACGATCAGTCCCTGCCGCCGCGTGACGACGTTGATCAGGACGTGGCGGCGCGGCTTCAGCCAGCGCGAGTAGCTCTGCAGCGCTTCCGCCTCGAAGCTGCCGAGCGGCACGTGGAAGCCCGCGAGGTCGCAGGCGCCGCGGCTCAGCGCGGCGATCGCCTCCGCGCTGCCGACGTAGCGCAAGTCGACCGGGGTGCCCGTCTCACGCAGGTAGGCATGCAGGGCGGCGACCGCGAAGGCATGGCTGGCCTGGATCCGCAGCGCGGCGCCCGATTCCTGCGCCACCAGTTTCAGCTCGCTTTCGAGCTCGGAGGCGATGTTTTCCAGCAGCGGCGTGAGCCGGGCGGCGATGCGCCGGTTCGCCCAGACCAGTTTTTCGCCGAACGCGGTGAGCTGCGCTCGCCGGCCGCGTCCGGAACTGACCAGCGGCGTGCCGAACAGCTCGCCGCCGCGGCGCACGACCCCCCACGCGTGCCGGTAAGAGATCGCCAAATGGGCGCAGGCTTTCGTGAGGTTGCCCTCGGCGGCGACTGCCGCGAGCAGTTCGAACAGCTGGCGAAGACGCTGCGCCTGCTCGCCGCCGCCTTTCAATCCCCATTCGGGGCGGATCTCAAATTTCAGCATCTGGATTTGCAGACATAAGAGTTATGTTGATATGAACCGAATAGAGTGAATAGTCACATCATATTGTATGCAATAAATTTTCTAACTACCCTGCGCTGCGAGTCGGCTGCTAATAGGCAATTAAAAACATATCTATCGGCTAATCCACCTGGAGGGGGAAACGATGGCGCAAGCGACGGGAGTGCTGTCCGGAAGCGAAATCAATGGCGCGGGCCTGCTCGACAAGGAGCGTACTGTCGCGGGTCCGGGATTCAACCGCTGGCTGGTGCCGCCGGCAGCGCTGGCGATCCACCTGTGCATCGGCATGGCCTACGGGTTCTCGGTGTTCTGGCTGCCGATGACGAAAACGCTCGCGAGCGCCGACGCCGCGGCCTGCGCGGGACAGTCGGTCATGTCCGAGCTGTTCACCACCCAGTGCAACTGGACCGTGCCGATGGTGAGCTTCACCTTCACGCTGTTCATTTTCATGCTGGGCGTCTCCGCTGCGCTCTGGGGCGGCTGGCTCGAGCACGCGGGCCCGCGCAAGTCGGGCTTCATTGCCGCGCTCTGCTGGGGCGGCGGCATGGTGTTCGGCGGGATCGGCATCATGATTCATCAACTGTGGCTGGTGTGGCTGGGCTGCGGGATCCTGGGCGGTGTCGGGCAGGGGCTGGGCTACATCACGCCGGTTTCCACGCTGATCAAATGGTTCCCCGACCGCCGGGGCATGGCGACGGGCTTTGCCATCATGGGCTATGGCGGGGGTGCGATGATCGGGGCGCCGATCGCGGTGGCACTGATGGGCGCCTTCGGCAACGGCAACGCCAGCGCCGGCGCGGCCGCGACGATGATCGCGATGGGAGTGATCTACTTCATTGCGATGTCGATGGGCGCGTTCGGCTTTCGCACGCCGCCCGAGGGCTGGCGACCTGCCGGCTGGTCGCCGAGCGAGACGCAGTCCAAAACGCTGATTACGAATCGCCACGTGCATCTGGACAAGGCGTGGAAGACGCCACAGTTCTGGTGCATCTGGGGCGTGCTGTGCCTGAACGTGAGCGCCGGCATCGGCGTGATCGTCATGGCCTCGCCCATGTTCCAGGAGATCTTCGGGCCGCTGCTGGTCGGCGCCGCCTCTACCGACGTGGTGACCGCCGCCCAGAAAGCCGGCATCGCGGCGGCAGCGGCGGGCCTGGTGGGGCTGGTCAGCCTGTTCAACAGCGTGGGCCGCATTTTCTGGGCATCGATGTCCGACTTTATGGGGCGCAAGACCACTTACGTCGTGTTTTTCGTGCTCGGCATGATCCTTTACTGCTCGATGCCGACCTTGGGACACATGGGTGCTGCGGGCCTGTTTGTGGCGACGGTGTGCCTCATCCTCACCATGTACGGCGGCGGGTTCGCGACCGTGCCGGCCTATCTCGCGGACGTGTTCGGCACCCAGATGGTGGGCGCCATTCATGGCCGCCTGCTTACGGCGTGGTCGGCGGCCGGGATCATCGGGCCGGTGCTGATCGCCAACATCCGCGAGGCGCAACTGCACGCGGGCGTGCCAAAGAACCTGGTGTACGACCGCACCCTGTACATCCTCGCGGGCATGCTGCTCGTGGGATTGATCTGCAACATGCTGGTCAAGCCGGTGGACGCTAAAAACTACATGACCGAACAGGAGCTCGAAGCCGAGCGCGCCCTGACGCGCGGCAGGAACGTCGTTGCAGCCGACGCTGCAGCTGCTGCGCGGGGCAGTTTCGGAATGGGAGGCGCGCTCGCCTGGCTGGCCGTGGGCGTGCCGTTCCTGATCGGCGTGTGGATCGCGCTGGAAAAGGCCTTCGTCCTGTTCAAATAAGGCTGGCAAACGCCGCGGCGCAGGCGGCGGCGTTTTCCTCCTGCGGCGGTCCGGATTGACCGCAGTCAAGCATTTTTGCGCCGCGGTTCGCCGATAATCGCAGGGTGAAAAAGGGCGGCAAGCGCGGATTCGGGATGAAGGGCCGCGGCGTCGAGCCGCAAGCGCTCGAGGAAGTTCGCGCGCTGCTCGGCAAGGAACCGCGCCGCCGCGACCTGCTGATCGAGCACCTGCACAAGATCCAGGACTGCTACGGCTGCCTCGCGGCGAAGCACCTCGCCGCGCTCGCGCGCGAGATGGGCATCTCGCAGGCCGAGGTCTACGAAGTCGCGACTTTCTACCATCACTTCGACGTCGTGAAGGAGGGCGAGTGGCCGCCGGCGCCGCTGACGGTGCGGGTCTGCGATTCGTTGTCCTGCGAGATGGCCGGCGCGCGGCAGCTGCTGGAAAAACTGCCCGGCATCCTCGGCGCCGAAGTCCGCGTGCTGCACGCGCCCTGCGTGGGGCGCTGCGAATCGGCGCCGGTCGCGGTGGTGGGACGGAATCCCGTGGCAAATGCGAGCGTCGAAAAAATCCAGGGTGTCATTGCAAAGAAATCTTTTTCCTGCCCGGAAACGCGTTACATCGACTTCCATACGTACAGGAAACAGGGCGGCTACAGGCTGATCGCCGACTGCCTCGCGGGCAAGCGCACGCGCGAGGACATCACGAAAATCATGGAGGACTCGGCGCTGCGCGGCCTGGGCGGCGCCGGCTTCCCGACCGGGCGCAAGTGGAAGATCGTCGCCGCCGAACCGGCGCCGCGCGTGATGGCGATGAACATCGACGAAGGGGAGCCGGGCACCTTCAAGGACCGCTACTACCTCGAGCGCGATCCGCACCGTTTCCTGGAAGGCATGCTGGTCGCCGCCTGGTGCTCGGGCGTGGGCGAGATCTACATCTACCTGCGCGACGAATATGCCGGGTGCAGAAAAATTCTTGAAGTTGAAATTCAAAAACTGAAGGCAAAGCCTCCCTGTGCGCTCCCCCCCATCCACCTCAGGAGGGGCGCGGGCGCCTACATCTGCGGCGAAGAGTCGGCGATGATCGAATCCATCGAGGGCAAGCGCGGCATGCCGCGCCTGCGCCCGCCGTACGTGGCGCAGGTCGGCCTGTTCGGCTACCCGACGCTCGAGCACAACATGGAGACGGTGTACTGGGTGCGCGAGATCGTCGAGAAGGGCGCGCAATGGTTCGCCTCGCAGGGCAGGCACGGCCGCAAGGGGCTGCGCTCTTTCTCCGTCTCCGGCCGCGTGAAGAAGCCCGGCGTGCACCTCGCGCCGGCGGGCATCACGGTCAAGGAGTTGATCCAGGAATATTGCGGCGGCATGCTGGACGGCCACCGCTTCTACGGCTACCTGCCGGGCGGCGCCTCGGGCGGGATCCTGCCTGCGTCCCTGGGCGACGTGCCGCTGGATTTCGACACGCTGCAGCCGCACGGGAGTTTCATCGGTTCCGCGGCCGTTGTCGTATTGAGCGATAAGGATAAAGCGGCGACGGCTGCGAAGAACCTCATGAGTTTTTTTCATGAGGAGTCCTGCGGCCAGTGCACCCCCTGCCGAGTGGGCACCGCCAAGGCGCTGGGGCTCATGGACGCGAAGCAATGGAACCAACCGTTGCTGAAAGAACTCTCACAGGCCATGATGGATGCCTCGATCTGCGGCCTGGGCCAGGCGGCGCCGAACCCGGCGCTTACGGTCATGAAGTACTTCCCGCAGGAAGTCGGCTAGAAGGAACGACGCCATGGACCGCATCAGCACGAAGCAACTGGCCACGCTGCCGATCGAGTTCAAGCTCAACGGCAAGACCGTGATCGGCCGCCCCGACGAGCCGATCATCGAGACGGCGCGCGCCAACGGCATATCGATTCCGCACCTTTGCTATTCGCCCACGCTGCGCCCCGACGGCAATTGCCGCGCCTGCGTGGTCGAGGTGAAGGGCGAGCGCGTGCTGGCGCCCTCCTGCTGCCGTTTCCCGACGCAGGGCATGGAGGTCACCACCGACAGCCCGCGCGCGCTCGCCTCGCAGAAGATGGTGCTGGAACTGCTGCTCGCCGACCTGCCGGAGAAGCAGTACACGCTCAACAACCAGGTCGACGTCTGGGCGAAGAAGTTGAACGTCGGCAAGCCCCGGTTCCCGTCGAGAAAGCAGCCGAAAGCCGACATCTCCCATCCCGGCATCGCGGTCAACCTGGATGCCTGCATCCAGTGCACGCGCTGCGTGCGCGCCTGCC
>DATJYN010000064.1:0-5059 GCA_035499575.1 Burkholderiales bacterium | reverse complement strand
CGGCGTGTTCGCCGCGGTCAGCCACCTGCCGCACCTGCTCGCCTACGCGCTGGTGAGCGACATCGCCGCACGCGCCGATGCCGCCCAACTGTTCGGCTACGCGGCAGGCGGGTTCCGCGACTTCACGCGCATCGCCTCCAGTCATCCCGAGATGTGGCGGGACATCTGCGTGGCGAATGGCGACCAGCTGTTGAAGGAACTCGAAAAATTTTCCGGCGAAATCCAGAAGATCAAGGCGCTCCTGCAAAATCGTGATGCTGAATCTCTTGAAAAGCTTTTCACCGAAGCGCGCGCGGCGCGCGAGCGCTGGCTGAAGGGCGAGTACCAGTGAAATTCCTCGACCTCGCGCCGATCGCCCGCGCCGCGGGCACCGTCCAACTGCCGGGCTCCAAGAGCATTTCCAACCGCGTGCTGCTGCTTTCGGCGCTTGCCAAGGGCCCGACGTGCCTGCACGGCCTGCTGGACGCGGAAGACACCCGCGTCATGCTGGGTGCGCTGCAGAAGCTCGACATCGTCATTGACCTGCGCGACTTCTCGAACATGGTGGTGAACGGCGCGGGCGGCATTCCGTGCAAGAAGATCGACCTGTTCCTCGCGAATGCGGGCACCGCGTTCCGGCCGCTCACCGCCGCACTTGCCTTCTCCAGCGGCGAATACCGGCTGATGGGAAAGCCGCGCATGCACCAGCGTCCGATCCGCGACCTGGTGGAGCCGCTGCGTGGCGTCGGCGCAAAGATCGACTACGCCGGCAATGAAGGCTACCCGCCGCTCGCCATCCACCCCGGGCGGATCAGCATCGACGGCCACATCCTGATGAAAGGGAACATGTCGTCGCAGTACCTGAGCGCGCTGCTGATGGCGTTGCCGCTCGCCGGCGGTGGCACGGTTGAGATCGTCGGCGACCTGATCTCCAGGCCGTACGTGGCGATCACGCTCAATATGATGCGCAAGTTCGGCGTCGAGGTCACCGTCAACGGCTGGAAATCCTTCGACGTGCCGGGCTATTCCTACGTGGCGCCGCAGGAAATCTACGTCGAGGGCGACGCTTCGTCGGCATCCTACTTCCTTGCCGCGGGCGCCATTGCCGGCGGACCGGTGCGCGTCCTCGGCGTCGGGCGGGACAGCATCCAGGGCGACGTGCGCTTCGCGGAAGTCCTCGCGCAGATGGGCGCGAACGTCGAAATCGGCCCCGACTGGATCGAGGTTTCATCCTCCGGCAAGCTGACGCCGTTCGACCTGGACCTGAACCACATCCCGGACGCCGCGATGACTGCGGCGGTGGTCGCGCTGTTCGCTGGCGGCCAGAGCACGATCCGCAACATCGGCAGCTGGCAGGTGAAGGAAACCGACCGCATCACCGCGATGGCGCGGGAGCTGAGGAAACTCGGCGCCACCGTCGTCGAAGGCCCGGACTTTCTGAAAATCACGCCACCCGGCAGGCTGAAGGCCGGCGTTGCGATCGATACCTACGACGACCACCGCATGGCGATGTGCTTTTCGCTCGCCGCGCTCGGCGGCGTGCCGGTGCGCATCAACGACCCGGCCTGCGTGGCGAAGACCTTTCCCGAGTACTTCGTCGAATTCGACCGGCTCGCCAAGCCGGCGGCCTGAGCCGCCCGGCCCGATCCATGCCGCCGCCGGTCATCGCCATCGACGGCCCCTCGGCTTCCGGCAAGGGAGCCGTGGCGAGCCGGGTGGCCTTGGCATTGGGCTTCCACTACCTGGAGAGCGGCGCGCTCTATCGCCTGGTCGCCCTCTCCGGCGGCGACGCGCCGGAGAGGAGTGCGAAAAATCTCGACGCCGCTTTCCGTGACGGCAGAATTATCCTTTCGGGACAGGATGTTACAGATGAGATTCGCGAGGAAGCGGTGGGCCTGCGCGCTTCGGAAATTGCCAAAATTCCGGCTGTAAGGGCGGCGCTCCTGAGGCGCCAGCGGGCGTTCCGCCAAGCGCCCGGTCTGGTCGCCGATGGGCGCGACATGGGCACGGTGGTGTTCCCGGACGCAGCCCTGAAAGTGTTCCTGACGGCCAGTGTCGCGACACGCGCCCAGCGCAGGTATAAGCAGTTGATAGACAAGGGAAACAGTGCTAATCTCGCGTCCCTTTCCCGTGCTCTAGAGGAGCGGGACCAGCGAGACGCCGCCCGCGAGGTGGCGCCGCTCAAGCCGGCAGCCGACGCGGTGTCCGTGGACTCCTCTGACATGACGGTCGATGAGGTCGTCGAACTGGTGTTGAACCAGTACCGGAAAAGGACAGGCGGGAAGCAGGGCTCTTAGGCAGCTTCCCATTATTGCAACCCAACCCGCGGCGCTGATCGCAAGCTCGCGGATACGAAGGTTTTTTCACTCACTCAATGGCCGCTGTTTCTCCCGCAGTCTCCAAATCCGTTTCCAAGTCCTCCCCCGCTCCCGAGTCGTTCGAAGCCCTGTTCGAAGAAAGCCTGACGCGCAAGGAAATGCGCGTCGGCGAGGTCATCACCGCCGAAGTTCTGCGTGTCGACCAGAACTTCGTCGTGGTCAACGCCGGCCTGAAATCGGAAAGCACCATCCCGCTCGAGGAATTCCGTGACGACGCCGGTGCGCTGAGCGTCAAGCCGGGCGATTTCGTCAGCGTGTCGATCGAGGCGCTGGAAAACGGTTATGGCGAGACGATGCTCTCGCGCGAGAAGGCAAAGCGCATGGCCGCCTGGCTGGAGCTCGAGGCGGCGCTGGAAAGCGGCGAGAAGGTCATGGGCGTGATCACCGGCAAGGTGAAGGGCGGCCTGACCGTGATGGCGAAAAGCATTCGTGCCTTCCTGCCCGGCTCGCTCGTCGACCTGCGGCCGGTCAAGGACACCACGCCCTTCGAGGGCAAGACCATGGAGTTCAAGGTCATCAAGCTCGACCGCAAGAGGAACAACGTGGTCGTGTCGCGCCGCGCCGTGCTCGAGGAGACCGCGGGCGCCGAGCGCGAGCAGCTGCTCTCTACGCTCGCCGAAGGCGCGGTGGTCAAGGGCATCGTCAAGAACATCACCGACTACGGCGCGTTCGTCGACCTCGGCGGCATCGACGGCCTGCTGCACATTACCGACCTGGCCTGGCGCCGCGTCAAGCACCCGACCGAAGTGGTCAACGTCGGCGACGAAGTCACCGCGAAGGTGCTCAAGTTCGACGCCGAGAAGAATCGCGTGTCGCTCGGCCTGAAGCAGCTCGGCGAAGATCCCTGGGTCGGCATCTCGCGCCGCTACCCGCAGGGCACGCGCCTGTTCGGCAAGGTCACCAACCTCACCGACTACGGCGCCTTCGTCGAAGTCGAGGCCGGCATCGAGGGCCTGGTGCACGTTTCCGAGATGGACTGGACCAACAAGAACGTGCACCCCTCCAAGGTGGTGCAGGTCGGCGACGAGGTCGAGGTGATGATCCTCGAGATCGACGAGGAGCGCCGCAGGATATCGCTCGGCATGAAGCAGTGCCTGCCGAACCCCTGGGAGGATTTCGCGCGCGAGTTCAAGAAGGGCGACCGCGTCAAGGGCCAGATCAAGTCGATCACCGACTTCGGCGTGTTCGTCGGCCTGGCTGGCGGCATCGACGGTTTGGTGCACCTGTCGGATCTGTCCTGGAGCCTGCCCGGCGAGGAAGCGGTCAAGAATTTCAAGAAGGGCGACGAAGTCGAGACCACGGTGCTGTCGATCGATGTCGAGCGCGAGCGCATCTCGCTCGGCATCAAGCAGCTCGAGGGCGACCCGTTCACCAACTTCATCGCCGGTCACGAGAAGAACAGCGTGGTCACGGGCACCGTGAAGTCCGTGGACGCCAAGGGCGCGGTGATCCAGATCACGCCGGAGACCGAGGGCTACCTGCGCGCCTCCGAATTCTCGCGCGACCGCGTCGAGGACCTGAGCAAGGTGCTCAAGGAGGGCGACTCCGTGACCGCGATGGTCATCAACGTCGACCGCAAGAACCGCTCGATCAATCTTTCTGTGAAGGCGAAGGACATGGCGGAGGAGACCGACGCGATGAAGCAGATCCGCACCGAGACCGCCGCCAGCGCCGCGGGCAGCACCAACCTGGGGGCGTTGCTCCGGGCCAAGCTCGACAAGAGCAATACCAATCCGCAGCAGTAACCGGGCCGTCCTGACGAGACGTGGAAGGGGTCGCCATGACGAAGTCGGAGTTGATCGCGCGCTTGGCGCAGCGCTATCCGCAATTGGTGGCGAAGGACGCCGAGTACGCGGTGAAGATGATTCTGGATGCGATGACGCACTCGCTGCTGGAGGGGCATCGCATCGAGATCCGCGGGTTCGGCAGCTTCGGCCTGAACTACCGGCCGCCGAGGGTCGGCCGCAACCCGAAGTCGGGCGAAAAGGTGCACGTGCCGGAAAAGTACGTGCCGCACTTCAAGGCCGGCAAGGAACTGCGCGAACGCGTCGATTCGCTCGATCCGGACGCGACCATGGTCATGCCGCCCCGCAGCAGGGCGGCCCAGTAAACCGCGCCTAGGCGCGGTTTTTTGTCATGCGCATCTTCACCTGGGCGATCCGGATCGCCCTGTTCGTCTTGCTGCTCACGTTCGCGGCCAAGAACACCGAGCCGGTCACGCTGCGCTTTTACTTCGACTTGGTGTGGCAGGCGCCGCTGGTGGCGGTGCTGCTCGCGTTTTTCACGGCGGGCGCGGCACTCGGGCTGCTCGCGATGCTCGGCACCTGGTTCGGCCAGCGGCGGGAGATCTCCCGCCTGCGGCGCAACGATCCCGCCGGTGAAAGGCAGCCGGCGCCGGCCGCGACCCAGCCGCCGGCGGCCGAAGGGTGAAGGCGGGCTGATGGAGTTCGAATACTGGTGGCTGGGGGCGCTGCCGATCTTCTTCGGCCTGGGCTGGCTTGCGGCGCGCGTCGACATCAAGCACCTGGTGAAGGATTCGCGCGCGCTGCCGACCTCGTATTTCAAAGGCCTGAATTTCCTGCTCAACGAGCAGCCCGACAAGGCGATCGAGGCCTTCATCGAGGTGGTCAAGGTCGATCCGGAAACGGTGGAGCTGCATTTCGCGCTCGGCAGCCTGTTCCGCAGGCGCGGCGAATACGACC
>DATJYN010000063.1:0-2897 GCA_035499575.1 Burkholderiales bacterium | reverse complement strand
GCCATGGCCACTGCCTGGAGCGAGCAGCGCGGCTACGACACCACCGTGGTCGTCCCCGCTGACATCCCGCTCATCACCGCCGCCGAGCTGCATCGCGTGCTCGATGCCGCGCCAGCCACGGGCGCGGTCTTCGTTCCCGCCTACGATCGCCGCGGCAGCAACTGTCTCCTGCGCCGCCCCGCCTCGCTCATCAACTTGCGCTTCGGCAACGACAGCTTCCTGCCCCACTGCGAAGCTATGCACAGGACGGGTAAAGAACTGGTCATCCTGGAAATGCCGGGCATCGGCCTGGACATTGACAACCCGCACGAGCTCGATCTGCTGGTGCAGCGCGACGGCGATACGAATGCACAGCGGCTGCTGCGGTCGTGGGGCTTCGGCGCCGGCGACGACGCGCAATGGCGGGCGGCCGTCTAATGCCCTCCCCATCTCCTATCCCCACCGGCGAGCTGCGCGCCATTCCCGTACTCGGCATTCGCGACGTCTTCGCCGGTGACTCCGTCGCCAGCCTCGTCGTCGACGCGCTCGCGCTCGGCGGCTTGCGCTTTCATGCCGGCGACATCCTCGTGGTCAAGCACAAGATCGTCTCCAAGGCTGAAGGCCGCGCCGTCAAGCTTGCTTCGGTAAAGCCATCTGCGGCGGCGAGAAACTTCGCGCGCAAGAATGCCGCCGACCCACGCGTCGTCGAGCTGGCCTTGCGCGAAGCCCGGCGCGTCGTGCGCAAGCGCCACATCCTTATCACCGAGACGCAGCACGGCCTGGTTTGCGCCAACAGTGGCGTGGACGTTTCCAACGTGGATGGCGGCGCCAGCGCCGTGTTGCTGCCCGCCGACCCCGACCGCTCGGCCGCGCAAATTCATCGAAAATTAAAGCAGCGTACCGGACTGCACATTCCCGTGATCATTGCCGACAGCTTTGGACGCCCCTGGCGCGAAGGTTTGTGCGATGTCGCTATCGGTGTCGCAGGCATTAAGCCAATACACGATTATCGTGGTAAGCGCGATGCCTACGGCTACACCATGCACTCCACGGAAGAGGCTGTGGCCGATGAATTGGCCTGTGTCGCCGGACTCGTCTGCGGCAAAAATGCCCGCGTTCCCGCTTGTATAATTCGTGGATATCCCTATCGGCGCGGCCCGGGTAGCGCGCGCCGGATGGTGCGTCCCGCAGAGAAAGATTTGTTCCGGTGAAATATGCAGAGCCTCCCCTGGGCCAATCCGCAGACGCTTCAATCCACAAACTGGAACACGGTCCAGCATCGCGTCTCCCCGCCGGCGCGGAGCGCGCTGGAAAAAGTTCTGTCCTCGCTCGACGGCAGCGTGCTCACCCGCGACGAGTGCCTGCTGCTCGCCCATTGCACTGGTGACGATCTTCTTGGTCTGGTAACGGCCGCCAACGAAATTCGCCAGCGACTGCTGGGTGACGTCATCACCTACGTCGTCACCCGCAACATCAATTTCACCAACGTCTGCTTTGTCGGTTGCAAGTTCTGCGCCTTCGGCGTCGGACCCCGGCACGAGACCGCCTACTTCCTCTCACTCGAAGAGGTCGCGCAGAAGTCGCGTGAGGCCGAACAGTGGGGCGCCACCGAGGTCTGCATCCAGGGCGGCCTGCCGCGCGACCTGCCGCCGTTCTACTATCGCGACATTCTGCGCGCGGTGAAGTCGGCCACGCCCAAGATGCACTGCCACGCCTTCTCGCCCATGGAGATGGTCTACGGCGTCGAGCTTACCGGCCTGCCCATCCGCGAATATCTTTTAATGTTGAAGGAAAATGGGCTCGACACCCTGCCCGGCACCGCCGCCGAAATCCTCGACGACAGCGTGCGCCACGTGCTCTCGCACAACAAGCTGAGCACCGCGCAATGGCGCGAGGTCATCGAGACCGCGCACCTGTGCGGCATCCGCAGCACCTCCACCATGATGTACGGCCACCGCGAAACCCCCGAGCACTGGGTCAACCAGTTGCTTCTGCTGCGCGAGATCCAGTCGCGCACCGGCGGCTTCACCGAGTTCGTTCCCCTCGGCTTCATTCACGACAACACGCTGCTGTTCGCGCAGGGACTCGCCCGCGCCGGCGCGACCGTGGAGGAGCATCTGAAAGTCCACGCCCTGGCGCGCGTGATGCTGGCTGGCTCCATCAACCACATTCAGGTCTCGTGGGTAAAGCTGGGCCGCGAGATCTCGCAACTGATGCTGCTGGCCGGCGCTGACGATTACGGCGGCACGCTCTTCGAGGAGAACATTTCGCGGCTCGCGGGCGCGACTGCCGGACAGTACGTCTCGACCGCGGAATTTCAGGAGCGCATTCTGGAGCTGGGCCGCATCCCCGCCCAGCGCAACACGGTATACACGAAATACACCTATCCGATGCAATCGCCCACCGCTGAACCCATCGCGGCGGACGGCGCGGCATGATCGCCATCGTCGGAGGCACCGGCCCGGAAGGCTCGGGGCTGGCAGCGCGCTGGGCCCGCGCCGGAGAATCCGTCATCATCGGCTCGCGCGATGCCGAACGCGCCCGCTCGGCGGCTGCCAAGATCGCCGAGACCGTTGGCCCTCTGGCCAGCGTGGAAGGCGCGGACAACGCCACCGCCGTCAAGATGTCTGACATTGTGGTACTGACTGTTCCCTTCGCCGGACAAGCCGAGCTGCTGAAACAGCTCAAGCCCGCTTTTCGCCAGGGCACCGTGCTCATTGACGCGACGGTCCCGCTGGCCGCTGCCGTCGGCGGACGTCCCACCCGCGTGCTCGGCGTCTGGCAAGGTTCCGCGGCCGAGCAGGCAGCGGAGATTGTTGGCAAAAACGTCGCCGTCGCCGGGGCCTTTCACAGCCTATCGGCCACGGTCCTGCAAGGCGACCAGCCGGTGGACTGCGACGTCATCGTGTGCAGCGACG
>DATJYN010000062.1:0-19229 GCA_035499575.1 Burkholderiales bacterium | reverse complement strand
CCGCGCGCGCTCGGCAACCGCTCCATCCTCTGCGATCCGCGCCGCGCCGACATGAAGGACATCCTCAACCTGAAGATAAAGCGGCGCGAATCGTTCCGGCCGTTCGCGCCCTCGGTGCTGCGCGAAGCCGCTGCGGAGTGGTTCGATACCGACGAGGACGTGCCGTTCATGATGCAGGTGCACCCGGTGCGCGCCGAAAAGCGCTCGCTGATTCCCGCAGTGACGCACGTGGACGGCTCGGGCCGCCTGCACACCGTGACGCGCGAAGCCAACCCGCGCTATCACAGACTGATCGATGCGTTCCGTGCGCTCACCGGCGTGCCGATGCTGCTCAACACGTCTTTCAACGAGAACGAGCCGGTGGTCTGCAGCCCCGTAGAAGCGCTCGACTGCTTCCTGCGTACTCGTATGGACCGGCTGGTAATGGGCAACTGGGTCGTGCGCCGCGGCGCCGCCGCTCCGTGAAGCTGATTTTCGTCAACCGGTATTTCCACCCGGACCTGTCTGCAACCGGCCAGTTGCTCTCGGACCTTGCATTCCGCCTCGCGGCCCGGGGCAGGGAAGTGCACGTCGTCACCAGCCGGCAGCGCTACGAAGATGCCGTGGCGCGCCTGCCCGCGCGTGAATCGATCGAAGGCGTACAGGTCCACCGGGTCTGGACCAGCCGATTCGGCCGCGCCTGGCTGCCGGGAAGGGCGCTGGACTATCTTTCCTTCTATGTGTTTTCAGGACTCTGCATCGCGCAGCTGGCAAGGCGAGGCGACCTGGTGATTGCGATGACGGATCCGCCGCTCGCATCTTTTCCGGCGGCGCTTTCGGCGCGCCTGCGCGGCGCCCGGCTGGTGAACTGGCTGCAGGACGTCTTTCCGGAAGTCGCCGAGCAGCTCGGCTTGCGAGTTGCGCGCGGCGCATTCGGGATCCTCGCGCGGGCGCTGCGCGACTATTCGTTGCGTACCGCCGCTCTCAACGTCGTGCTCGGCGCGCGCATGCGTGAAGTCGTGGCAAGCCTTGAACCGGCAGCCGCGCAAAGGATTTCGGTGATCCACAATTGGGCTGACGGTGAAACGTTGCGCCCGCTGCCGCCGGGCGACAGCCCCTTGCGCGCTCAGTGGGGCCTCCAAGGCAGGTTCGTAGTGGCCTATTCAGGCAACATGGGGCGCGTGCACGACTTCGATACCGCGCTCGGCGCCTGCGAGCGCCTGCGAACGGATATGGACGTCGCGTTCGTGTTCATTGGCGAGGGTCATCAACGGCTGCGCCTGGAGCTGGAGGTGCGGCGTCGCGGGCTCGCCAACGTGACGTTTCAGCCGTTCCAGCCGCGCGAGGCCCTCACCGTGAGCCTGGGCGCAGCCGACGCCCACCTGGTATCGCTGCAGCCGGCTCTCGAAGGGCTCGTTGTGCCCAGCAAGTTCTACGGCATCGCCGCCGCAGGACGGCCGGCTATCTTCATCGGCGATGCCGACGGTGAGATCGCTCGCATGCTGCGCGAGGCCCGTTGCGGGCTGGTCGTTGCCGCCGGTGACGCCGCGGGCCTGGCCAGGGCAATCCTCGCTTTGCGGGACCACCCTGCGCAGTGCAGGGAAATGGGCGCCAACGCACGCGCGGCGTTCGAGGCGCGCTATGACCTGCCGCACGCGATGAATCAATGGGAAGCGGCACTTGCGCAGGCCGCAAGTTAAGTTGCGGCCCCTGTGCTATTTGGCAACTCTGGTCTTCGCCTGTTGCGTCCAGGCGGCGCCGGCGACGCGGGACCGGCAGGCGGAGCAGGCAATCGGCGAAGCCGCGGCGCTAGATGCGGCGCTGGCAAGCGGAGATGTGCGGCGCGCGGTGGGAATCGAAACGCGCGTCCGTAAGCTGCCGGGCGGCACGCTGCAAAAACTGGAGCAGCAGTCAAGGGCAGGCTCTGTCGGAGCGACCTTCGCGGCGGGCCTGTTTCTATCTCGCGGCTTGCTCGCGGCGCGGGACAGCGGGCGTGCCTGCGGTTATTTTGCGCGGGCCGCCGCACGAGGCCATACCGCCGCCGCCTATCACGCGGCCTTGTGCCTGCTCGCGAAAGATCCAGCCAGGGCGGCGAAGCTGATGCAGAGCGCGGCCGCGCGCAATCACCCGGCGGCGCAGGAGGCAATCGGCCGCGCCTGCCTGGAGCAACGCGGCGAGCGCAATCTCGACTGCGCCGTGCGCAACCTCGCCGCCTCGGCGAGGGCCGGCCGGCCGAGCGCGCAAAGCCTGTTTGGCTGGATGCATGCCATGGGCATAGGTGTGGACCGAGAGCCAATCACGGCGTTGGCGCTCTACCTGCTCGCGGCTGGCAAAGGCGATCTCGCCGCGCAGAACAACCTGGGTGAACTCTACGAAATCGGCGCTGACCCGGGTCTGGAGAAGGATCCGCACCGAGCGGCGTTGTGGTACGAAGCCGCCGCGCGCGGCGGTTTCGGCCCTGCGCAGTACAACCTCGGACGGTTGTATGCCGCGGGCGTCGGCGTGGGATACGATCTGGTCGCCGCGCATTTCTGGTTGCATCTCGCGGAGGAGCAGGGCGTTGCGAATGCCGCCGAATTGCTTCGCCGGTTGGACACCGATCCAGAGAAGTCTCCCCGCTAGCAAAAGTTAACGTCCTTTTTGCAATCCCGAAAGAATTGCTGCATGGCGTCATTGCCGTCTATGGCAGAATTGCGTCGCGTTTTCAATTGGATATAGAATCTACTTTGGATATCTTCTATAACGGCATGATTGGAAAGGCGTCGCGATCAGGGCGCAGTAAAATCGGATAAATGACTTGAGAGGCCTACCGATCGCGCTGGCGGCGGCTGCCGCGGCGCTATTTCCCTTTGCCCTCCAAGCGCAATCGCCCGGCCCCGCCGCTGTGGGGAACGCGGGTGCGGCTACTCCTTCCAGTACGTCTGCGGCAGGGTTTCCGCTGACGCCTTCCAGCGCGTCGACCCGGCGCGGCCCAGGCTACATCGATTTGGGACCGATGGTTGCCTACCCCGGCGTCGATTTTCAGGCCGGTTACAACGACAACCTCCATCTGACGAACACCAATGTCGTCAGTTCGCCGCTCAGTGTGATCAGCCCGTACGTAAAACTGGAAGCGAAGGTGGGCGCCAGCGTCTACGATCTCCAGTACCGGAGCGATTTTCTGCGCTACTACGACTCGCCTGCAGACAGCTATGCAAGCCACCTGCTGCAGGGCAACGCCAGGCTCGTGTTCGATGCCCGCAACGACATGCGGCTGCGCATCGAAGAACGGCTCAGCAGCGACCCGCGGGGTTCGACGGACCGCCCGCTGTCGGCTACTCCGGACAGCTGGCGACAGTCGACCCTATACGCCATGTACGGACACGGCGCGACCGGCGCCCCCGGGCGTCTGGAGTTCGATGCCAGCTACCTTGAGCGCCGCTACACGAACAATCGCGATGAGACGGCCGGATCGGACAAGAATGTCACCGACTTTGGCGCGACTTTTTTCTGGCGCATCGCGCCCAAGACACGCGTATTCGTCCAGGCGCGCCGAGCGCTCATCGACTATCCGCAGCCGATCACCACGCAGAGCAGCACCGAGACGCGCTACTTCGTGGGCGCGCAATGGGAAGCCACGGTACAGACCACCGGCTACGCCAAATTCGGCTTGATGGAGAAAAACTTCAAGGGCGGAGGCCTGGCATCGCAGTCTGAACCGAGTTGGGACGTTGGCGTGCGCTGGAGCCCTTTAAGTTACTCCGTTGTCGACGTGTCGTTGCTCAAGACCTATGTCGAATCGACCGGGATAGGGGACGCCGTGGTCAGTACGCGCGGCTCCGTGGGCTGGACGCATGCCTGGAACAGCCGACTCAACCACAACCTCTACTGGATGAAGACCAATGACGACTATATCGAATCGATCCCCACCCGCAAGGACGACACGAACACCCTTGGCTTGAAGTTCAACTACCAGTTCCAGCGTTGGCTGCGCCTAGGCGCCGAATTCGCGCACACCGAACGCGACTCGAGCGACGCGCAGTACCTGTACCGCCGCAACCTGTTGCTATTTACCGTGGGCGGGACGCTCTGACGATTCGTTAATATTTGATTTGATTGGGCTTTCGAGCCCTGCCGCGCCTCGCGAACGGGGCTGCGGGCGTATAATGGCGCACCTTACAGAGGGGTTGGCCCCGCTTGCTGCGCACTTTTTTCTTCCTGGTCCTGATGGCGCTTGTGCTGCCGGCGGCGGCGCGTGCGCAATCGACGGACACGGCCAATTCAAATTATCGGCTCGGCGCCGGTGATGTGATCACCATCCAGGTACTGGGCGAAGACGACCTGAAGCGCGAGCGCATCCGGCTGTCCGATGCGGCGACTATTTCCTATCCGATCCTTGGCGAGTTGCGCCTGTCGGGAAAGACCGTGGGCGAACTCGAGCGCTTGATCTCAGACGGACTGCGGGGGCGCTACCTCGTCAACCCGCAGGTCACCGTAACGATCAATGAATACCGCAGCTTCTACATCAACGGACAAGTTGAGAAGCCGGGCAGCTACCCGTACATTCCCGGCCTCACGGTGATCAAGGCGATCTCGCTCGCCGGCGGCTTCAAGGAGCGCGCCTCCAAGGAGAAGATCTACGTTATCCGGGAAGGCGATCCTAAGCAGACGCGCGAGCATGTCGGGTTGAACGTCCCGGTCGAGCCGGGCGATATTCTCACCATCGAAGAAAGTTTCTTCTGAACGCCGTGCCATGAACACCGTCACGGAGCGCGAGCTGGAGCGCGGCGAATTCATGGCGCACGAGCCCGAGCCCGCAACGCTCGACCTGGTGCGTTACTGGCGGGCCGTCAACCGCAACAAGTTGCGCATCGCCGCACTGCTGGCAGCGGTCGCGCTGCTCGCGACGCAGTTCGCATTCAGCCTGAAACCCGTGTACCGCTCCACGGCGACCATGCTGATCGAGCAGACGCGCCAGAAAGTGGTTTCCAACGATGAACTGTTCGCAGCGATCTCGGGCTCGACGCGCGACTATTTCATGACGCAGTTCGAGATCCTCAAGTCGCGCGACCTCGCGGAGAAACTGGTGAAACGCTCCAAGCTGGCCCAGCATCCGGGCTTCAATACACCGGCGTCACCGCCCTGGTATGCGTCCCTGCTGCCGGAAGGCCTGGTCAGCCGCAAGGCGGCCCCGAAGCCCAGCCAGGAAGAGCTGGAGCAGTCCGTGGTCAACCAGATCGTGAACGGGCTTTCGGTGCAGCCGGTTCGCAATACGCAGCTGGTGAAGTTGAGTTTCGATTCACACGATCCCGAGCTGGCGGCGATGATTCCGAACATGCTGGCCAGCATCTACATCACGGCGGACCTGGAAGCGCGTGCCGAGGCGACGCGGCGCGCGATGTCCTTTCTGACGGAACAATCGGCATCCCTCAAGACCAAGCTCGGCCAGGCCGAGCAGGCGCTGCAGGACTTCCGCGAGCGCGAGAAGATCATCGACGCAAAGAACGTCTCGCTTTCCGGCGCAAGCCGCCAGCTAGAGGAACTGACGACCGCGCTGGTAGAGGCGCGCCGCAAACGCGCCGACGCGGAAACGCTTGCAGCGCAGGTCAATGCAGCGGTCCAGTCCAAGTCGAGCGATGCATTGGAGAACCTGCCGGCGATCCAGCGCCAACCGCTGGTGCAGAAATACAAGGAAGCCGAAGCGGATGCGGAGCGAAAGATGAACGAGGCGGCGCGGCGCTACGGTCCCGACCATCCGCGCATGGTTTCCGCCGCGGTCGATCTGAAGACGGCGCAGGAGAACCTGCGCCGCCAGATCAATGCAGCGGTGCAGTCCGTAGCGAAGGATCTCGACGCCGCCAAGGCCAGCGAGGCGTCCATCGAACGCGCTCTGGAGCAATCGAAGGCCGACATCCAGGGGTTCAACCGCAAGGAATTCCAGCTCGCCGCGCTGGACCGCGAAGTCCAGACCAACCGCCAGCTCTACGACCTGTTCCTGCAGCGTTCGAAGGAAACCAATATCGGCGACATGCAAAGCACCATTGCCCGGGTGATCGATCCGGCGTTGGTGCCGACGACGCCCTCGGGGCCGAACAAGCGCGGCATCGTGATGACGGCCATGTTGGTCGCGCTCGCGTTCGCGGTCGCGATGGCGCTGCTGCTCGAGCGCCTGGACAACACGGTCAATACCAGCCACGCGGTCGAGCAGCGGCTGGAGGTTGCGGCGATCGGCGTCCTGCCGCGCTCGATCGCCGAGGGTAATCGCATGCTGGAGCGCATGTTCCTGGAGGATAGCCAGAACGCCTTTTGCGAGGCTGTGCGTACGATACGCAGCGGCGTACTGCTCTCCGGGCTCGACAGCCCACAGAAAACCATCCTGCTGACCTCGTCGGTGCCCGAGGAGGGCAAGACAACAGTCGCATCCAACCTGGCGTTTGCGCTTTCACACATTAAGAACACGCTGCTGATCGACGCCGACATGCGGCGGCCGAAGATTGGCGGGATACTGAGCGCCGGTGATTCGCACTTCGGGCTGTCGGAATTGGTGGCGGGGGTCGTGCCGGTCGAGAAATGCATCCACCCGATCGCCGGCTCCGCGCTGCACGTGCTGCCCTCTGGCAAGGTGCCGCCCAACCCGCTGGAACTGCTGTCCTCCCACAGCTTTACCGCTGCGATGGCTACGCTGAAGCAGCAATTTGAGGTCATCGTCATCGACAGCCCACCCGTGCAGCTGGTCAGCGATGCGCTGGTGCTTTCGCACCTTGCGACAGCGGTTCTATACGTGGTGAAGGCGGACGACACGCCCTATCCCCTCGCGCGCCAGGGATTGAACCGCCTGCGCAGGGCGAACGCGTCGGTGCTTGGCGTGATCCTCAACCAGCTCGATCTCGACAAGGCCGACCGCTACTACGGCGAGTACAGCGGCCAGGGCGGCCGCTATTCCAAGAAATACGGCTACTACACCAAGCCTTGACGGCAGCGGGTACGCGCCCGGCATGGTAGACCTGCACTGCCATCTGCTGCCGGGCATCGACGATGGCCCGGAAACGCTGGCGGAAGCGCTGGCCATGGCGCGCCTGGCCGTGGCCGAGGGCGTCGCCAAATCGGTTGTCACCCCGCACCTTCATGTCGGTCGGTGGGACAATGATCGAGCGCGCATCGAAGCGGCGGTAGCGGACTACCGCGCGGCGCTAGCCGAGGCGGGCATTCCGCTCGACATCGGCTACGGCGCCGAAGTGCGCGCCGACTACGCCATCCTTCCGCTGATACAGGAAGGCCGCGTGCCGTTCCTGGGATCGCTCGGCGAGTACCAGGTGATGCTGCTGGAGTTTCCGCACGGCAACGTGCCTGTCGGCAGCGACAAGCTGGTCGATTGGCTGATTGCACATCGCGTGCGGCCGATGATCGCGCATCCGGAACGCAACAAGGACGTCATGCGCGACCCCGGCAGGCTGGCGCCCTTCGTGAGCGGAGGTTGCCTGCTGCAGGTGACCGCGGATGCGCTGCACGGCGGATTTGGCGAAGCGTCCCGAAAGCGGGCGGTCGATTTGCTCGAGCGCGGCTGGGTCAGCGTGATTGCCTCGGATGCGCACGACTGCGCGGCGCGCCCCCCGCGCATCAGCCCCGGGCTTGCCGTGGCCCGCGAGATCGTCGGAGAAAGCGCGACCCGGGAAATGGTGGAAGGATTGCCTCGCCGAATCGTCAGCGGCGGCACTCTGCCTCGCGTCGCGTGAGGCCGGTCCTAGATCGGTCCGCGTTCTGGCTGCTGCTGGCGCTTATCGTCTGGGTGCCGATCCCGCTCGGCAGCAACCGCCCTTGGGCCTGGGCGCTCATGGAAGTGTGGACGTTCGCCATCGGCCTGCTCTGGTTCGGTGCGTTGCTTCGCCGCGAAGTCGTGGTCCCGGCGGCGATGCTGCGCGTCGCCGCGCCGATGCTCGTGCTGCTCGTGCTGTGGCTCTGCTACCTGGCGTTGCAGTGGATCCCTCTGCCCGCCGGCTGGATCGGATGGCTCTCGCCGAGAGCCGCTGAGATCCAGGCCGGCGCGGCCTACCTGGATCCGGGCAGGCGCATGACGCTGTCGCTGGATCCGAACGCGAGCTTTGATTTCTGGTTGAAGACCTGCGCCTACGCGCTCGCGTTCGTCCTGACTCTGCTGCTGGTCCGGCGCCGCCGGAGGCTCCTGTGGCTGTGCAGCGCGATTGTCGCGGCCGGATTGCTGCAGGCGGTCTACGGCTCCCTCATGCATCTCGTCGGAGTCGATATTACCGTGCTCGGGACGCCTATCCTGCATTCCAGCGCGGCAAGCGGTTCCTATGTCAACCGCAATCACCTCGCCGGGCTGCTGGAGATGAGCCTCGCGGTCGGGATCGGCCTGATGATCGCGCAGCTAGAAGACAAGCCGCAACGCAACTGGAAAACTTTCGTGCGCGATACGGCGGAGCTGCTTCTGAGCGCGAAGGCTGCGCTGCGGGTGCTGCTGGTCGTGATGGTCGTCGCTTTGGTGATGACGCGCTCCCGCACGGGCAATACTGCATTTTTTGCAAGCTTGCTGATCGCCGGCGTGACAGCGCTCGTGCTGTCGAGGAAAGCGGCACCGCGCGGAACGGTGATTCTCATTGCCAGTCTGATCGCCATCGACGTGCTGGTGATCGGCACTTGGTTCGGCGTCGAGCGCACCCTCAAGCGGATCGAGCAGACCACGCTGCACCAGGTTGAGGAACGGGCAGATCCTTCCGTCTACGCCGCGCGCATTTTCGACGACTATCCCGTCTTCGGTACGGGCGGCGGCACCTTCTATACGGCGTTTACGCGCTACCGGGGTCGCGACATCGACGCCTACTACGATCACGTCCACAACGACTACGTGCAGGTGCTGACCGAGACCGGAGTCATCGGCATCGCGCTGGCGGGCATGGCGGTGCTGGCGTCTTACGCTTGCGCGCTGATTGCGCTGGTGCGCCGGCGTGATTCGGTGGCGCGCGGCGTGGCTTTCAGCGCCGTGATGGGCATCACGGCCCTGGGATTTCATAGCGCGGCGGATTTCAATCTTCAGATCCCGGCGAACGCTCTGATATTTACGATCCTGCTCGCGCTCGGCTGGCTGTCGCTGCATCTGGGCCGCGACGATCGGGCATACTAGCTGCATGCAACGCGTACCGGCCGCGAGCTTCGATCCCGTGCTGCAACGGCGCCTCGAGGAACTCTGGGGCAAGCCGGTCAATCTGTATCGCGCGCTCGGCAATCATCCCGGACTCGCCGCTGCCTGGACCGAATTCGCCAACGCCATCAGGCACGACAGCCGGACGCCGCGTGCGCTGCGCGAGATCATGATCCTGCGCACTGCGCAGCTGGCGCGTTCCGAATACGAATGGGCGCACCACCTGCGCATGGCGCGCGCGGCTGCCGTTCCGGAGGAGAAGATCACGGCGCTTGCCGGCTGGCGCGCATCGAAGGCATTCGACGCCAAGGAGCGGGCGGCGCTCGCGCTCACCGAGGCGGTGATGGCCTGCAACGTCACCGATGAGGTCCATGCCGAAGTGAGAAAGCACTTCAGCAACGCCGAATTCGTGGAGTTGTCGCTGACCGCCGGCTTCTACGCGATGGTGTCGCGGATGCTCGACGCCATGCGGGTGGAGCTGGACGATGAGGTGCGCAACTTCCGGCCGCCGCTGCCGTGAAGAGCTACCGCTACTACGATTTCGTGATGGCGGCTTTCGTCACGATCCTGATCTGCTCGAATTTCATCGGCGCTGCGAAGCAAGCCATCGTCGACTTGCCGCTGCTCGGCCCGACGCCGTTCGGGGCCGGCGTCCTGTTCTTCCCCATCTCGTACATCTTCGGTGACATCCTGACCGAGGTCTACGGCTACGGCAGGGATAGACGCGTCGTCTGGGCGGGATTCGGGGCGCTCGCATTCGCCTCGTTCATGGCCTGGGTCGTCGTCAGCCTGCCGCCGGGCCCGTCGAGCTACATGAAGAGCTACCAGCCCGCGCTCGAGGCGGTGTTCGGCAACGCCTGGCGCATCGCGCTAGGTTCGATGATTGCGTTCTGGTGCGGCAGCTTCGTCAACAGCTACGTGCTGGCGAAGATGAAGATCCTGACCGGGGGAAAATGGCTGTGGACCCGCACCATCGGCTCGACCATCGCCGGCGAGTTCGTGGACTCGGCGCTGTTCTATTTCATTGCCTTCTATGCGATCTGGGAGTCCAGCGACATCGTCAAGGTGGCGATGGCCCAGTACCTGCTGAAGACCGGATGGGAAATCGTCGTGACGCCGGTGACCTACCGCGTGGTGGCTTTTCTGAAGCGCGTCGAGAATGAGGATTACTACGACCGGGACACCAACTTCACGCCATTCAGCGTGAAGGTCTAGCGCGATCGCGGGACCACGGCCTAATGCGGCAGCTTGCCGCTGCGGTAGGCTTCCAGCACCCAGCGCAACCGCGTGCGCTGCTCGTTTGGGACGTCGTCGATCAGGAAATTGCCTTCGACTTCGACGAAATACTGTCCGGCGATCCGCGTGGTGCCCTCGCGCAGATCCCAGATCAGCAGCCGGCGGTTGTCGATCGCGATCTCGGCGATCAGCCGATTCTCCGGCCCCAGGTACTGCGCAAACACGCGCTTGAACTCTGCTTCACCCACCGACTCGCGGTAGTCGCGCAGCACTTCGAAGCGCCTGCGCGGTGAGTTCGACAGCAGCGCGGCCTCCTCGATGTCGCCGTCCGACAGATAGAGGTTGATCAACTTGGCGGTATCCAGCGCACTCGTGGGAGCCGGCTTGGCATCCGGCCGTAGCAGGAGCGCATCGGGCGGATAGGTGCGCACCGTGTAAGTGACGCTCGTCCCGTCCTCCCGTTGCAGCGTGTGCGTATCCTCGGTCTGCGCATGCGCGCCGAGGGCGAACATCAGCATCGCCAGGAAAACCCGGCTTTGACCCCGGCGGTTCATGCCGCCGCGCGAACGGGGGCGGCGCGATAACGCGTGAAAAGTTCGTTGCGCTTCTCGCGGGAGGCTTCGACGCTCTTTGCCTTGATGTGACCGTAACCGCGGATGGCTTCCGGCAGTGCGGCGATCTCGACCGCAAGCGCGTGGTTGTCGCGCGTCAGTCCGGCCAGCAGCGCGTCGATCGCCTGCTCGTATTCGCCGATCAGCGCGCGCTCCATGCGGCGTTCCTCGGTACGTCCGAAAATGTCCAGCGCCGTGCCGCGCAGCCCCTTCAACTTTGCGAGAAAGCCAAAGGCGGCCATCATCCAGGGACCGAACGTCATCTTGACTGGTTCGCCGGTGCGCGCATCGGGCTTCGCCAGCAGCGGCGGCGCGAGGTGGAATACCAGCTTGTAATCCCCCTCGAACATGCCCTCGATCTTCTTGCGGAAGGCGCCGTCGGAATAAAGTCGCGCCACTTCATATTCGTCCTTGTAGGCGAGCAGCTTGGCGTAGTAACGCGCAACAGTTTCTGCCAGCTTCGTTGAGCCGGCTTTCTCCGACTCCCCCTTCTTGACCTTCTCGACCAATGCTCGGTAGCGCTCCGCGTAAGCTGCATCCTGGTAGTCGGTCAGGAACCGCACGCGCCGTTCGACCAGTTCTTCGAGATTGCGAGAGAAGTGCTGCTCGATCGGAATGACCTCTGCCGGCGTGGCAATGCGGCGCACGCGCTCCAGGTCCACGGCAGCACGCCGGCCCCAGACGAAGGACTGCTGGTTGAACGCAACCGCCACGCCGTTCAGTTCTATCGAGCGCTCGATGGCCTCGCGTCCGAGCGGCACCCAGCCCTTTTGCCAGGCATAGCCCAGCATGAACATGTTGGTGGCGATGGAGTCGCCCATCAGGGAGGTGGCAAGTTCAGCCGCGGGTACGAACGCCGCATTCCGGCCGCTTGCCTCGAGGATGTCCTGCTGCATGTTGGAGCCGGGCAACTGCCAGTTGGGATTGCGCACGAACTCTGCAGTCGGCGAGGTGGTGCCGTTTACCAGCGAGCGAGTCAACTGCGCATTCATCTTGTCGAGGGCATCTGCGCTTGCGGTGACCACCAGATCGCACCCGATGACCAAGCGAGCGTCGCCGGTGCCGAGACGCGCGACGTGTACATCGGCGACGCTCGCCGCGATCTTGACGTGGGACATCACGGCGCCGTACTTCTGCGCCAGCCCCGACATGTCGAGTACTGACACGCCTTTACCTTCGAGGTGCGCGGCCATGCCGAGGATCTGGCCGATGGTAATCACGCCCGTGCCGCCGATGCCCGTCACGAGGATGCCATAAGGGGTCTGCAGGCCGGGCAACGAAGGATCCGGGAGTGGCGGGAAGTCATCCACCGTCTTGCTGCCCGACTTGCCTTTTTTCAGCTGCCCGCCTTCAACCGTGACGAAACTTGGGCAGAACCCCTTTACGCAGGAGTAATCCTTGTTGCAGGTGGACTGGTTGATGGTCCGTTTCCTGCCGAATTCGGTTTCCAGCGGCTCTACCGACAGGCAATTCGACTTGGTGCTGCAGTCGCCGCAACCCTCGCAGACCATTTCGTTGATGACCGCGCGCTTCGCCGGGTCCGGAAAGGCGTTGCGCTTGCGGCGCCGGCGTTTTTCTGACGCGCAGGTCTGGTCGTAGATCAGCGCGGAGACGCCGGGTAGCTCGCGCAGTTCGCGCTGAACGGCATCCAGTTCGTCACGGTGGCGGACCGTCACGCCCGGCGCCCAGCCCGTGCCGGCCGGATATTTCCCGGGTTCGTCCGTCACGATGACGATCGGCTTCACACCCTCGGCGGCGATCTGGCGCGAGATCATTGCCGGATCGAGCGGGCCGTCGTGGTGCTGGCCGCCCGTCATCGCCACGGCATCGTTGTAGAGGATCTTGTAGGTCATCGTGACCTTGGCCGCAACCGCCGCGCGGATCGCCATCAGTCCGGAGTGGTAATACGTCCCGTCGCCCAGATTGGCGAAGATGTGCTTCTCCTCGGTAAACGGCGCCTGGCCGATCCAGGGGGTGCCCTCGGCACCCATGTGGGTGAACGTGGAGGTGTTCCGGTCCATGAACACCGCCATGAAATGGCAGCCGATGCCGGCGGTGGCGCGGCTGCCTTCGGGCACGCGGGTCGAGGTGTTGTGCGGGCAGCCGGAGCAGAAGTAGGGCTGACGAATCGAGGTGACGCGCGGCTTGGCAAGCGCCTTTTCCTTGAATTCGAGGAAGGCAAGCCTTTCCCTGAATTGCGAGCCCAGCGCCGGCGTCATCCCGAGTTTTTCCAGCCGTTTGGCGATGGCGCGCGCGACGATCGCCGAATTGTGCTCGTAGTGCGCGGGCAACAGCCAACTACCCGCGGGCTGGCCTTCGGCGCGGCTCCACTCGCCGTTGTCGTCGAACTTGCCCACCACCCTGGGCGCGCGCTTGCCGGCTTCCCAGGTGTAGAGCTCCTCCTTGATCTGGTACTCGATGAGCTGGCGCTTTTCTTCGACAACCAGAATCTCCTCCAGACCCTGGGCGAAGCGGCGCGCGCCCTGCGGCTCAAGCGGCCAGGTCATCGCCACTTTGTAGACGCGAAGTCCTATATCACGCGCTATCCGTTCGTCGATGCCGAGATCGGCAAGCGCCTGCATGGTGTCGCCGAAACTTTTGCCGGTGGTGACGATTCCCAGCTTCGCGTTCGGGGAATCCCAGATGATGCGGTCAAGGCCGTTCGCCCTGACATAGGCGAGGGCGGCGTAGACCTTCCAGTCGAGCAGGCGGGCTTCCTGTTCAAGGAAACCGTCTGGCCAGCGGATGTTGACGCCGCCCTGCGGCAAGGTGAAGTCGGCAGGCAGCTTGACCTGCACGCGTTCCGGATCGACGATCACCGATGCGCCGGATTCGACGACGTCGGTGACGCACTTGAAGCCGATCCAGCAGCCGGAATAGCGGCTCATCGCATAGCCGTGCAAGCCGAAGTCGAGATAGTCCTGCACGTTCGCCGGGTTGAGTACCGGGACGCAGCAGGCCTTGAGGATATGCTCGCTCTGGTGCGCCAGCGTCGAGGACTTGGCCGCATGATCGTCGCCGGCAAGTACCAGCACACCGCCGTTCTTCGATGTGCCCGCCGAATTCGCGTGTTTGAACACGTCGCCGCAGCGGTCCACACCCGGGCCCTTGCCGTACCACATGCCGTAGACGCCGTCGTATTTCGCGCCCGGGAACATGCCGACCTGCTGAGTCCCCCAGATCGCGGTGGCGGCGAGGTCTTCGTTGACGCCGGGCTGGAACTTCACGTGGTGCGACTCAAGGTGCTTCTGAGCGCGCCACAGCGCCTGGTCGAGTCCGCCCAGCGGCGAGCCTCGGTAACCTGAAACGAAGCCGGCGGTATTGAGGCCGGCACGCTGGTCGCGTTCGCGCTGCAACAGCAGGAGGCGTATCAGCGCCTGGGTGCCGGTCAGGAACACACGGCCCTTCTCAAGCGTGTACTTGTCGTCGAGGGAAATCTTGGCGAGCGCGGCAGGGTCGACCGGGGCATTCATGAGGCAGCCTCCACGAGGGAAGTCCGTAGCATATTAGACTGCGGCGCGGCTCTTGGTTCGTTTCGACGCCGACGGAACCGCGGGCTGGTCCCCGGGCTGGTCCCAATAAGGCTCGGGACCGAAAGACTCGGCCAGGTAGTCGATGAACACGCGCGTTTTCGCCGGCAGGTAGCGGCGATGCGGATAAACGGCATAGATGGCGACGTCGGTGCCGAAATCGTAGCCGGGCAGCAGGGGGGCGAGCGTGCCATCCTCCAGTTGCCGGCGCACGTCCCAAGTGGACTTGAGCGCCACGCCCAGACCGGCCATCGCCCACTCGCGCAGCACTTCCCAGTTGTCGCAAGCGTACTGCCCGGATACGCGCACCACACCGCGCTTGCCGTCGGGCCCCTTGTATTCCCAGTTCATCTGTAGGTCGTTGGTGGTCAGGCAGTTATGCTGCTGGAGGTCGGCAGGCGTACGCGGCGCCGGGTGGCGACGCAGGTATTCCGGGCTGGCGCAAACCACGCGCCGGTTTGGTGCGAGCTTGCGCGCGGCGAGCGAAGAATCCTCGAGCTCTCCGATGCGGATGGCAAGGTCGTAGCCCTCCTCGATCATGTTCACCGTGCGGTCCGAGAGGCTGAAGGCGAGCTGGATCTTCGGGAAACGGACCGCAAACGGCGGCACCAGCGGCGCGATGTGTTTGTGGCCGAAGGATGCAGGCAGTGCGACCTTGAGCAGACCCTGCGGTTCGACGCGCTTCGCTGCCGCCGCCGCGTCCGCATCCTCGATCTCGGCGAGGATCCTGGCGCAGGCCTCGTGGTAGCTCGCGCCTTCGTCAGTAAGTGCTAACCGCCGTGTCGTGCGGTTTACCAAGCGAACGCCCAGCCTGGCTTCGAGCGCGGCTAGCCTGCGGCTTATGACCGCGGTGGAGACTCCCAGGTCGCGCGCAGCGGCGGAGAGGCTGCCCGAGGCGACAACCTTCGCGAACACCGACATCTCATAGAGGGAGTCGCCCATGAACGAAGAATAGGTAGAAATTCGCCTTTGTCAAATTTGCAAAGGTGTTTTTCTTTGATACCGCATTGTATATCGTTCAGCAAAGCCGTAGATTTGATGCACCGCAGCACTTGATGCTGAATTCAGGGTATCGGTTGCGGACGGAACATAAAGAACGCGCCCTCCGCGGTCTCCTCCCTCCTCCTCCGCGGCAAGGGGTTCGTCCCCTCCGCACTTGCCGAAAGGCGGTGCGGAGAGGGACCGCGTCTGGCCCCTCGGCTTCCCCTACGCTATCGACTTCCACATCTCGCGGTCGCGCTTTGCGGTCCAGATGCGCGGGTGCTTGATACCGCGCGCTTCGTCATAGGCGCGCGAGACGTCAAATGGCATGCAGTGATCGTAAATCGGGTACTTGCCGTAGGCGGGATCCATGCGCCGCCTGGTTGACTGGAATACCTCTTTGAGAGTTTTTCGCAACGCGACTCCGCGCTTGGCGCTCGCGTACAGCCCGCGCACGAAGTCCTGCGTATAGCGTATCGCCTTGTCGGCGGCGCGCGGCGTGGCGAGCGCGGGGCCGCGACCGGGCACCAGCGCCCGCGGTTTCAGCGCGCGCAGCTTCTCCAGCGTGCCTGGCCACTGCTCGAGATGCGCGTCGCCGGTGTAGATGCCGGCTTCGTACTCGACGAGATCGCCGGAGAAGAGGACCTTTTCGGCGGGCACCCAGACGACCGAATCGCCCCCGGTATGACCCGGTCCGAGGTGCAGGATGCGTACCTCGAGCTTGCCCATCATCACCGTCATCTCGTCCTTGAAAACCATGGTCGGCCAAGTAAGGCCCGGAATGGAATCGGCGCCGCGAAAGAGCCGCGGGAAGCGTCCGATTTCGCTAGCCATGTCCTGCTTGCCGCGCTCGCGAATGAGGCCGAGTGTGCGCTGGCTGGCAATGATCTGCTCCGCTTTGTAGGCTGAGGCGCCGAGCACGCGCACTGCGTGATAGTGGGAAAGAACGACGTAGCGGATCGGCTTCGAAGTTATGCGCCGGACGCGCCGGATTACCTCGCGCGCCATCTTCGGGGTCGCCTGCGCGTCGATGACCATCACCCCGTCGTCTCCGACGATGACGCCGGTGTTCGGATCGCCCTCCGCCGTGAAGGCCCAGCAGCTTTTCGAGAGCCGCGGGAAGCTGATTTTCTTGGGCTTGAGATCGGATTGCGATGCGAACGTGGCCATGGCGCAAGGTCCTTTAGAGGAAACGAAATCTTACGGCAAACCTAAGCTCGAATAACCACCTTTGGCGATACGATAGGCCCCGCGCATGAATCCAGATCGCGACCTGACGATCCTACTGACGCTCAAGGACCGCGCGGCTTATACCTTTCGCTGGATGGATTATGCGGAGCAGATCCGGTTGCCGTTCAAAGTGCTGATTGCCGATGGCGGCGCGGACGAGAGGGTACCGGGGATCCTGTCGGATAAGTCGCGCTATCCGAACGTCAACTACGAATACCTGCGCTTTCCCTATGACGCAAGCTACGCGGACTACTACGCCAAGATTGTGAGCGCGCTCGAAAGGGTGCGGACCCCGTACGTAGTGATGGCCGACAACGATGATTTTTTCGTGGTGCAGACGCTATGTGACTGTGTGCGGTTTCTGGCAGCGAATTCCGAATTTGTGGCTTGCGGTGGGCAGCAGGTGATTTTCCGGCTGGACCCTCGCGCTGGAAACGACGAGCATAGCCCGTACGGGTATCGTGCCTCGTGGAAGTGCACCCCCGACCTGCGATCGATCGAAGGAAAAAGCGCCAGCGCGCGCCTGTGCCAACAGGCGATCAGCCACTCGGACGCGTTCTACGATGTCAAGCTAACTACCCTGGCCAGGCAGCAATTCACGACCATCCGAGAACTCGGCCTGACGGATCTTTTCCTGATGGAGTCCCTGGTGGTATTTCTCACCGGTATTGCGGGCATGATCAAGAGAATGGACACGGTCTCCATCGTGCGTCAGCACGGCTCCCCTGGCAGCAGCGGCGGCGACCATCAGCAAAAGTACGGGGGCTGGTTCGGAAGAATGCTGTTGCCTTCCTGGTCGGGCGAGTTCACGAGGTTTCTCGACGTCACAGCGGCGGGCCTCGCAGCCGCAGACGGGATGGGAGCGGAGGCCGCGCGCGAGCACATGCAACGTGTTTACCGGATGGCGGTTGCCCCGGCCCTTCTGTCCGATGTCCTCGACGAGCCTACGGTAACTCCGTTGATGTCGGTGTGGACCACCTTCGTGCGTTGTCTTGTCAATCTTCCGGAGGGCAGCAAGCTGCGCGAATTCGCGCGGCGTTTTTACTGGCGCACGCGCTGGCTCTCGGCAGATGCGACTTACGGAATAGATCTCGTCGCCTTGCCGGTTGCGCGGGAGAAAGAGGATCTAGCACCGATCCAGGATTTCCTCACGCGCAAACCTTGACGCGACCGCGGCGGCGCATTCCCATCGACGAACACCCTAGACTGCCGGCTTGATTTCCTCGAGGCGGTAACCGTAGTTGTACACCGGCACGACCCTGAAGCCGGTTTCGCTGCGAAGGTCAAGTTTCTTGCGCACCTGGCTGACGTGCGTGTCGACCGTTCGCGTCGCCAGGTCGCCCGAGCGGCCCCAGACCGATTCCTGCAGGTGGCCGCGCGACATCAGTCGGCCAATGTTGCGGAACAGGACCACCGCCAAGTCGAATTCCTTTGGCGTGAGCTCGATCTTGGCGCCGTCGCGGCGGATTTCACCGCGATGCGTGTCGATCTCGAAAGGCGGGAAATTGAGCTGCTTTTCCTCCTCGCGCGGGTAGGCGCGCCGCAGCAGCGCGTGCACGCGCGCCAGCAACTCGTTCTGCCTCGCCGGCTTGATCATGTAGTCGTCGGCGCCGCTTTCCAGCGCAAACACGATGTCCCGCTCGGAATCCCGCACCGTGACGAACAGGATTGGCACCCGCCGCGAAACGTTATTGCGCAGCCACTGCAGCACTTCGGCCCCGGAAACGTCCGGGACCTGCCAGTCCAGCACGAACAGGTCGAAGCTCTCGCGGGTGGCCCGCATCATGGCTTCACGTCCGGTCAAATAGCCGTGGACGTCGTGCCCGTCCTGGCCGAGCCAGCGCTGCAGCAATGCCAGCTGATCGGGGTCGTCTTCGAGGATTGCGATGCGCACGGCCGGATGATACGGCCCCCGCCCGGGGAGCGAAACCGGCCTCCCCGGGCCGGTTTCAGCCGCCGCCGCCCCTTATGGGACTAGATCTTGCCTAACTGACGGAAACAAGACATAATTTCAGGTTCCGCCGGAGGGGTGCCCGAGCGGCTAAAGGGGGCAGACTGTAAATCTGTTGGCCTTGCGCCTACGTTGGTTCGAATCCAACCCCCTCCACCGTAATTTCGGGCGCGCGGCGGAAGATAGAAGGGTGAAGTTTACTGTGGTAACGGCTGAGGTGAAGGGCGGGTGTAGCTCAATGGCAGAGCAGAAGCCTTCCAAGCTTATGACGAGGGTTCGATTCCCTTCACCCGCTCCAGAGTTTCTAGCGAGTGGTGCGGAATTCGGCCCATGTAGCTCAGTGGTAGAGCACTCCCTTGGTAAGGGAGAGGTCATGTGTTCGATCCACATCATGGGCACCAGATTTTCGAACGTTTTCAACCGATAGGCGTCTGTCATGGCAAAAGGCAAATTTGAGAGAACGAAGCCGCACTTGAACGTGGGGACCATAGGGCATGTGGACCATGGCAAGACGACGCTGACGGCGGCGATGACGCACATACTTGCGAAGAAGTACGGTGGCGAGGCGAAGAACT
>DATJYN010000061.1:0-4473 GCA_035499575.1 Burkholderiales bacterium | reverse complement strand
CAAGGCGATGAACGCAGCGCCGCAGCCTGCCGCGAAGTAGCGGAATGGTGGAGGCGGCGGGAATCGAACCCGCGTCCGCAAATCGTCCACAGTCAGGACTACATGCTTAGCCTGGTTGTTTGAGCTTCGCCTTGTCCCCGCCAACCGGCAGGCTGGTACGCGGCTAGCCGCTTCGACGGATCCCCGGGCCGAAGCGGCCACAACCCGGGGAGAGGCTGGTGTAAATGACGCTGCACCTCTTGTTCTGAGGCCTAGCCCACCAGCAGGCTAGTGCAGCGTCTCGCGGGTATTAGGCCGCGAGAGCGAAACGCTCGTCGTTGGCGTCTAAAGTGTTTCCAGATGGATTTACGAGGTGACTGGTCCTCGGCATGCCCTGTGCTGCTTCAGTACCTGCGTCGAAACCAGGTCGCCCCCGTTTCGGACAGTTTCTATTATCCCATATGGGGTGCTAGAGCCATGTCATCAAGTCCATGGGGCGCGCGATGACGGCGTCGGCGTTCCAGCCGCTCAGCCCGCTGCCATATCCCCATTCGACCGCGACCGATCGCATGCCGGCCGCGCGCGCGGCCTGCACGTCCCGGAGGTCGTCGCCGAGGTAGACGCAATCCTTCGGAGCGAGCGCGAGCTCCTTCGCCGCGTGCAGCAGCGACGCCGGGTTCGGCTTGAGGTGCGGGGTGGTGTCGCCGCTGACGACGCAGGCGACGCGCGTGTCGAGTTGCAGCGCGGCGACGATCTTGCGCGTAAAGCGCGTCGCCTTGTTGGTGACGATACCCCAGGCGATGCCGCGCGCCTCAAGCGCGCGCAACAGCTCGTCCATGCCCGGGAAGAGTTTCGTCTCGACGCAGGGCGCCTCGTCGTAGTAGGCGAGGAAGGTGTCGCGCATCGGCTCAAACTGCGGATGCTCGGGCAGCATGTCGAAGCCGGCGCGCAGCAGGCCGCGCGCGCCGGCGGAGGCCCAGGGCCGCACCTTCTCGATTGGCAGTTCGGCCAGGCCGCGCTCGCGCCGCATGCGGTTCATCGCCGCGCCGAGGTCGGCGGCCGTGTCCGCAAGCGTGCCGTCAAAATCAAACAGCACCGCGCCGCTATGCATCTTTTTTGCAGCAGAGCGCAAAATTGACGCCGCAGTCTTCGCCGAGGCGGTAGGCGTTGGTGATCGGGTTGTAGGTCATGCCCTTTAATTCCACCGCGTCCAGGCCCGCTTCCCGGCACCAGCGCGCGAGCTCGGAGGGTTTGATGAAGCGCGCATAGTCGTGCGTGCCTTTCGGCAGCATTTTCAGCAGGTATTCCGCGCCGATCACCGCGAACAGGTAGGACTTGGCGTTGCGGTTGATGGTGGAAAAAAACACGCGGCCGCCGGGTTTCAGCAGTTTCGCGCAGGCTGCGACGGTGCTGGAAGGATCCGGCACATGCTCCAGCAGCTCCATGCAGGTGACGACGTCGTAAGACGCGGGCCGGGTTGCGGAGAGCTCTTCCGCGGAAATTTTCTGATAGGAAACCGAAAGACCGGATTCGATTGAATGCAATTCGGCGACCCGGAGGGGCCTATCCGACAAATCGATCCCTGTCACCTTCGCGCCCAGCCGCGCCATCGCCTCGGCAAGGATGCCGCCGCCGCAGCCGACGTCGAGTACTTCCCGGCCGGCGAGTGGTGCCAGGCTGTCGATCCAGGCGAGGCGCAGTGGGTTAAGTTCATGCAAGGGACGGAACTCGCCCAGCGGGTCCCACCAGCGGTGCGCCAACTCGCCGAATTTGGCGAGTTCTGCCGGATCCGAATTTTCCTGTAGGGTCGCCATAAACAAAAAGCCCCGCCTAGGCGGGGCTTTTTGCAGGACTTGAGGCGCTTACTTGCGCGTGCCGATGACTTCGATCTCCACGCGGCGGTTCTTGGCGCGACCATCCTTCGTTTTATTGCTCGCCACGGGCTGCTTCTCGCCCTTGCCTTCCGTGTAGATGCGGTTCGGCTCCACGCCCTTGGACACCAGGTAGGCTTTCACCGATTCAGCGCGGCGCACCGACAACTTCTGGTTGTAGGCGTCGGAACCGATCGAATCCGTGTGGCCGATCGCGATCACCACTTCCAGGTTGATGGCCTTCACCTTGTCAGCCAGGTCGTCCAGCTTGCCCTTGCCTTCCGGCTTGAGCACGGCCTTGTCGAAGTCGAACAGCACGTCGGCGGCCAGCGTCACTTTCTCGGCGACGGGCTTCGGCTTAGCCGGCGGCGGCGGCGGCGGCGGCGGGGGCGGCGGCGCCTTAGGGGCCATCGGCTCGCAAGCCTCTTTCGGCATCAAATCCTTGTCGCACTCGCAGACGGCCATGGCAGGCGTCCAGGAGCCGGCACGCCAGCACAGGCCGGAGGCGTTCTTCCAGATGAGGTCCGAGCTGGGCTGTACCCAGTAGCCCGACTTCGATTGCGATTGCGCCGACGCGGAGATCGGCAGTGCCGAGATCGCAACGCCCGCGGCGACCAACAGCGGCATCCAAGTTTTTTTGCTCATGTTTCCCTCGCAGAATTTCCGCCCGTTAGCGGAAAAAATTATTGGAATCAATGTCATGCACGGGTAGACAAACTATTTTGCCACAACTTCCATCGAGTGTCCAAGCCCCTGAAAGGGGCATTCGGCGCTGAACCGGCGAATCTTCCGCCCTCCAGCAGCCTTCGTCCGGCGACCCAGACGTCGCTGACATGCTCCCGTCCAGCGGCGTACACGAGCTGCGAAACGGGGTCATAACAAGGCGATAGCTCCGGGCCGGACAGCCGGACCGCCGCAAGGTCGGCAGCCTTGCCCGCAACGATCGAGCCAATGCGCGCTTCCAGGCCGATTGCCGTCGCGCCGCCCAGCGTGGCCGCGCGCAGCGCGGCATGCGCCGGCATCGCCTCGGCGTCCAGCGTCACGGCTTTCGCAAGCAGCGCGGCGAGGCGCATTTCGCCGAACAGGTCGAGCCGGTTGTTGCTCGACGCGCCGTCGGTGCCGAGCGCGAGGTTGATGCCGGCGGCCGCCATCTTCGCCGCCGGCGCGAAGCCGCTAGCCAGCTTCAGGTTCGAGGTGGGGCAGTGCACGACCGAGGCGCCGTGCTTCGCAAGCAGAGCGATTTCACCATCCTCGAGGTGCACCGCGTGCACCGCGATCAGCCCCGGGCCGAGCAGCCCGAGGCGCCGCAGGCGTTCGAGAGGACGCAGGCCGTGCTCGGCCAGCGAGCGCCGGATCTCCTCCTCGGTTTCGTGCAGGTGGATGTGCACCGGAACCTCCACTTCGGCGGCGAGCTTGGCCACTTTGCGGAAGGTTGTGTCGGATACCGTATAGGGGGCGTGCGGTGCCAGGCAGAACGACGCCAGCGGGTGCTCGCGCCACTGGTCGCGCAGGGCGAGGCCCTTGGCGAGGTAGTCGTCAGGGTCGGCGCCGTAAGCCGAAGGGAAATCGAACACGATCATGCCGAGCGATACCCGTAGGCCCGCTTCGAGCGCGGCCTCGAGCGCCGCGCCCGGGAAGAAATACATGTCGTTGAAGCAGGTGACGCCGCCGCGCAGCATCTCGGCGCAGGCGAGCAGCGTGCCGTCCTTCACGAACTGCGGTGAGACGTGCTTCTTCTCGGCGGGCCAGATGCGTTCCTCCAGCCAGCGCATCAGCGGCAGATCGTCAGCGAGGCCGCGCATCAGCGACATCGCCGCATGGGTGTGCGCGTTGACCAGGCCGGGCATCAGCGCGTGCTCGTCCAGCACGACGCGTTCGTGGGAAGGAAAACGCGCCGCCGCCGCCGCGTTCGGCACGATGGCCTCGATGATGCCGTCGTGCAGCGCCACCGAATGGCCTTCCAGCACGACGCCGGCGGGCTCGACCGGAACGATCCAGCGCGGGCAGAGAAGGGTGTCTGGAGCCACGGATTTACGGCTAATTTTACCCGCCGCGCATGATAAAATTCCGGCTTGATTTTTCGCCCGCGTCGCAGCCTGCATCACAGCCTGAAGACGGCCGCTGCCAGCCTTCCAAAACAAGAGCCGAGTTGATGGAACCCTTCGCCAAAGAAACCCTCCCGGTCAGTCTCGAAGAGGAGATGCGCCGCTCCTACCTCGATTACGCAATGAGCGTGATCGTCGGGCGCGCGCTGCCTGACGTGCGCGACGGCTTGAAGCCGGTACACCGGCGGGTCCTATACGCGATGCACGAGTCGAACAACATCTGGAACCGCCCATACGTCAAGTGCGCACGCGTGGTCGGCGAGGTGCTGGGCAAATACCACCCGCACGGCGATACCGCCACCTACGAGGCGCTGGTGCGCATGGCGCAGGATTTCTCGATGCGCTACATGCTGGTGGACGGGCAGGGCAACTTCGGCTCGGTGGACGGCGACAACGCGGCGGCCTACCGGTATACCGAGTGCCGCCTGGAGCGCCTGGCAGCCGAGCTGCTCGCCGACATCGACAAGGAAACCGTCGATTTCGTCGACAATTACGACGGCAAGGAACGCGAACCCACG